>LJNT01000106.1 GCA_001314685.1 Rhodobacteraceae bacterium HLUCCA09
ATGGTGACCTGCATGGTTGCGCCCTTCATCGGGCTCCCGTTGTCGGCGTGCAGCACCAGCGGGCTGGTGAGGCAGCTCTCGGCCCAGACAGCACGCTGGGACACCTCGAACAAAGATGGGCACCTCTACAGCATTGTAAAACGGGTAGAATTCCCCAGGAACGCGAGGCGAGGGCGTTCGCCGAGCCCTCAACGACAGCGGGCAGAAGACCTGCTCGCGACCTGGAAAAAAAAGACACGACGGATGGTCGTGCCGCAGACTGCAAAGGTAGCGATGCTGGAGGAGCTACAGAAAAAATCGGCCGTCACAGGAAGGCAGGCATACACGGCTCTCCGCAACGCGGCTCAGAAGCTCGGCATGCGTTTGACTGACTGACGCCACGGAGATCGCCACTATGACGACCGTCAGCACGGCGCTGTCGGGAAGCACGGCAGTTCGCCGCCGCCCTCGACGCGCTCTTCGCGGACGCGCATCTCGCGCGGGACGTCGTCTACACCGCCGAGGGCGGCGCGCCCGCACTGGTCCGCGCGATCCTCCGGCGGCCGGACGACGTCACCGGCTTCGGCGAGGCTCGACGGCATGGCCGACGCATTCGCCGATCTTCAGACCCGGGACGGGGCCGACGATCTCGGCCACGCCGAATGGCTCGGCCTGCTGGTCGACCGGGAAGCCGCCCATCGCAGCACCAAGCGGTACCAGAGCCGGATGCGCGCCGCGAAGCTGCGCCATGTCGGCGCCGCCATCGAGGACGTGGACTATCGCGCGCCCCGGAAGCTCGATCGCGACCTGTTCCGTCGGCTCGCAGACGGCGAGTGGATCGAGAAACGGCAGAACCTGATCGTCACGGGGCCCTGCGGGGTCGGCAAGACCTGGCTCGCTTGCGCCCTTGGCCAGAAGGCGTGCCGCGATGGCCGGAGCGTTCTCTATCACCGCCTGCCGCGGCTCACGGAAGGCGGCGCTGGCGTCGACAGGCCGTCGCGCGACCAAAAAAAGCGGCGCACGCTTGGTCAGGTGGGCGCCGCTGGCGGGGCGGGGTCAGGCCCGCCCGCCGGGCCTCACTTCAGGCCGGCGTTGAAGAGATAGACCTTCTCGTCGGGGCGGGGCTCCCAGTCGATCCGGTTGCTCACGCCGTAGAAGTCCGGCTGGAAGTAGAGGTGGAGCCACGGGCCGTCCTCGTAGAAGACTTCCAGCATCTCGTTGACGATCTGCCGCGTTTCCTCCTCGCTCGTGGCGTTGGAGATGTCCTCCCAGCGGTCGAACCAGCGCGGGTCGTCCCAGTGGGTGTAGTTCGTCCCGCTGTCGACCCGGGCGAGGTCCGTCATGTCGTAGAGCGGCGACCAGAGCGCCCCGCCCGAGCCGATGAAGTAGAGCGGGCCGGCGTTGCGCTGCCGGATGAGCGGGATGTAGACGCTCGACCACTCCATGATCTGCAGGTCGACGTCGAGGCCGACATCCTCGAGATACTGGGTGATCGCCTGCACGACGCTGACGTCGTTCAGATAGCGGCCCTGGCCCGCCTGGAAGGCGATCGAGAAGCGGACGCCGTCCTCGCCGCGCGGCCAGCCGGCCTCGTCGAGCAGCTCTTCGGCCCGCTCGGGATCGTAGGGGTAGGGCTCCAGATCGGGATGCGCGTTCTGCGGGTTCACGATGCCGGTCATCCGCTCGCATTCGAAGTTCAGCAGCTGGCGGCAGATCGTCGGCACGTCAACGGCATATTGCAGCGCGCGGCGCACGTCGGGGTCCTGGATGGCCTCGCCCCCGGGCTCCTCGGCCATGCTGTCGGACAGGTTGAAGCCGACATACATCCGCCGCGTGCCCTGGATCGGGTTGACCGAGGCGGTGTCGGAGGCGTTGATCACGTCCATCTGGTCGGGCGCGACATTGGTGATGATGTCGACGTTGCCGGCGATCAGCTCGGCGGCGCGGGTGGAGGCCTCGGGGATGATCCGGTAGACGATCCGGTCGAAGGTCAAGTCCTCGTCCACGGCCTCGAGAACGACGCTCGAGCCGCGGTTCCATTCGACGAGGCGGTAGGGGCCCGACCCGATCGGGTTGGTGACCGCCTCCTCGTTGGTCATGGCCTCGTAGCTGTCCTTGCAGTGGATCATGACCTCGGCGATCAGGCCGAAGGCGATCGGGTTCTTGCGCTCGATGTTGACCTGCACGCGGAGCTCGTCGAGCGCCTCGGCGTCCTGGAAACCGATCGAGGAGAAGACGAAGCCGGGCACGTTGCCGGTGAAGGCGTTCTCCGGGTCGGCGGCCCGGTTGAAGGTGTAGGCGACGTCCTCGGCGGTCAGCGGCTCGCCGTCATGGCAGGTCAGCCCCTCGCGCAACGTGTAGATGTAGCCGGTGCCGTCCTCGGTGATCTCGAGATCGGTGGCGAGGTCGTTCTGCACGTTACCGTCGCCGTCGATCGTCTGCAGCGTTCCGAAGATGTGGCGCGCGATGTTCGAGTTGTCGCGCGACGAGATCGTCGCGGGGTCGAAGGTCGCCACGGCGGTGCTCAGCCCGACGGTGATCGTCTCGGCCTGCGCGGCGGTCGCCGCGAGGAGGCCGGCGGCTCCCGTCGAAAGAAGTCTGTTAAGTCGCGGCATCTGAGTTTCCTTTCGCCTGTTGGTGAGTGTCCCGGGTTTCCCGTGTGGTTCTCTCGCCGGTGCGGGACGAGCCCGGCGCGCCTTTCCCGGATTGCGCCGCGGCACCGGCCTCATGGGTCGTCGGGCTGCAGATCGTTCACGAAGCTGGCAGGATCGAACGCGGCCAGCGTGCGCGTATGCTCGGAAATCAGGGCGATCGCGCGGTCGGCGTCCCGTTTTTCGAGCGCCGCGACGATCGGCGGATGGTTGCTGGCGATGTCGTGGAGGTTCTGCTCGTCGCGGTTGCGCAGGGCCATGATCTGGTGGATGCGGAGATAGAGGTTCTGCCACGAGGCCTGCAGCAGGTCGTGGTCGGCGAGCCGGATCAGCGCGTGATGGAAGGCCTTGTCGGCCACGGTCAGCGCGTCGTAATCGTCGGCCTCCGCCGCATCTGCCATCGCGGCGCACTGGGCGTGCAGGGCGTCCAGCGGCGCGCCGGTCTCGAGGATCCGGCGCGCGGCCATCACCTCGAACACCTCGCGCAGCGAATAGGTCTCGGCGACCTCGCGCGCGGTCAGCGGCTTCACCCGCTTGCCCTTGTAGGCGATGGTCTCGACCAGCCCGTCATTCTCGAGGATCTGGATCGCCTCGCGAATGGGCGCGCGGCTGACGTTCATCTGCTCCGCTAGCGCCGTCTCCACGAGTTGCGTGCCGGGCCGGAGCCGACCGCTGAGGATGGCGCTGCGCAGGCTGTTGGCGACCTGGACGCGCAGCGGCACGTTCTCGATCGGGGCGACGAACGCCGGCGGCGCCTTGACCGGCGTCATGGCGCAGGTCCCGCCGCGGGCCCGCCCGGCCCTGTCGCGCCGCGGACGCGGCCGGATCGGTCGCGACCCTGCCGCCGCCGCGTGGCGACGATAGACATGCATGTTGTGGTCTGTCGACAATCCATGGCGTGAACAGTGCGGCCGGCCCGGACGGCTTGTCAAGGTTTCTCCCGCCCCGGCGCCCCCGGCGCGTTCGCCCGGGTCACGTCGTCCGGATGCAGGCGCTCAGGTGCCCCTCGCCGACCTTGCGCAGCTCGGGCACCACCCGGGCGCAGTCGGCTATCGCCATCGGGCAGCGCGTGCGGAAGACGCATCCCGAGGGCGGGTCGATCGGGCTGGGAATGTCGCCCCTGAGCGCGACGCGCGTGCGGCGCCGTCCCGGCTCGGGGATCGGCACCGCCGAGAGCAGCGCCTGGGTGTAGGGGTGATTGGGGCGCGCGTAGAGATCGGCGGCGGACGCGATCTCCATCACCCGGCCCAGATACATCACGACGATCCGGTCGCAGATATGCTCGACCACGCCGAGGTCGTGGGCGATGAACAGCATCGTCAGGTCGAGATCGGTCTTGAGGTCGTCGAGCAGGTTGATGACCTGCGCCTGGATCGAGACGTCGAGCGCCGAGACGGGCTCGTCCGCCACGATGAAGTCCGGCTCGACCGCCAGCGCGCGCGCGATGCCGATGCGCTGGCGCTGGCCGCCGGAGAACTCGTGCGGGAAGCGGTCCAGATGGTCGCGCGACAGCCCGACCTTCTCCAGCAGGGAGATCGCGCGGTCCTCGTGGTCGGCCCGGTTGCCGATGCGGTGCAGGCGCAGCGGGTGGGTCAGCACCTCGCGCACCTTCTCGCGGGGGTTCAGGCTGGCATAGGGATCCTGAAAGATGATCTGCATCTTCCGGCGATAGGCCCGCATCTCGGAGGCGGGCAGCGCCATGATGTTGGTGCCCCGGAAGCGCACCGCGCCGGACGTCGCCTTTTCCAGCCGCAGGATCGTGCGGCCGGCCGTGGTCTTGCCCGAGCCGCTCTCGCCGACGAGGCCCACCACCTCGCCCGCCCCGATCGAGAAGGAGACGTCGTCGACCGCGCGGACATGGTTGACCACGCGCCGCAAGAGCCCCCCGTGGATCGGGAAGTACTTGCACAGGCGGTCGACCTCGAGGAGCGGCGCGGTCAAGAGGCCTGCCCGACATCGAGGGTCAGCTCGCGCCAGCGCGCGCAGCGGATCATGTGGCCGTCTCCGGTCGCCTCCAGCGCCGGCACCGCGGACCGGCAGAGATCGGTGGCGAAGGCGCAGCGCGGATGGAACCGGCAGCCCTCGGGCAGGCTGGTCAGCGCCGGCACCGTGCCGGGGATCGCCTTGAGGCGACGCTTGCGGGCCGACGACGCGCCGAGCCGCGGGATCGAGGCCATCAGCCCCGCGGTGTAGGGCATGCGGGGGGTGCGGAAGATGTCCTCGACCCGCGCGGTCTCGACCACCTGCGCGGCATACATCACCACGACGCGGTCGGCGACCTCCGCCACCACGCCGAGATCATGGGTGATGAAGACGATCGCCATGCCGAGCCGCTTCTGCAGGTCGTCCATCAGTTCCAGCATCTGCGCCTGGATCGTCACGTCGAGCGCCGTCGTCGGCTCGTCGGCGATCAGGATGCGCGGCTCGCAGGACAGCGCCATGGCGATCATCGCGCGCTGGCGCATGCCTCCCGACATCTCGTGCGGGTAGGTGTCGACGCGGCGCCCCGGCTCGGGGATGCCCACGAGGTCGAGCATCTCGATCGCCCGCCGCCGGGCCGCGGCGCGCGACATGCCGGTATGGCGGACGACCATCTCGGCGATCTGCCGGCCGACGGTATGGACCGGGTTGAGGCTGGTCATCGGCTCCTGGAAGATCATGCCGATCTCCCGGCCGCGGATCTCCCGCATCTCGACGTCGCTCAGCGCGCTGATCTCGCGCCCGTCGAGGCGGATGCTGCCGCCGGTGATCCGGCCCGCCTCCTTCGGCAGGAGGCCCATGATCGACAGGCTGGTGACGGACTTGCCCGAACCGCTTTCGCCGACGATGGCAAGGGTCTCGCCCGCCTCGACCGAGAAGCTCACCCCGTCGACGGCCCGCACCGACAGCGTCTTCGACAGATCGAAGGTGGTCTGCAGGTCGCGCACCTCCAGCAGGGGCGGCGCCTCGGTGCCTCGCGTTCGGTCCATGGTGCTCCCGGCGGTTGTCATGCCGTGTCGGCGGGCGCGGCCGGCCCGGCGCGGCGCAGTCCTTGAGCGCGATCGCCCAGCAATTGCCCGTCGCGGTCCGACCGGCACCGCTTTCCGCGCTTTCGCGGCCCCTCTGCTTGACGGCTTGCCGATGACATGGTTCTCTTGTGCAACTGTCGACAATCTAACGCCTACAGTCGGAGAGCATGGATTGATTGTCAAGCAGCCTGGAACCGGGTCGATGCCGCCAGACCGGACGCGGGCAAAAGCCGGGCAGGTCGCCGCGGGCCGGGATGATCCTTTCGGCATGGACGGGGCGCGCCCGGCCGCGATGGCGGACGGGTAGGGGGCGACGGCCATGTGGACCTTCCTCGCGCGTCGCCTTATGCAGAGCATCGTCGTCATCATCGGGGTGACGCTGATCAGCTTCATCTCGCTGCAGATCGGGGGCGATCCGACCTATCTCTTCGTGTCCGAGAACGCCAGCACCGAGGAGATCCAGCGCACGCGCGAGGCGCTCGGCTTCGACCGGCCGCTGCACATCCAGTATCTCGACTATGTCTGGAACGTGCTGCAGGGCGATTTCGGCAATTCGCTCAGCTACGGGCAGCCCGCGATGGGCGTCGTGCTCGAGGCGATGCCGGCGACGATCGAGCTCACGCTGTTCTCGCTCGTCCTCGCCATCGCCCTGTCGATCCCGCTGGGCATCTACGCCGCCCTGAAGCGGGGGCGGCCCGCCGACGGCGGCATCATGACCTTCGCGATGCTGGGCCAGTCGATCCCCAATTTCTGGATGGGGATCATGATGATCATGTTCTTCGGCCTCTACCTGCAGTGGTTCCCGATCTCGGGCCATGTGCCGTTCCTCGAGCCGCTCTTCGCCGGCGAGTTCCGCACCGCCTTCGCCAACCTGCCGCAGTCGATCCATTACATGATCATGCCGGCCCTCGCCGTGGGCACCTACACGCTGGCGCGCAACGCGCGGCTCGTGCGGTCCTCGATGCTGGAGGTGCTGCAGCAGGACTACGTGCGCACGGCGCGGTCCAAGGGCATCTCCGAGCGCCGGGTGATCCTGCACCACGCCATGCGCAACGCCTGGCTGCCGGTCGTGACCATGATCGGCCTCGAATTCGGCTTCCTTCTGGGCGGCGTCGTGGTCGTGGAGACGGTGTTCTCCTATCCCGGCATCGGCCGGCTGGTGTTCAACGCGATCAACCAGCGGGACATCCCGGTGGTGCAGGCCTCGGTGATCCTGCTGGCCGTGATCTTCATCTTCCTCAACCTGATCGTCGATCTCGTCTATGCGCGGCTCGACCCGCGCGTGAAGCTCTAGGGGGCGCGCGTCCATGACAGAGATCTCGTCCGCTCCGCTGGCCGCGCAGGCAGCCTCGCCCGCGCCCGCGCATCGCGGCCGCGCCCTGCGGCGCGCCGTCCGCAGCATGGTCGACAGCCGCTGGGCGCTGGTCGGCATGATCATCCTCGTCATCGTCACCCTCGTGGCGATCTTCGGCCCCGCGCTCGCGCCCTTCGACCCCAATCGCCAGAACATCCTGATGCGCCTGGTCGAGCCGGGCAGCCCGGGGCGCGGCGATTCGGTCTACTGGCTGGGGTCCGACCACCTGGGGCGGGACGTGCTGTCGCGGCTGCTCTACGGCGCGCGCGTGTCGCTGCTGGTCGGCGTCGCGGCGATCGCCGTCGGCGGCACGATCGGCACCATCGCCGGGCTCGTCGCGGGCTATTTCGGCGGCTGGATCGACGACGTCATCATGCGGCTCGGCGACATCCAGCTGGCCTTCCCGTTCATCCTGCTGGCGATCATGTTCCTCGTCGTGCTGGGGCCCGGGCTCGTCAACATGATCCTTGTCCTCGGAATCGGGCAGTGGATCACCTATGCGCGGATCGTGCGGGCGCAGACCCTGTCGCTGAGGGAGAAGGAGTATGTCGAGGCGGCCCGCGCTATGGGCGACCGGACCTTGAGCATCCTGTTCCGCACGATCCTGCCCAACATCATGGCGCCGCTCACGGTCATCGCCTCATTCAACGTGGCGAGCGTCATCCTGTCGGAGGCGGCGCTGTCCTTCCTCGGCCTCGGCGTGCCGCCCGACGTGCCGACCTGGGGCAGCATGCTGTCGGAGAGCCGGGATCACCTGCTGTCGAACAAGTGGTGGCTCGCGGTGTTCCCGGGCCTGGCCATCGTGCTGACCGTCCTCGCCTTCAACATCATCGGCGACTGGCTGCGCGACTTCCTCGATCCACGCCTGACACGGGACAACTGATCCGGGCCCGTTCACGACACCGGCACGAGGCGCCGCGCTCAGGGCAGGGCGGCGGCCGGGTTCTCCCCGTGCCGGCCGGGCAGATCGTCGAAGGAGCCGCGGTTCGCGCGGCAGAGGTCGGCATAGAGCCCGCCGAGCGCGAGCAGCTCCGCGTGGGTGCCCTGCTCGCAGATCTCGCCGGCCCGGAGCACGATGATGCGGTCGGCGTCGCGGATCGTGGCCAGCCGGTGCGCGATCACCAGCCCGGTGCGCCCGGCGAGCAGCCTCCGGAGCGCCTTCTGGATCTGCATCTCGGTATAGCTGTCGACGCTGGCCGTGGCCTCGTCAAGCACGAGGATCCGGGCGTCGGCGATCAGCGCGCGCGCGAAGCTGACGAGCTGGCGCTGGCCCAGCGACAGCGCGCCGCCGCGCTCGCCGATCGTCGTGTCGTAGCCCTGCGGCAGCGCGGCGATGAAGTCGTGCGCGCCCACCGCCCGGGCGGCCGCGATCACGTCGTCCCGGCTGGCGTCGGTCCGGTTGTAGCGGATGTTCTCCAGCAGGGTTCCGCTGAACAGATAGGGCTCCTGCAGCACCACCGCCGTCTCGCGGGCGAGCGAGTCCCGCGTGAGGTGGCGCACGTCGCATCCGCCGACCAGCACCTGCCCGCCCTGGACATCGTAGAAGCGCTTCAGCAGCGACACGGTGCTCGACTTGCCCGATCCGGTCGGCCCGACCAGCGCCACCGTCTCGCCCGGCGCGATCCGGAAGCTGACGCCCCGGAGCACCGGCTGGCCGGGGGCGTAGCCGAACGTCACGTTGTGGAACTCCACCGAGCCGTCCATGTCGGCGGGCAGGTCGCGCGCGTCCCGCGCCTCGGCCACCTCGACGGGGACGTCGAGCACCTCGATCAGCCGCGAGCCCGAGGCCATCGCCCGCTGCATCACCGAATATTGCAGCGTCAGCGAGCGGATCGGGTCGAAGAAGCGCTGGACGTAGAACAGGAAGGTGACCATCACGCCGACCTCGATCCGCCCCGACAGGACCATCGAGCCGCCGAGCACCACGACGACCGCCATCGCCACGCCGGTCAGCCCGTCGACGATCGGCACCATGACCTGCGCGTAGCGCGAGGCGGTGCGATGCGCCTCCAGCGTCGTGCGGGCCTTGTCGCCGTAGAGCGCGAGATTGGTCTCCTGCCGGGCCATCGCCTGCACGGTGCGCACCCCGTGGATGGCCTCGGCCAGCGCGCCGTTGGCGACCGAGTTGGCCTCGTGCGCGGCCATGAACGCGGCCCGCGCCCGCGGCAGCCAGATCAGCCGCACCACGAGCAGCACCGGCAGCACAAGAAGCGTCAGCAGCCCCAGCTGCCAGTCGAGCCAGAGCATGACGACGACGATGCCGATCAGCAGCACGATGTCGCCGACCGACAGCACCGAGGTCTCTAGGAATTCCTGCATCGCGTTCACGTCGCCCTGCAGGCGCGACATCAGGCGGCCGACCTCGGTCTTGTCCATGAAGCCCAGCGACACCTCCTGCAGATGCCCGAACATGGCCGTGCGGATATCGAAGAGGACGTTCTCGGCGGCCTTGCCGACGACGGATTCCTGCACCCAGGAGGCCGCGAAGTTGATCGCGATCGCCAGCGCCAGCAGGGCGAGCGACAGGGTCAGCGCGGCGCGCCCCGCCGCGTCGCCGGTCAGGCCGGTATCGATCGCCCGCCCGATGATCAGCGGGATGGCGAGCTGGGTTCCGGTGAACACGAGCACCGCGCCGACCGAGATCGCGAGCTGGCGGTCGTAGGGCCGCACGAAGGCCCAGATCCGCCGCAGCACGTTGCGGTCGAAGGCGCGGCCGAACATCTCCTCCTGGATGCGGTGCGAGCCGACCGCGGCGCGGGGCGGGCGCGCGCCCGTATCGGCGAGGTCGGCGGGATCGGCACCGCTGCGTCGGGTCATTCCGCGGCTCCCTGCATGTCGATGCGGTTCTGAAGGTCGTGCAGCGCCCGGTAGCGCCCGCCGAGGGACAGCAGCTCGGCATGGCTGCCCTGCTCGACGATCCGCCCGCCCTCGACGAAGAGGATCCGGTCGGCATGCATGAGCGAGCCGAGCCGATGGGCGACGATGACCGTCACGCGGTCCGCGGCCTCCTCCCGGATCATCGCGCAGATGCGCCGCTCGGTGGCCGCATCCAGCGCCGAGGTGCTGTCGTCGAAGACGAGCACCGCGGGCCGGAGCATCAGCGTGCGCGCGATGATCATGCGCTGCCGCTGCCCCCCCGACAGCGAGACGCCGCGCTCTCCGACGACCGTCTCGTAGCCCGCGGGCAGCGACATGACGAAATCGTGCAGCTGCGCCGAGGCCGAGGCGCCGGCGACCCGCGTGCGCTCGGCCCAGGGATCGCCATAGGCGATGTTGTTCTCGAGGCTGGTGGTGAACAGGAAGGCGTCCTGCGGCACGACGACCACCGCGCGGCGCAGCGAGCGCAGCGTGACGTCGCGGATGTCCTGCCCGTCGAGCGTGATCGCGCCCGTGTCGACGTCGTGGAAGCGCGAGAGCAGATGCGCGATGGTCGACTTGCCGCTGCCGGGCGGGCCGATCAGGCCGATGGTCTCGCCGCGCCGCGCGGTGAAGTCGACGCCCTGCAGCGCCGGCGCCGCGGCGCCGGGATAGGTGAACGCCACCCGCTCGAAGCGCAGCACGCCGTCGGTGATCTTCAGGTCCGGGGCGCCGGGCCTGTCGGCGATCGCGGGCTCGAGGTCGAGCAGCGAGAAGAGGCGCTCGCCGCAGGTCGCGGTGCGGGCGAAGGAATTGACCAGCATCCCAAGCTGCCGCACGGGCATCTGCAGGATCGTCATGAAGGTCAGGAACTCCGTCAGCGTCCCGACGGTGATCTCGCCGGAGACGACCTTGGCGCTGCCGGCCCAGAGCACCAGCGCCATCGCCACGAGGAAGGACAGCGTCATCGCGGTGGTGTTGCGCACGCGGATGCCCACCCGCTCATGCGCGAGGTCCAGCGCCCGCTCGGAGGCCGCGCGGTACTTCGCCATCTCGTGGCCCGTCGCGCCGAAGGCGCGCACCACGCGGGTGCCGGCGATGTTCTCCTCCATCACCCGGCTGAGGACGGACAGCCGGTCCTGCAGCGCGAGCCACGTGCCGCGCAGCCTGAGCTGGGCGACGGACGAGCGCCACGCGACGAAGGGGACGAAGCTGAGCGCGAGCAGGCCGAGCGCAAGATCGGTGGACAAGAGCAGGTAGCCGCCGACGCCGATCAGCACCGCCAGCAGCACGAGGCGGACGAGCCCGGTCGAGAAGAACATCCGCACCGCTTCGAGGTCGAGCATGCCCAGCGTGATCAGGTCGCCCGAATGCATCCGGTCGTGGAAGCCGAAGCTCAGGCGCTGGATTTTCTCGTAGTAGGCGAGGCGCAGGCGGTAACCCACCATGTGGCCCACGCATTCGCTGTAGTAGTTCTGCAGCACGGTGAAGATGCCGCGGGCCACGGCGACGGCGAGGACCATCCAGGCGGTCGTCCACAGGGCCGCGCGGGCGGCGTCGGTGGCGCCGGCGGCGAGCACCTGCGTCTGGTCGACGGCGCGCCCCAGCAGGATCGGGATCAGCAGCTGCAGGCCGGCCGCGATCAGCGTCGAGACGAGCGCGACCGTCACCATCAGCGGGCTGCGCCAGGCCAGCCGCGTCACGCGCCAGATGGTGCGCAAACCCGCCCTCCATCCCGAGGTGTCGGCGGGGCGCATGATCTCGTCGGCCGCGGCCATCGAGGCGGGTCCTTTCCCTGTCTGCAGGTGGCGCCGGGCCGCCGCTGGCGGCCGGCGCCGGATCGTCTCAGCAGGCGGCGCGCGGGGTCACGAAGGCGCCGCCGCCCGGACGGCCCGTGACGCTGCCGTCCAGAAACACGGTGTGGCCCCGCAGGATTGTCCGGCGGACCCGGCCGCGCAAGCGGCGGCCGGCGAAGAGATGCGCCACCTCGCGGGCATGGCTGTGCATCGTCTCGGGCGAGAGCGACGTCTCGCCGGCGAGGTCCACGAGGGTGACGTCGGCCGCGCTGCCCGGCAGCAGCGCGCCCTTGAACGGGTAGAGGCCGTAGCGCCGGGCGCCGTTGGCGCAGATCAGGTCATGCGCGCGCTTCAGGCTCAGCCGGCCCGCGGCGACCGCGTCGAGCATCGCCGGCAGGATGAACTCGATCCCCGGCACGCCGGGCGGGGCGGCGGGAAAATCGCCCTCGGCGGCGCGCTTCTCGGCGAGCGCGAAGGGCGCGTGGTCGGTGGTGACGTAATCGATGATCCCGTCCGCGATCGCCTGCCAGAGCGCGTCCTGATCCGCCTGGGTCCGGATCGGCGGGTTCACCTTGGCGTAGACCCCGGCGCGGGCGACGTCGGCCTCGGTGGCGAACAGGTATTGCGGGCAGGTCTCGGCGGTGAAGTCGCTGGTGCCCGCGAAGGCGCGCAGCACGGCCACGGTCTCGGCGCTTGTGACATGGGCGATGTGCAGCTTCGCGCCGGCGGTCATGTTCATCGTCAGCAGCCGCGCGACGGCGACGGCCTCGCAGATCGCCGGGCGCGAGGCGCCGTGCGTCGCGGCGTCCGCCGGGTCGAGCGCGGCGGCGGCCTGCGCGAAATGCGCGAGCAGCGGCGCGCTCTCGGCATGGACGACCACGGGCAGCCCCGTCGCGGCCAGCAATTGCAGCGCCCGCATCTGGTCGGCCTCGTCCGGGAAGGCGAGCCCGTCGAACTCGTCGCCCCGGCCCGGGGGCGGGGCGGTGGTGAAGATCTTCCACGCGATGCAGCCGATCTCCGTCATCGCGTCGCGCGACGTCTCGGTGAGGTCGCCCGGCGCAGCGTAGAGCGCGAAATCGATCACCGCATTCCCGGCGAAGTGGTCGCGGCGCCGCGCGAGCTCGCCGGGCGTCGAGCAGCAGGGTTTCGAGATCGGCATCTCGAACAGCGTCGTCACCCCGCCGGCGGCCGCGGCGCGGGTCTCGGACTGCACCGTGCCCCGCTCGGGATAGGCCGGCGCGCGGACGTGGAAATGGATGTCGACGATGCCGGGCAGGGCGGTCAGGCCCGCCGCGTCGATCCGCTCGGCCGCCTCGGGGGCGGTGCCGGGCGCGTAGAGGCCCGCGACACGCCCCTCGGCGAGGCCCAGATCGACGCGGTGCAGCCCGTCGGGCAGGAGCACCTCGCCGCCGCGGATCAGGAGATCGAGCGCCGTCGTCATTTCAGCCCCAGCTCCGTCAGCGCCTGCGCCACCCCGTCGAGATTGGTCAGCTTCATCGAGGCGTAGTTCGGCGACAGCACCACCCCGTGGCCGCCCGCCCGGTAGGTGGCCATCACCGAGCGATAGGCGATGTCGGGCGTGCACACCGCCTGGTCGGCCCGCACGCGCGGCGCGTCGACGCCGAGCCCCATGTAGACCTTCGCGCGGCCATGCACCCCGCGCAGCGCGTCGGCGCATTGGCGGAAGACGTAGACGTCCGGGTCGAGCCCCTCCTGCACCACGCGGTCATGGGGTGCGCCGCCGATCCCGAGCATCGCGTCCATCACCTGCATCGCGGCGGCGGGCTCGAAATCGCGCAGGATCGCGCGGTGGAAGATGCCGAACTCCTTGTGCCAGATCTCGCCGGCCTGGTGTTGGTAGGTGATCGGCTTGACCCAGTCGGAATAGGTCGTCTGCTCGGCCCAGGGCCACTGGGCCCGGCGGAAGATGTTGAAATGGTTGCGATTCCAGACGTTCAGCCCGAACGGCAGCGACGGCTTGCACCATTTCACGAGGCCGTGGAGCTCGCGGTCGAGATCCTTGTTCCGCTCCAGCCAGAAGCGCTCCCAGATCAGCACTTCCGGGTGGGCGAGCAGGGTGCGCAGGAAGGTGATGAAGGCGCCGTCGTCGAAGCTCTCGCCCGCCAGCGCGGCCTGCATGAACTCGTGCATGGCGATGCAGGCGCGGCGGCAGGCCTCCACGTCGATGCCGCGCCGGATCGCCTCGTCGCGGGCGGGCTCGGAGAAGTCGCCCGGCGCCTGCCCCTGCATCATCTGGTCGAGCGGCGAGTTGCGCTCGTTGCACCACATCAGCCCGTCGATGTCGTGGTTGCGGACCTGGTCCTCGACGATGGCGTGCATCCAGGCCCGGTAGTCGGGATTCGAGGTGCTGGGCTCGTCGCGCCGGCGACCGAAGCAGTCGACCTCCATGCAGGCGGCGAGGTTGGGCACCTCCACGGCGCTGGCCGAGCCGTGACCGGCATACTTGAAGAAGGGCTCCATCAGCTCCGGGAAGACCTTCATGCCCCGCCGGTGCGCCTCGGGGATCACCGTCTTCAGGATGTCGACCCCCGCCATCTCGGGGTCGCGGGCGCGGAAGTCCCTGATCAGCGTCTGCGTGTAGTAGCGCGGATCGGGCTCGAAATAGGCGCCGCCCTTCATCGTGTAGGGCTCGGGCACGCCGTGATCGGGCCAGCCGTCCAGCTCGTGGCTGATGCTGCGCCCGGTCTTGAGCCCGAGCCACGACACGGTGCCGAGCATCAGCACGTTGACGCCGACGCGGGTCTGGAGAGTGTCGAGCACCGTGTCGACGCCCTCGTCGACGAAGCTGATCGGGCTGACCTGGATGCCGACGAACTTCTCGGCCGGGTCCGGGGTCAGGTTCGGGGCGGGGTCGGTCATGCGGCGCCCCCTCTCGGCTGTCCGGCCATCAATGCATCCTCCGGCCGTCGATGAAGGTCATCTCGACGCGCTCCAGCGCGCCGAGCTCCTCGTCCGGCTTGCCGTCCACCACGATCATGTCGGCGAGCTTGCCGGGCTCCAGCGTGCCCAGCCGGTCGCCCATCCCGTTCAGGACGGCCGCGCGCGCCGTGATCGCGCGCAGCGCGTCCATGGCGTCGGGGCAGACGCCGATCTCGACCATGAAGCGCAGCTCCGGCACGATCTTGTCGTGTTCGACCGCCGGGCTGCCCGCATCGGTGCCGAAGACGATGGGCACGCCCGCCTTCGCCGCCCGCAGGAGCCCGTCGAAGCGCGTCCTGTCGGCGATCGCCCGCTTGCGCTCGGCGATCTTCCATTCGGGAATGCCGTAGGCGCGCGCGACCTCCTCGTCGGCCTGGATCACGAGGGCCGAGAACGTGGTGACCACCGGCAGCTTGCGGTCGAGCAGCAGCTGGATCGTCTCGTCGCTCATCGACCCGCCATGCTCGATGCAGTCGATGCCGAACTCGGCCACCCGGCGGATGCAGGCGTCGTAGGTCGCGTGCGCGGTGATCGGCACGCCCATCCGGTGCACCTCGTCGATCACGGCGTGGAGTTCTTCGTCGGTGAACTCCAGCCGGTCGTGGCAGGCCATGATCTTGATGAGGTCGGCGCCGCCCCGGACCTGTTCGCGCACGGCGCGGCGCATCTCGTCGGCGCCCGTGGCCTCGCGGCAGACCCAGTAGGTGTGCCCGCCGGTCTGGATGATCGCGGCGCCCGAGACCATCAGGCGGGGACCGGGAAAGATGCCCTGCGCGACCGCCTGCTTGGCGAAGAGATTGGCGTCGTGCACGCCGAGGTCGCGCACCAGCGTGATCCCCGACTTCAGCGATTTCAGCATGTTGCCCGCGGCCTTGTAGGCGCGGATCTCGGGCGGGTCGTACATCGATTGCTGGCTCAGGTCGTGGATGCCGTCCCATGACAGATGCGCATGGCAGTTCATCAGCCCCGGCATCAGGGTCTTGCCGCCGGTATCGAGCGTCTCCGCGCCCTGCGGCGCCTGCGTCCGCGGGCCGACGGCGGCGATCCTGCCCTCCTTGAGATGCACGAAGCCGTCCTCGATCGCCCCATCCTCCGCGCAGGTCAGCACGCGGCCGAGCACCACCGCGTCGAGCGGTGCGGCGTCGAACATCGGCTTGGTGATCTTCTGGAATTTCCACGCGGCCGGTTCGGGCATGGCTCGTCTCCCTTCAGAGCGCCACGACGCGCGCGTCGATCGGCGTCTCGGCTTGGAACCGGGAGGGGACATGGACCCCGTCCGCGGCAATGATCATCGTGTTGATGGTGCGGTATCCGTCGCGGCCGGGCCGGTAGACGCCCGGCTCGTTCGAGAAGATCATGCCCGGGCGGACCGGCGTGTCGTCGCCGGGCGCGAGCCACGGCGCCTCGTGGCCCTGAAGCCCCATGCCGTGGCCGATGCGGTGCCGGATCGCCTCGCCGAGGCCCGCCTGCCGCAGCGCGCCGAGCGCGGCGTCGTTGACCTCCGCGCAGGTCCGCCCCGCGGCGCAGGCGGCCACGGCGGCATCGTTGCAGGCCTGCATCGCCGTCATGATCGCGCGCTGGTCGGCGTCGATCCCGCCGATGACAAGCGTCACCCCGCTTTCGGCGTGGTAGCCGCCGAGGCTCGCGCCGATGCCCGCGATCAGCGTCTCGCCGGGCCGCGGGACGCGCGGCAGCACGGCGCCGTGGGGCAGGGCGGCGCGCGGGCCGGAATGGACGGAGGCGGTGATGCCCATCGGCGTGCCGGCGAAGGCCTCGCCGTGGCGGGCGAAGAGCGCGCCGCGCGCATGGGCCATCGCGTCGGCCATCAGGTCCGCCTCGGTGCCGCCCTGCGCGACGATGTCGCCCGCCGCCGCGTGCAGCCGTTGCAGGAACAGGTCGGCGAAGGCGGCGGCCTCGGCCGTCAGCGCGCGTTCCTCGGGCTGCTTGAGCGCGCGCTCGGCCATGGCGTGATCGGTGAGAGCCAGCCGCGCCGTCCGCGCGCGGGCCGCGTCGAGCAGCGCCGCGTCGAGGCTGTCGATCGCCAGCGCGCGGGGCCCGATCTCGTCCAGCATCCACAGCACCGGCGGCACCTCGCCGGGGAACTCCCCGTAGAAGCGCGCTTGGGCGATGCCCGCGGCTTCCGAGTTCTCGCGTTCGAGCTCCGGCAGCATCAGCACGGGCTCGCCTGCGACGGGCAGCCACAGCCCCATCGGGCGCTCGTTGGCAGACAGGAACAGGCCCGTGGCATAGGCGAGGTTCGGCGCCCGTAGCAGCAGGAGCCCGTCGAGGCCCGCGGCCTCGGCCCGCGCCCGCAGCCGGTCGCGCGCGGCGGCATGGAAGGCGGTGGAGAGGGGGCGCAGCCCGCTCACAGCCGGTCGCCCGCATACGCCCCGAGCGGGTCGAGCGCCGTCTTCAGCCCCAGCTCCCGCCCGAGCGCCTGCAGGTCGGCCAGCACCGCGTCGTCGAGCGGCACGCCCCTCTCAGATTTCGCGGCGACGCGCCGCGCCTCCTGCTCGCCGGGCACGAGAATCTCGTCGAAGCCCGGGCGCAGCGCGCGCGACCTGCACATCTCGACGAAGGCGCCCATGCGCCGGGCGTAGTCGGCCGGGTCCATGAACCACGAGATGTCGATGGCCTGCAGGACATGCGACACGTCCATGCGCGCCGGTTCGGAATAGGGCGTCAGGCCGAAGCCCCCGCCCGAGAGCACGCCGGTCAGCGCCTCGGTCATGAAGGCGAGGCCGTAGCCCTTGTGCCCGCCGATCCCGAGGAGCGCGCCGGCCATCGCCGCCTCGGGGTCGTCTGTCTCGTGGCCCTCGGGCGTCAGCGCCCAGTCCAGCGGCATCGCCCGCCCCTCGCGCGCGAGCCACTTCATCATGCCCTTGCCCGCCGTGGTCAGCGCGATGTCGAGCACCACCGGGAAGCCCCGGTCGGACGGCGCCGCGATCGCCCACGGGTTGGTGCCGGTCGCCCCCTCGCGCCCGCCCCAGGGCGCCATCTCGGGGCCGGCATTGGTGAAGGCGATGCCGATGCAGCCATGGTCCAGCGCGCGGCAGGCATGGACCGCGCTCGACCCATAATGGGTGGAGTTGCGCACCACGACGGTCCCGATGCCGGCCTCCTTCGCCTTGGCGACGGCGAGGTCCATCGCCTTCGACGCCGCCACGGTCCCGATGCCGTTATGGGCGTCGGCGAGGGCGAGGGCCGCGCTTTCCTTCACGACGGAAAGGGGCGCGCGCGGGTCCACCTCGCCGGCATTGATGCGCGCCTGGTAGCGGCGCAGCCGCGCCACCCCCTGTCCCTGCCCGGGATGGAACCGCAATTCCGAGAAGACCAGCGCGTCGGCGAAGATGCCCGCGTCCTCCCCGCTCAGCCCCAGCGCCTCGAAGCCCTCGGCCACGAAGGACCGCAGCTGCGCGCGATCGACATTGGTCATCGGAATCGGACGGGTCATGCTGTGAGGTCGAGCAGGTCCGCGATGTTGGTGCCGGGGGCCTCGTAGCAGCCAAGCTCGCCGGCCGGCGCGGTCATCACCACGGTCATGCCGGGTCCGTAGCCCGCGCGCGGGCCGTCGGTCTGGCCGACGATGCCGATGCTCATGGCGCCGCGCAGGTAGCCGTGATTGTAGCGGCTGTCGGTGTCGGCGATCGCCACCACGTCGCCGAGCCGCAGCGCGTCGAGCCCGTGCGCCGCCAGTTCCGCGCGGTCGGTCGACTGCATGTGCAGCGAGCCGCCCTCGGAGGTCAGGCCGGCGCCGGCGCCCACCATGTGCGGCGGCACCGTGGCCACGACGCCGATCTTCAGCACGCCGTCCTCCAGCCGCTTCGGAAGGATGTCGAACAGCGACGGAGCGAGCGACTTGACCGACACGCCCGGACAGTCCGGCACGGCGAGGCCGACGCCCTCGGCCCTGACGAGGATGCGGTCGTCGACGGCGATCCTGCGGCGCGTCTCGACGTCGAAATGGATGATCACCTGGTCCGAGAAGCGTCCGGACTTGCCGGTGACCACGCCCTTCGCCCCCTGCGCAGCGCCGCTGACCACGAGCGCCGCGTTGCCGACGCAGGCGAAGACGTTCAGGCCGCGGTTCTTGTTGGCGTCGGGATGGGCGATGCTGATCCCGGGATGCACGCAGTCGCCCGACCAGCCGAAGGCGCTGTCGCCCACGGAGACGTTGTAGACGACGCCGCCGAAGGTGGGCCACAGAAAGGCCCGCCCCTGCGCGTCGAGGCGGTAGGGCTCGGCCGGCAGCCCCGGCAGCGACGGGTTGGCGACATGGCCGAGGACCGAGACGGCGACGATGTCGGCGGCGTTGGTGGCAATCGTCATGGCTCAGGTCCCGAGGTCGAGGAGGGTTGCGATGTTGGCGCCGGGGTCGACGGTGAAGTCGATCCGACCCTCGGCCGCCGTCATCAGGGTCAGGATGCCCGGACCGTGCCCGTTCATGATGCTGTCGCCGTGGATGCACAGGCAGATCGAGACGGCGCCTTCGCGGTAGGACCGGCCCCAGTGATGATCGGCATGGCGGATGCCGATCAGGTCGCCCAGCCGCATCCTGTCGATGCCGAGCTCGGCCATCAGCGCCCGGTCGCCCGACATCAGGTCCTGGTCGACATATTCCGAGTTCAGCTCCGCCCCCGAGCCCATGATCCGGATCGGCAGCTCCATCGCGACCCTGACATGCAGCCGGCCACCCTCCGCGTGCACGCCCATGGCGTGGAAGAGCCGGGGGCTCATCTTCTTCAGGGCGACGCCCGGATGGTCGGGCAGGGTCATGCCCTGTCCCATGGTCATCACCTGCACCCGGTCGCCCGGCGCCATCAACTCCTGCGCCTCCGGTTCGAACTGCACGAGGATGCGGGCGTGCTCGCCCACGACGACGCCCGTCGCGCCCGCTGCCATGCCCGAGGTCACGAGCGCGGCGTTGCCGATGCAGTTGAGATAGTGCAGCGCGTGATGGCGCCCGGACTCGGCGTCGTCGTCGATGCTGACGCCGGGCTCGACATGGTCGCCGGCCCAGCCGAAGGCGCGGTCGCCGCAGCGGACGTTGTAGGTGACGCCGTACATGCCGGGAAGCACCGCGCCGCTGCCGTCGGGACGGGGGATGTACTGGCCCGGCCGCACCGCGGGCGTCGTGACGGTGCCGCAGACGCCCATCTCGACGAGGGTGGACTCGTTGGTCCTGGGGCTTGGCATGCTCTGCGGCTCCTTCGCGCGTGGGGGCGGGCGGTGGGGCGATGTTTTGGTTTGACTTCGCGAGGGCGGCTTGCCATCAGTAGATTGTCGACATTGCCCCTGTCAGAATGGCATACACGAGCACGACAGGCTGTCAAGCGCCCCGCGTCGAATGCTCCGCCGGCCCGGGCCGGGGCGCTCCGGGGCACCGCAGAAGGGATGCGCCACGATGGGATACGACGGGGAAATTGCGGGGGGATACGCGGCACTGCTCGACGTCGCGGGACGCGTGAACGACCTGCTGAACGCGGGCTCGGTGCTGTCATGGGACGCGCGCACGATGATGCCGAAGGGCGGCGCGGGCACGCGCGCCAGGCAGCTTGCGACGCTGGCCGTGGCGGCGCGCGACCTGCTGTGCTCGGACGAGACGAAACGCGCGCTCGACGCCGCCGAGGCCGAGCTCGCGGCCCGGCCGGCCGACGACGCGGAGGTGCGCGCGACGGCGCAGGTCCGCGAGGCGATCGACTATCACGAGCGCATCCCGGCAGAGCTCCTGCACCGCAAGACCGAGCTCGGCGCGGCGGCGCACGGAATCTGGGCCGAGGCGCGCCGGACCGCCGATTTCGCCGCCTTCGCGCCCACGCTGACGGCGATGGTCGGGATCAACCGCGAGATGGCCGAGGCGATCGGCTATGACGGCCACCCCTACGACGCGCTGATGTACCGCTTCGAGCCCGGCACCACCAAGGCCGGTCTCGATGTGCTGTTCGCCCGGCTGCGCGAGGGGATGCTGCCGCTGGTGCGCGCCATCGCCGAGGCCGAACGGCCGCGTTCGGACTTCCTGTTCCGGCATTTCCCGGTCGATGCGCAGATGCAGGTCGCGCTGAGGATGGCGGAGCGGATCGGCTACGACACCGACCGCGGCCGGATCGACCTGACGGTGCATCCCTTCGAGATCTCCTTCACCCGGCAGGACGTGCGGATCACCACGCGGGTCTCGCCCGACTACATGCCGATGTCGCTGTTCGGCGCGCTGCACGAGGCGGGCCACGCGCTCTACGAGCAGAACGTCGATCCGGACTACACGCGCTCGCCGCTGGCCACCGATCTGGTCAGCCTCTACGCGGTCGGCGGCGTCAGCTTCGGCGCCCACGAGTCGCAGTCGCGGCTGTGGGAGAACCATGTCGGCCGCAGCCGCGCCTTCTGGATCAACCATCTCGACGAGGTGCGCGCCGCCTATCCCGGCCTGCTGGACGATGTCGACGCGGAGGAATTCTATCGCGCCGTCAACCGCTCCGAGCCGAGCTTCATCCGGGTCGAGGCGGACGAGCTGACCTACGATTTCCACATCATGCTGCGCTGCGAGCTGGAGGCAGCGCTGATCGACGGCTCGCTCGAGGTGGCCGACCTGCCCGAGGCGTGGAACGCCGCGATGAAGCGGTATCTCGGGGTCGATGTGCCCGACGACGCCAACGGCGTGCTGCAGGACGTTCACTGGTCGTCGGGCCAGATCGGGACGTTCTGCAACTACACGATCGGCAACATCATGGCCGCGCAGCTCTTCGACACCGCGACGCGCGGCGAGCCCGGGATCGCCGCGGCGCTCGAGGGCGGCGACTACGCGCCCCTGCGCGGCTGGCTGACCGAGCATGTCTGTCGGCACGGTCGGCGTTTCTCCCGAGACGAGCTGCTGACCCGCGCGACGGGCCGTCCTCTCGATCCCGAACCCTATATCGCGCATCTTCGCGCGAAATTCTCCGACATCTATGCGCTCGCCTGAGCGTTTCCCGGCGCAGGAGGCCCAACGCATGTCCAAGCTACATCCACGCCTCGCCCGGAGGGTGAAACTCTCCGACGGGGCCCTCGTCACCCGGATGCTCGACATCGCCAACGGGCTCGACGACGTGATCCGCATGGGGCGCGGCGACCCCGATCTCGACACGCCCGCCCATATCGTGAAGGCGGGACAGGACGCGCTGGCCAACGGCGCGACGCATTACACCCATCCGCTGGGCATCCTCCCGCTGCGCGAGGCGATCGCCGAGAACATTCGCGCCAATGGCGGCGCCGACTACGCGGCCGACGAGATCATGGTCACGCCGGGCGGCCAGCAGGGGATGTTCATCATCGCCTTGTCGCTGCTCGATCCCGGCGACGAGATCCTCGTCCCCTGTCCCGGCTACAACCCCTACCAGCAGGCGGCCGAACTGTCGGACGCCGCCATCGTCAAGATCCCGATGTCGATGGAGACGAACTTCACCCTGACCGCCGAGATGGTCGAGGCGCATGTCACGCCGAAGTCGAAGATCCTCGTGCTGATCAACCCGAACAATCCCACCGGCACCGTCACCCCGCCCGAGGAGGTGCGCCGGATCGCCGAGGTCGCGAAGAGGCACGACCTGATCGTCATCTCCGACGAGATCTACGCCCGGCTGACCTACGGCAACAACATGGTGCAGCCGGTCGCCTCGCTGCCAGAGATGAAGGAGCGCACGATCACGCTGTCGGGCTTCTCCAAGGCCTATGCGATGACCGGCTGGCGGATCGGCTATCTGGCCGGCCCCCGCGCGCTGATCGAGCCGATGGGCGAGGTCAACCACGCCCTCGCCATCTCGACCGCCGCCGTGAGCCAGCACGCGGCACTTGCGGCGATGACCGGCCCGCAGGACTGCGTCGAGGAGATGCGGCGCCTCTACGACGAGCGGCGGCGCGCGATCTGCGACGGCCTCGACGGCATGGGCATGCGGTATGCCGAGCCGCAGGGCGCCTTCTACGTCTATGCCGACGTCTCGAGCCTCGGCCTCGGGACCACGGCCGGCGCCTTCTGCGAGCGCCTGTTGGCCGAGGGACAGGTCATGATGTATCCCGGCACGATCTACGGTGACTACACCGACGATTTCGTGCGCATGTCGATGACCCAGCCGGTCGATCGCATCCGCGTCGCGATGGGCCGCATGGCCGGCGTCGTCGAGAGTTTCCGCGCCGAGGCGCGCGCGCCCGCGAACTGAGTTCAGCACAGGACACGCATGATGGACGTCAAATCCGACAATCCGAACATCAAGAGCATCAAGCACATGGCCTTCGCCGTGCAGGACGCCTCGAAGGCGCTGGAGGCCTATGCCAAGTTCCTGCACGTGCCGGCGGAGACCGAGATCACCCATTTCCCCAAGTCGGGCAACAAGGTGGCGCTGTTCTACCTCGGCGGCATCGAGTACCAGCTCTGCCAGTCGACCGACCCGGACGGGCGCTTCGCCTCGTGGATCCGGGAGCGCGGCGCCGAGGGGCTGCACCACATCTGCTACGAGGTCGACGACATCGAGGCCGCGCTGGCCCACGCCAGGAGCCAGGGCGCCGAGCTGAGGATCTGCCAGGCCTGCGGCGTCTACGGCGCGCATGCCCATCCCGAGGGCTATGTCGCCTTCCTCGACAACGACGCGGGCGGCATCGAGATCGAGTTCATGCAGGTCTACACGCCCGAGGAGCTGGCCGAGTGGGAAGCCAGCAAGGCGGAAGCGGTATGAGCACCTCCGGCAGCGACAGCCTCACGGTCGGCACCGCCACCGCGGCGCCCGGCGAGATGGTGCGCGGCGCGATCCCCGCGCTCGACATGGCCGGCGGCGTGAAGGTCGACATCCCCGTGCTCGTCATCAACGGCGCCGGCGCCGGTCCGACCTTCTGGGTCAACGCGGCCATCCACGGCGACGAGCCCGAGGGGCCGCTGGCCTGCGCGCTC
>LJNT01000102.1 GCA_001314685.1 Rhodobacteraceae bacterium HLUCCA09
GGGCCGGTGACCGTCACTCGGCTGGAGAGCGAGAACGAAGCCCTTGAGAGCATATGCGAGGCTGCAGAGAAAGGCGCTGCTGCAGTCTGGGTCCGCAATGCCGTCGACGATGCCATCAACGCTGTTAAGGCACTGCGGGAAAGGGAGATTGATGTCGTGCTGCTACATGCACGGTATGCGCTGTGTGACCGCCTTCGCATAGAAGGCGAAGTGCTCGCGACATTCGGCAAGCATCGGGCCAATCGCCCCGGTCAGATCCTGGTCGCCACGCAGGTCGTGGAGAGTTCCCTCGATCTTGATTTTGACCTTATGATATCGGACCTCGCGCCGGTGCCCGCTCTGATCCAGCGCGCAGGTCGGCTCTGGCGGCATATGGCACGGCGGCCTGCGGGAGGTCGTGCCTTCGAAGCGCCAGAGCTTCGGGTGCTCTCTCCTGATCCGCGTGTTGTCGACGACAAGCGATGGCTGGCGAACGTGCTCGATCGAGGCGCCTGGGTCTATCCGTTGGACGTGCAGTGGCGAGGCGCAAGGGCGCTCTTTGCTGCCGGTCGCATCGAGGCGCCGTCGCAGCTCCGGGCTCTCATCGAGGCGGCCGAGCATGACGGCGAGGTTCCTGCTCCCTTGAAGGACGCGGAGCTGGAGAGGCTGGGATCCGACAAAGCGGAACGTACCCTCGCAAAGCAGAACCTGCTGGACTTCACACGACCTTATCGCGAGGCGACAGGCTTCGACAGCGACGGCGAGTTTCCTACGCGGCTCGGGCGTGAGCAGCGAACGTTGATCCTCGCTCGCCCCGATCTTTCTCCGTGGAGCGGCGGCGACTGGGATGCCGATAACAGCCAGCTCTCCGAAGTCAGCGCTGATGCCAGCCGGCTTGGAGGCTTGTCGCTGCCAGACCAGAGCGATCCCATCTTTGCAAACATCAAGGTTGGATGGCCCGAATGGCGTAGGGCGACGTCGACGCTGTGCCCCGTGGCCGAGGATGGGAGCATTTGCGAGGGGCTTTCTTATACTGCTGAAACTGGGCTACTGTGGCGTTGAGCTCTGGGGTTCCGGAGATGACCCGTGATCGCGTCAGGAGTTGGCGACGGGGTATGAGCGTTCCCCGCCAAGCGGGGATAAGTGATCACGTCACGAGTTAAGAAACCTTGACGTGGAAAGCTTCGCAACGTAAACAAGAAAGGGCGGCGCCGTGATGGCGCCGCCCGTGACCAGACAAGACCGGCTGTTGGCGCAGCCGCACCGGCGAGACGGAGGTTACGAAGATGGGACCGATACCCTTCTGATGCCGACGCCCCGTGGCGGTAAGAAGATATGTCGCCGCGGGGCGATCGGCAACCAATCTCTAACCCTCAAGCCTGAGCCCTTGCATGCCTCTCAATCTTATCACGGATGCCTGGATCCCCGTACTCGACAACGCCGGCGCGCGTCGTGTCATTGCTCCATGGCAGATCGCAGACCGAAGCCTTGTTATGCCGGATTGGCCTCGGGCGGATCTTAACCTTGCGTGTTACGAATTGCTGATCGGCTTGGTCTTCCTTGCGGATCCGCCGCGAGATCACGACGACTGGGAGACACGGCTTGCGCCGGAGCCGGAAAGGCTGCGGAGTGCGCTTATGCCACACACGGAGGCATTCGAACTGATGGGCGATGGCCCGCGGTTCTTGCAGGACCCGGGCGCTCAGGGCGGCTCGAGAAACCCGCCTGACATGCTCTTCATCGACAGTGCAGGCGGGAGCACTGCCAAATACAACGCGGATCTCATGGTGCGCCGTGGGCGCTATCCGTCGCTCGATCTCGAAGTCGCCGCGATGGCGCTCTACACCATGCAGGCATTTGCTCCGTCCGGCGGGGCTGGCAACAGGACGTCGATGCGGGGCGGCGGTCCCCTGGTGACTCTCGTCAACCCGGGAGAGGGCCTCTGGTCCATGATCTGGGCAAATGTGCCCAACGGCTCTCCCGCAGCGTCGGGGGATCTGCCCTGGATGCGTCAACCGCGGACCTCGGAGAGCGGCAAGCCGCCCGTCTATCCGGGGGACGCGGCTCCGGTGGAACAGTTCTTCGGAATGCCACGACGGCTCTGGCTCGAAGGCGGCGACAACGTGACCGGCGTCGAGCAGCGGCCATGGGGAACGAACTATGCCATGTGGAAACATTCCACCACTCCATACTACCGGCAGAAGCGGGACGCGGAGTGGCTGCCGCGACATCCACCGTCAGGACGTCTGGCCTACCGAAATTGGGCGGGGATTATATTCGAGGTGGAGGATACGTCACTTCGCCAAAGAGCAGAAGTTCTTCGTCTTTGGCAGTCGCGATCCGACAATGTCGCACAAATCATCGTGGGGGGGTGGTCGATGGACAACATGAGTCCCCGCGATTTCCTGTGGTCGGTGGTCCCATTGTTCTCCCTCGAAAAGGAAGCAGCCGTATTCGCAGAGGAAATGGTTCGCGCAGCCACGGAAATGGCAAGGCAACTTGCAGGAGCGATGGGAGTAGTGCTGCCGAATGGTACGGAAAAGGAAGCTCGAATTGACGCGTTCTGGATAGCGACCGAGAACGATTTTACGCTGGCTCTCGGGAAACTGACCTCCGCACGCTCCCTCGGTGAGGGCGCGGAAAAAGGCAATGGTTCGGAGTTGGCCGGCGCACCTCAGGAGATATCAGCCGTCGCCCCCGGAGATCGAAGAGCGCTGGCGGAAGCCTGGCTGAGCCGTTTGGGACAAGAGGCGCTCGACAGTTTCGAGCGCGAGGCCCTCGTCGCCCTGCCACAGGCGCGACCGGACAAGCAGGGCGATATCGTGACGGCCCACGAGCGGCTGCGCGGTTTCGTCTATGGCTACGGGAAGAAGGCGGGCGCGGTGCGCGAGGCGCTCGGGCTACCGAAGAAGGAGCGCAAGAAGAGGACTGCTGCATGAGCGAAGACGATCCCCGCGCCATCCTGGGCGCCTGGTGGGCTTCCGAAATCGGAGCACGTGAGCGCAGCGAGGCTCGGGCGCTCGCTGCTCGATTACGCCGCGCCTCGGACATCGAGGCTCTTACGGAACCGCAGGTGCACGCGCTTGCTCGCCGGCTGAACCGTGGAATCGAGAGGAACCCGGCGCGTCTGGCGCATATCGTCCGTGTCCTGGCCGAGGTGCGAAAATCCGATGGTCGATCGCTCGCCCGGAAGCTTGGCACGGCAGAGCGCGGCCGCGGATCGGCCCACCTTCGGTTCCAGCGCTTGGTGCGCTCGGAAGGCTCGGATCTGGAGCAGGCGGTGCGCCGGGTGTTGCCTCTTGTGGATCGTGCCTGCGATCCCGGACGGCTGGGCGCCGACCTGCTCTGCTGGAGCGACAAGGTCCGCACACGTTGGGCTTTCGATTATTTCGGCGCAGAGGCGCCTCAACAGGACGAGACCGCATGACCACTTTCGTACAATTCCACCTTCTCACGACCTATCCTCTGTCGAACCCGAATCGCGATGATACAGGGCGGCCCAAGCAGGCGACGATCGGCGGGGCCCCGCGCCTGCGGCTGTCATCGCAGTCGCTGAAACGGGCCATCCGGGAAACCAGCTACTTCATGCAGGATCTCGCAGGACATCGTGGGACGCGCACGCGGCGGCTGGCGGGCGAGCTGGCGAAGGAGTTGGCAGAGAAGGGTGTCGATGAGAAGCGCGCCGAAGAGATTGCGCGCGACATCGGGAAAGCCTTTTCGAAGATCGAAGATAAGGAACTCGAGGCCACGACACTGGCGTTCATTTCGCCCGACGAATGGGCTCTCGCGCGCGATCTCGCCGAAAAGGCTGTCGCGGGTGAGAAACTCCCTACCGATAAGGATCTGAAGAAGCGCGTTCTGCGACGGGCCGACGGTGCGGTCGATATCGCGATGTTTGGCAGGATGCTGGCGGATGCGCCGGACTACAATCGGGAAGCGGCTGTGCAGGTCGCACACGCCTTCACCACGCACCAGGCCATAGCCCAGGATGATTGGTATTCCGCGATGGACGAACTGAAGACCCGCGAGGAGGATTCCGGTGCGGGATTCCTCGGTGAGCACGGCTTCGGAGCTGGGGTCTACTACCTCTACGCATGCGTCTCGGTCGATATGCTGATCGAGAATCTCGACGGTGACGTGGAACTCGCGGCTCAAGGTCTCGAGGCACTTGCGAAGGCGTTGGCAACGGCAACGCCCAAAGGCAAGCAGAACAGCCACGCCCATCATCCGCGCGCCAACTACATCCGTATCGAACGCGGCAACCAGCAGCCCCGTGATCTTTCGGGCGCCTTCGTCAAGCCGGTTTCGCTTGCCGGAGGAGAAGTGGAAACAGCGTCGATCTCGGCACTCGAGGACATGGCGCGGCGTATCGACACCTGCTACGGGGCCTGTTGCGATGATTTGCGTGTCATGAGCGTCGCGCGAGGTGAAGGCTCGCTCGATGAAATCGCCGCGTTCGCCGCGGCTTCTGCCCGTGCCTGAGTATCTTGTATTCCAGCTTGCGGCGACGGTCGGGGCCATGGGTGAACTCGCCGGCCACGCGCATCGCGGAACTCTGGACCGCCCTGGCCGGTCGGCAGTCGTCGGACTTCTGGGGGCGGCTCTGGGGCGACGGCGCGAGGACGATTTCTCGGACCTCGATCGGCTGATGGTTTTCGTGGCGACGTTCGATCCCGGCCATCCGCTCCGGGACTACCACACGGTGCAGACTGTGCCGACCGCAGCGGCGCGCGCCCCGCAGAGCCGACCGGAGGCGTTGCGCCTTGCAGAAGGCGCGGTTCGAACGACGCTGACTCGCAGAGAGTACCGGTCCGGCTGTCTTTTCGGCATCGCGCTGGCCGGGCCGGGGCTCGCTGAATTGGCAGAGGCACTGCGGTGCCCGGTCTTCCCACTCTATCTTGGGCGCAAGGCATGTCCGCTTTGCGCACCGCTCGACCCGCGCCTCGTCGAGGCCCCGGAGCCTGTAGCTGCTCTTACCCATTTGCGGCTCGTCCCATGGGCACGGTCGCACGCGATCAGAGAAGTCGCCGCAGCGGATGGGAGCGGTCTGGGCGGAATAGTCCGGATGGAGACCAGGCAGGACCGCGCGACCGATCGCCAGCGATGGCACTTCGCTCACTCGCTGACCGCCATCGCCACCCCGCAAGCCCGTGCACGAGGTGCGGAAGAATGACTCTGTGGCTATCCCGCATGCGAATCCGGCGCGATCCCTCGGCCGAGGCATTGGCCGCCCTTATTGACCCGGAAGCCGACGCAAGCGACTGCGAAGCCCAAGGGCGGCGGCACGACGCGCATCATCGCCTCGTCTGGACGCTCTTTGCAGGAGACAGAGAGGCCCGGCGCGACTTTCTCTGGCGCGACGAGGGGAATGGCGCGTTCACCATCCTTTCCCAAAAGCCACCGGTCGAGGCGCCGCTCTTTGAGCCGCCCGAGACGCGTCCCTTCACGCCGGACCTTGCGCCCGGAGACCGCCTTGGGTTCCTTCTGCGCGCCAATGCCACGAAGGCAAAGAGTGGAGTCGGTCGCGTCGATGTCGTAATGGACCGGCTCCACGGGATCCCGAAACGGGATCGGCCCGAGCGTCGGATGGACCTTGCGCAGGAAGCAGCGGTGGACTGGATGGAGAGGCTCGGCCAACGGAAGGGTTTCGCCCCGCTCCGCGTGTCTGTGCAGCACTACAGCACCGCGACCCTGCCGGGATACCGGGGCAAGCGGGCCGGAGAGCCGCGCTACGGCCTGCTCGATCTCGAGGGAGTCCTGACTGTGAAGGATACTGAGACCTTCATTGAGGCTCTCGGTAAGGGCTTCGGTCGGGCCAAGGCGTTCGGCTGTGGCCTCATGCTGCTGCGGCGCGCATGACGCAATGTCGCTCGGAGGTCTACCACCGCCGAAACCGATTCCCCTGAAGGACCGTGCACAACTCGTGTTTGTCGAGCGCGCGAACCTCGATGTCCGCGACGGAGCCTTCTGCAGCGTCAACTCTGATGGGACCGTTACCCAGATTCCCGTCGGGGGGTGGCGGGCCTCATGCTCGAACCCGGCACTCGGATCAGCCATGCCGCCGTGGCGCTGGCAGGGCGGACCGGGACACTGCTGACCTGGGTCGGAGAGGGCGGTGTGCGCCTCTATTCTGCCGGGCAACCCGGCGGCGCGAGGTCCGACAAGCTTTTGTGGCAGGCAGCCCTTGCGCTCGACTCGGGGGCACGACTGCGGATCGTGCGCGAGATGTATCGGCGCCGATTCGGTGAAGATGCCCCCCAAAGGCGGTCCGTCGATCAATTGCGCGGTATCGAGGGGGCCCGGGTGCGTGCGACCTACGACCTTCTGGCGAAGAAGCATGGGGTGACGTGGAACCGGCGTCGCTACGATCCGGACGCATGGGATGCGGCAGATACCCCGAACCGCTGCCTTTCCGCCGCAACGGCCTGCCTTCACGGTCTTGCCGAAGCGGCGGTTCTGGCAGCCGGCTACGCGCCGGCCATCGGGTTTTTGCACACAGGCAAGCCGCGCAGCTTCGTCTATGACATCGCAGATCTCTGGAAGCTCGACACGGTCGTGCCGGAGGCTTTCCGCATTGCCGGCTTGGCGGAAAAGCGCAAACTCGACATGCCCGTAGAACGGGCCGTGCGCTTGGCGTGCCGGGACTCGTTCAGGAAGAGCGGGCTTCTGGACCACATCGTGCCAACGATCGAGGAAGTCCTCTCTGCTGGAAATCTGCCCAAGCCGGAGCCACCGCCGGACGCGGTCGGCCCAGCCTTTCGAGACGAGGTGTCCGGCGATGATGGTCATCGTGGTTAATCGCGCTCCGCCCCGCCTTCGGGGGCGTCTGGCCGCATGGTGTCTGGAGGTTCGGGCGGGCGTCTTCGTCGGCGCCTATTCGGCTCGCACACGCAACCGGATCTGGGAGCAGGTTCTTTCAGGGATCGACGACGGCGACGCGGTGATGATCTGGCGCGCGCCGACGGATCAGGGCTTCGACTTCGCCACCGCCGGCCGGAACCGCCGCATGCCCGAGGACGTCGATGGTCTCAAACTCGTTCGATTCTTCCCCCCGACCGGCGAGGCAGGTTAACCTCCGCCGAGGCCGGATAATCCGGTAGGCTCTTTGACATCGTGAATACCTTGGTTGTGGATCGGCTCTGAACTCGCGCCCCACCTCACCTGGCCGCAAGCATTTGAACACGCGGGGTTTTCGAGGCAATCGCGGGATCCCTATCGGCGCCGATCGGGACCCCGCGCAGGGAGCTCTTTTCGTAGCGTTTTCCAAGGCTTGGACCGAGTCTGACAGGGGTCACCATTCAAAGTCGATCCACACTATGGCCGTCTTCCCTCGGGCGCCCGCGAGGAGCTGCTGCTGCGCGCCGCCTACACCGGCCTGCCCACCGTGCGGACGGGGCGGGGCGCGATGGAGGGGTTCGCGGATCCCTTTCCTCTGGTCGTCCCCGGCTCGAACCTGACGTCGACGAAGGCACGGCTGCTTCTGATGGCCTGCCTGATGAAGTTCCGCGCCCTGCCGGTTGCGGCCGACCCGCTCGCGCCGACGCCGGAAGACACCGAGCGTCTCGCCGCCGCGACCGCCCCCTTCCAGAAGGTCTTCGACAGCCACTGAGGCTCGCCGTGACCGCAGCGGAAGCGCATGGCTTCCGCTGCGGGTCCGATCCGTCTGGGCGATCTGCGCCGACGGACCGGGGTATTGCGCGACGCAGCCGCCGGCGCCGGCAGCCCCTCGCATCGGCGGGCAGGCGGCCCGCGGCGGTTCACCGACGTCCCGGTCCCGCGGGGCGAGGCCGCACCGCGGACGAGCGCGACGCGGAGGCGCGCGACAGGTCTGTCGTCAGGCGATGCTGTAGCCCCCGTCAATCGGCAGAACCACCCCGTTGACGTAGCTTGCGGCGGGCGAGACGAGGAAGCCGACGACGTTGCCGACTTCGCTCGGCCGTCCCCAGCGGCCGGCCGGGATGCGCGCGAGTATCGGACCGGATCGGTCGGGGTTCGTCATCGCGTTCACGGACATGCGGGTATCCACCCAGCCCGGGGCGACGGCATTGACCCGCACGCCATCCCCGCCCCACGCAGCGGCGAGGGCGCGAGTGAGCGAGGCGACAGCCCCCTTGCTCGCCGAATAGGCCGGGTTGCGCGCCGAGCCGAAGATCGACCACATCGAGGCGAAGTTCACGACCGCGCCGCCGCGCGCCTTGAGGGCCCGCTCGAAGGCGAAGCACATCTCCTGCGTCCCCCCGAGGTTGACCGCCATCACCGCCCGGAATCCCTCGTTGGTCAGCTCGTGCCCCTCGTGCCGGATCACACCTGCGGCGTTCACGAGGGCGTCGAGCCCGTCGAAGCCGGCGGCGAAGTCGGCGATGGCGGCGCTGTCGGTCACGTCGAACTCGGTGTGCGCGTGCGCCGGGTGGTCGGTCCTTTCCTCGACGTCGAGTCCCAGGGAATGGACGTGGAAGCCGTCGGCCAGCAGTCGCAGGACGCTCGCCTGCCCCAGCCCGGTGCCACCGCCCGTGACTACGGCGATGCGCTTGGTGTCGGTCGTCATTTCGGAATAACCTCTCGTTCTGACCAGTCTCCAGGGGGCCGTTTCGTCAGGGCGCCGCCGCTGGGGCGAGCCCGAGAACCTCGAGCCCCCGCCGGGCGAAGACGGCGGCGAGCGGCGCGAGACGCGCGGCCTGCGGATCGGCGGCGGTGCCCTTCCGGGCGCGCTCGGCGATGCCAACGAAGATCACCGCGAAGCGGAAGAAGGCGAAGGCCTCGTGGAACGGCGCGAGCGGCGGCGTTCCCGGCGCGGCGGCCGCGTAGCGGGCGACGAACGCCTCGCGGGAGAGAATGCCGGGGGCCGTCGCGCCGGTGCCGCGGATGCCCCCGTATTCCTCGGGCGAGGTGCGCCACGTCATGCAGCAGAACCCCAGATCGGACAGCGGGTGGCCGAGGGTCGACAGCTCCCAGTCGAGGATCGCCACGACGCGGGGCTCGCCGGGGTGCAGGATGAGGTTGCCGATCCGGTAGTCGCCGTGGACGATGGCTTGCCGCCCGTCGTCTTCCGGCATGCGCGCGCCCAGGGCCTCGGAGAGACGGTCGATGTCGGGGATGTCCATGCTCTCGGCCTGGCGCCACTGCCGCGTCCAGCGGCTGAGTTGACGCTCGAAGTAATTGCCGGGCTTTCCGAAATCCGCGAGGCCGACCGCGGCCGGGTCGACGGCGTGCAGCCGGGCCAGCGTCTCGGCCATCGACAGGTAGGCGGCCTCGCGCTCCTCGGCCGAGAGGCCGGGCAGCGTGGCGTCATGAAAAACACGGCCCGGCACCCGCTCCATCAGGTAGAAGGGCGTGCCGATCACGTTCTCGTCGCCGCACCACGCAACCGGGCGCGGCACCGGCAGGCCGGCGGGGTGCAGCGCCGAGAGCACGCGGAACTCGCGGTCGATGGCGTGCGCGCCCGGCAGCGTTTGGCCCGAGGGGCGGGTGCGCAGCACGAGGTCGGCGCCGGGCAGCGCGGCATGCCACGTCGGGTTCGACTGGCCGCCCGTGATCGGCGAGAGCGTCAGCGGGCCGTCGCGGCCGGTCATCTCGGCGATCCAGGCCGCGAGGGCGTCGCGGCGCGCGGGCTCGGTGAGGACACTCATTCCGCCTCGTCCATCAGGCGCTGCCGCAGCAGGAACTTCTGAATCTTGCCGGTCGCGGTCTTTGGCAGTTCGCCGAAGCGGTAGTGGCGCGGCACCTTGAACGTCGCGAGCTGGCCCCGGCAGAACGCCTCGAGCTCGTCGGGCGCGGTCTCGTGGCCCGGCTTCAGCTCGACGAAGGCGCAAGGCAACTCGCCCCATTTGGCGCTCGGCATGGCGACGACGGCGGCGAGCAGGACGGCGGGGTGCCGGTGCAGCACGCCCTCGACCTCGATCGAGGCGATGTTCTCGCCACCCGAGATGATCACGTCCTTCTCGCGGTCGGTCACCCTGATCGCGCCGTCGGTATCGCGCACCCCGAGATCGCCGGTATGGAACCAGCCGCCCGCAAAGGCGCGCTCGGTCGCCGTCGCGTCGCGGTAGTAGCCGGCCATCAGCGTGTTGCCGCGCAGGAGGATCTCGCCCTGCGTCTCGCCGTCGGGCGGCGCGTCGCCGCCCGCGCCGCCCGCGCCGCCCGTGGCGGCGATGCGGATCGTGCCGGATGTGGCGTGGCGATACCCCTGCCGCGCGAGCCACGCCGCCTTGCGCTCGTTCGAGGCGCCCTCGAGCGCCTCGCCGGTCTGGCAGATCGAGGCCGGGCCGTAGCTCTCCGTCAGCCCATAGAGATGGGTCAGGTCGAAACCGAGCGTGCCGAGCTGCTCGATCAGGTGGGCCGAGGGCGCGGCCCCTCCGGTTCCGACGGCCACGCGGCCAGCCTCGCCCGCGGCCAGCCGCGCCCGGTGCGCCTCGGCCGCAGGATCGGCCAGCAGCATGTAGAGCACCACGGGCGCGCAGCACATGTGGCTGACGCCGTGGCGGGCGATCAGGTCGAAGATCGCGGCAGGCTCCACCGCGTCGAGGCAGACATGGGTACCGCCCGCCGCCGTCACCGCCCAGGTGTGCGCCCAGCCGTTGCAGTGGAACATCGGCAGCGTCCAGAGATAGCTCGTGGTCGCCCCGAAGCCGAGCGTCATGGCGTTGCCCATCGCGTTGAGGAACGCGCCCCGGTGGTGATATACGGCGCCCTTCGGCGCGCCCGTCGTGCCGGAGGTGTAGTTGAGGCAGATCGGCTGCCATTCCTCGGTGACGGCGGACGCGTCGAGCGGCGGCGCCGCAGAGCCGCCCGTCAGCAGGTCGAGCCGGTCGGGCGCCGGCCCCTCGCCCGGATCGGCGAGCGTCAGCATCCGGACGCCGGTGGCGCGTGCAGCCTCGCCCGCAGCCCCGGCGCAGGCCGGATCGCACAGCAGCAGCCGGCTTTCGGAATGGGCGAGGATGTAGCCGAGCGCGCCCGCGTCGAGCCGGATGTTGAGCGTGCTCAGAACGGAGCCGAGCGCGGGCACGGCGAAATGCGCGGCCAGCATCTCGGGGCGGTTGCGCGCGACGATCGACACGACATCGCCACGGCCGATGCCCGCGGCGCGCAGGGCCTCGGCCATCCGCACGGCCATCGCGTGCAGCCCGGCATAGTCCCACGTCGCATCCCGCCAGATCACCGCCGTGCGGTGCGGATGCGCCTCGGCGGCGCGCGTCAGGAAACCGACCGGGGTGAGCGGCTGGAAGTTCGCCGCGCGCGGGCGGAGATGCGGCTCCTCGAACATCAGCCCTCCATCACCGGCCATGACCACAGCGCCGGCCCGCTGGCGCGCAGCTCGCGGTTGATGACCATCTTGTGGACCTCGTCGGCCCCGTCGACCAGCCGGGCCTGCCGCGCGTAGCGGTAGATCCATTCGAGCGGCGTGTCGGTGGAATAGCCGCGCGCCCCGTTGATCTGGATCGCCCGGTCGGCGGCGGTGTGCAGCAGGTTCGCCACGTGGATCTTGGCCATCGAGATCTCGGTGCGCGCGTAGCTGCCCCGGTCGAGCGCCCATGCGGCCTTCATCACCAGCAGGCGGCCGATCTCGATCTGCATCGCCAGATCGCCCAGCATCGTCTGGACGCTCTCGCGCTCGGCGAGCCGCACGCCGAAGCCCTCGCGGCGCTCGGCATACTCGGTCGCGATTTCGACGCAGCGTTTCGCCAGCCCCAGCCACCGCATGCAATGCGTGAGCCGGGCCGGGCCGAGACGGGTCTGCGTCACCTTGAGGCCCCGCCCGACGCCACCGAGCACAGCCTCGTCGGGCACTTCCAGCCCGTCGAACGCGAGCTCGCAATGCCCGCCATGCTCCTCGGGGCCCATGATCCCGATGCGCCGCACGATGCGCCAGCCGGGGTCGTCGCGGTGAAAGAGGAACGCCGTCAGCCCGCTGCGCGGGTCGTCCGAGGTGCGGGCGACGACGATGAAATGGGCGGCCTCGCCGGCGCCGGTGATGTACCACTTGCGCCCGGTGATCGCCCAGCCGTCGCCGCGCCGCTCGGCCCGCGTCAGCATCATGCCCGGGTCCGATCCGCCGCCGGGATGCGGCTCGGTCATGGCGAAGGCCGAGCGCACCTCGCCGTCGCGGATCGGGTCGAGCCAGCGCCGCTTCTGCGCCTCGGTGCCGAGGGCGGCGAGCACCATCATGTTGCCGTCGTCCGGCGCGGCCGAGTTGAACGCGGCGGGGCCGAAGATCGAGCGGTTCATCGCCTCGTAGGCCACCGCCATGCCCACCCGGCTCAGCCCGCCGCCGCCCTCCTCGCGCGGCACCTGCAGGCTCCACAGGCCGGCTGCGCGCGCCTTGGCGCGCACCTCTTCCAGCAGGTCGAGGCGGATGTTCTGGTGGTCGTCGAAGCTGGCCGGGTCGGCCTCGAGCGGCAGAAGCTCGGTCTCGACGAAGGCGGCGATGGCGGCGCGGACGCGCTCGATCTCGGGGGGAATACGAAGATCCATGGCCCTCTCCTAAAGGCTCGAGACGAGGTGACCGCCGTCCACGACGATCTCGGCCCCGGTCATGAACCGCCCCGCATCCGACGCCAGCAGCAGGAGCGCGCCGTCGAGATCGGCGGCCGTGCCGAGGCGCCGCTGCGGGATGCGGCGGATCAGGGCGCGGCCCCGCTCGGTCTCGAAGAAGTCGCGGTTGATGTCGGTCTCGATATAGCCGGGGCAGAGCGCGTTGACGCGGATGCCGTCGCGCGCCCATTCCAGCGCCATCGCCCGCGTGAGCTGGACGAGCCCCGCCTTCGAGGCGGCATAGGCGCCGACGCCGCCCGCGACGCGCAGGCCGAGGATGGAGGCGACGTTGACGATCGCCCCCCTCTGCCCCGCCGCACGCATCGCGGCCGCCGCGGCCTGCGCCACGAGGAAGGGTGCGCGCATGTTCACCGCCATCGTGTCGTCCCAGTCGGCGGCGGAGAGGTCGCCCAGCGCGCCCGGCCGCGAGATGCCGGCGTTGTTGATGACGATGTCGAAGGCCGCGGCGGCGTCGAAGAACGCCGCGACCGCCGACCCGTCGGCGACGTCGAGCACCACGGCCTCGGCCGTGCCGCCGCTCTGCGCGATCACGGCGCACGCCGCGTCGAGCGCGTCGCGGCGGCGGGCCGCCAGCGTCACGTGCGCCCCCCGAGACGCGAGGACCCCGGCGACGTGCCGGCCGAGGCCCGACGACGCGCCGGTGACCAGTGCGCGCCGGCCCGCCACGTCGAAGAGATCGCCGGGCGCGCTCACACACTCGCTCCCAGCGCCTCGGCCCGCCGGATCGCCGCGGCGACCGCGGCCCGGTCGAGCGGGACGGCGAAATTGGCGAGGTGGGGCGCGGTCATCGTCAGGCGGGCCATCTCGTCGATCTCGGTCTCGGTGGGGTCGGCCATGCCGAGGTTGGCGAGCCGAACCGGCAGGCCGATGCGGCGGTAGAAGCGGGCGAGCGACAGGATTTCATCGTCCCCCCGCCCCTCGGCGGCCATGTGCACCAGCACCGCCCAGGCCACCTGCGCACCGTGGATCGCGTCGCGCGCCCCGCGCGCCCTCACAAGGCCCCTCGTCAGCGAGTGGGCCAGCGACAGGCCGCCATTCTCGAAGCCGAGCCCGCTCATCAGCACGACGGCCTCGACCACGTGCTCGAGATCGGGCGTGGCCTCTCGGGCCTCGCACGCGGCAAGGGCCGCCTCGGCGTGGCGCAGGATCGTGGCATGGGCGCAATCGGCGATGGCGAGCGCCGTGACGAGGGGGCGCGTGCCGAAAGGCGTGAGGCCGGCTCCCGCCATGCAGCCCTCCGCCTCGAACTTCTTGGCGATGGCGTCGCCGATGCCCGCCCGCAGGAAGGATGCCGGCGCGGCGGCGATCAGCGCCGTGTCGACGAGCACGCAGGCGGGGCTGGCCGCCATCCGGTCGACGGCGATCATCACGTGGTCGTCGTCGTAGATCGCCACGGCCGCGCTGGTGGGGCTGTCGTTCGAGGCGATGGTGGGCGCCGTGATGACGGGCGCGTGCAAAATCATGGCGACGCCCTTGGCCGCATCGAGCGACTTGCCGCCGCCGACGCCGACGACGACGCTGGCCGTCTCGGCGCCCCGCGCGAGCGCTTCGATGGCGGGCCGGGTGATCTCGCCCTCGAGCGTGCGGAAGGCGGGGCGCAGACCCGCCCCCGCCAGAAGCGCTTCGAGCCGGGGTCGCAGCATCGCCATGACATGCGCGTCGCCGACCACGAGAGGCGCTGGGCCGAAGGCCGCAGCGACCTCGCCGATCAGGTCGAGCGCCCCCGGCCCCTGGTGATAGCGCCCCGGTCCCCCGAACAGGCGGATGCCGCCCTTGCGCTCGGGCAGGCCCGCCGGCGGCGTGCCCTCGATCGCTCCCGTCGCCGTCACCGCATCAGGCTCTCGGCATGGGCCGCGCCGAGGCCGATCGCCTCATAGTGGGCCCGGGCGGCGTCGAGCTTGGTGAACACGTCCTCGTAGCCCATGGCCCGGCCCTCGGTATCGACGTAGACGTATCCGCCGGTGACGTGGAACAGCGTCACCATCTCGTCGACGTCGTCGGGCACCACGAGGGTATGGGTCTCGCCGGCCGGCTCGAAGGCGTAGGAACCCGGCACCGCCGCCCAGTCGTGCTCGAGGTAGTGCCAGCGCCCGCGCAGCGTGATCGCGTGGACGGGCCCGGCATGGCGGTGTCGCGACAGCACGCCCGAGTTCCGCACGCGCAGCAGGTTGACGTAATAGCCCTGGCTCACGCAGAGCACGAGCGGGCGGAACCACACGCCCTCGGCCTGCGGCACCCAGCTCTGCTCGTCGCCGTCGAGATCGAGCGCGCCGGGCGCGAAGATGTCGGGCATCATGCCGAAGGGCTGCGGCCGGGCGTAGGGCTGCTTGGCGGGGTCCATCCGCCCTGCGTCGGGATCGTGCCGGTTCATGTCGGGGCTCCTGCGCTTGCTGGGTCCTGTCGTATCGCGGCCTCGAAGGCGGGCAGGTCGACGCCGTATTTCGCCTCGAGATATTCCTGCGAGCCGCATTCGAAAAAGCTGTCGGCGAGGCTGATGCGCGTCATCGGGCGGTGCAGTCCCGACTCGTAGAGCGCCTCGATCACCAGCGTCGTCAGCCCGCCGGTCGTCTTGTGGTTCTCGGCCACGATAAGCCGCTCGTGGTCGCGCGCGAACGAGAGCACCGCGGCCGCGTCGAACGGCTTGATGGTGCTCAGGTGCAGAACGCTGGGGTCGTGCCCCTCGGCGGCGGTGGCGCGGCAGGCGTCGAGGGCGCGCGCGCTCATGTAGCCGGTGGCGATGATGCCCACCCGGCCGTCGCCCGCGCGCAGCACCTGCCCCTTGCCGAATGTGAAGCGGTAGTCGTCGCCGAGCTCGACCGGCACCTTGCCGCGCAGGTTGCGGACATAGACCGTGCCGGGGATGTCGGCCGCCGCGCGCACCACCTGCTTGAGCTCGATCGCGTCGCAGGGGTCGATCACCGCGAGATCGGCGATGCCGCGCATCATGTTGAGGTCTTCCGTCGCCTGGTGGGTGGCGCCGTAGCCGTTCACGAGGCCGGGCATGCCCGCGAAGATCTTCACGTTGGCCTTCGAATGGGCGCAGGCGATGGCGACGAAATCGTAGGCGCGGCGCGTGATAAACACCGAGTAGGTCGTGCAGAAGGCGATCTTGCCCACCTTCGACAGGCCGGCGGCCATCATCATCAGGTTCTGCTCGGCCATGCCGACGTTGAAGAAGCGGTCGGGGTGGGCGTCGCGGAACGGCAGGATGTCGCTGTAGCGGCCCATGTCGGCCGTCAGCCCGACGATCTCGGGCCGCTCGTGGCCGAGCTCGGCCAGCGTCCGGCCGAAGGGGGCGAGCTCGGTCTGCTTGCCGGCGACCTCGACGATCTCGCCCATGCCGCGGGTGCGGTTCTTGATCGGTGCTTCAGACATTCCCGGCCTCCAGTTCGGCGATCAGCGCGTCCCATTCGTCGTCGGCGATGCGCACGAAATGCGCCCGCTCGCGCGCCACGATGGTCGGCACGCCATGGCCGGGCGTGGTGCGCATCACGATGGCCTTGGGCCGCCCGTCGGCGGCGCGGGCGCCCGCGAGCGCCGCAACCAGGGCGGCCATGTCGTTGCCATCCACCTCGCTCGTGTCCCAGCCGAAGGCGCTCATCTTGTCGGCCACGGGCTCGATCGCCACGGTCACCGGCCCGTCAGCCTGGATGCCGTTGCAGTCGATCAGGGCCACGAGGTTGTCGCAGCCGAAAGTGGCCGCCCCCATCGCCGCCTCCCAGGTCGAGCCCTCCTGCAGTTCGCCGTCGGAGAACTCGCAGAAGACTCGGGCGGGCGAGCCGTCCATCCGCAGGCCCATCGCCATGCCCACCGCCTGACCGAGGCCGTGGCCGAGCGAGCCGCCGACGATCTCGACGCCGACCGTCTCGTCGAAGGTGCTCATCGGCAGGGCCGAACCGTTGAGGCCGTAGGAGGGCAGCTGCGCCTCGTCCATGTAGCCGGCCTCGGCCAGCACCGCGTACATGGCGATCGAGTAATGGCCGGTCGACAGCAGGAAGCGGTCGCGATCCGGCCAGTCGGGGCGCGCGCTGTCGTGGCGCATCTCGTGGAAGTAGAGGGCGGCGAGGCAGTCGGCCATCGCGAGCCCCTGCGCGATGTAGCCCTCGCCCTTGCCGGCGGCCATGCCCATCATCTTGCGACGCAGGGCGAAGGCGCGCCGGCGCAGCTCGTCGAGATCGGGGGCGCCGGGCGGCTGGTTGCTCAGGGCGGCCGTGGCCGGGGATGTGGTCATGCGGTCTCTCTCTTGCAGGGCTCTCTCACGATGCGGGCGGCGGCGGCACGGGCAGGCCCGGCCGGGCCCACGGCATGCGCACGAGGCGTCCTGTGGACGACAACGTGACGTAGGCCACCTCCGGGTCGCGGAGATCGAAACAGATGTTGGTGGTGTAGGGGTCGGGCAGCGCGATCCGCTCGACGAGCCCGCCCTCGGGCGAGATCACGACGATCCCGCCGAAGCGCAGTGTGGCCACCGCGACGTTGCCTCCCGCCTCGACGGCGAGGCTGTCGTAGCGCTGGAAACCGGGCAGGCCGGCCACCAGGTCGCCGCCGGTGGGCGAGGGCCAGTCGGCCCGCCGCAGCACGCCCGGCGCCTCGATGGGCCACGACCAGAGCCGCCCGCTCGACGTCTCGGCGACGTAGAGGGTGCCGCCGTCCGGCGACAGGCCGATCCCGTTGGGCCCGATCAGGGGGAAGGCGGCCTCGGCGATGCGCGCGCCGTCGCAAGCGGCGTGGTAGACCGCGCCGAAGTCGAGCGTCCGCCCCGAGCGGTGCCCGTGATCGGTGAACCAGATCCCGCCATGGGCGTCGCACACGAGGTCGTTCGGCGCGCGCAGCGGCCTGCCCTCGCACTCGGTGTAGAGCATCTCGACGGCGCCGGTCTCGGGATCGACCCGCTGAATCGAGCCGCCCGCATTGTCGGGCGCGCGGCCTATGGGGCGCCATCCGCCCTCGGTCTCCCACGAGAAGCCGCCGTTGTTGGCGATGTAGAGCATGCCGTCCGCGCCGAGGGCGGCGCCGTTCGGCCCGCCCCCCGTCTCGGCGAGGCGCGTCACGCGCCCGTCCGGCGCGATCCTGGTCAGGCAGCCGCGGGCGATCTCGGTCACCACGACGCTGCCGTCGGGCATCGAGACGGGGCCTTCGGGAAAGGCGAGGCCCTCGGCCATCGTCTCGAACCGGGTCATCGTGCCACGTCCCGCTCTGCCCGCGCCTGCCCGCGATGCCGCCAGGCCGAGAAGACCAGCGACGCGGCGGCGAAGGCAAGGATGGACGCGGTCAGCGGCTGCAGCAGCCACTCGTAGCTGCCCTGATGCAGGATCATCGAGCGGCGGAAATTCTCCTCCGCGATCGGGCCGACGATCACGGCGATCAGGAGGGGGGCGACCGGGTAGCGCGCCTTGGTCATCAGGTAGCCGAGCACCCCGGCGAGCATCATCACCAGCACGTCGAACGTGGTATTGCGCACGGCGTAGGCACCGACCACGCAGAACAGGATGACGATGGGCCACAGATACACCGACGGGATCTGGATGACCTGGATCCACAGCCGGATCCCCAGCAGGCCGATGGCGAGAAGGCAGACATAGGCGAGCGCCATCCCGAGGAACGAGCCGTAGATCAGCTCGGGCGCGGAGGTGAACAGGCCCGGCCCCGGCTGCACCCCGGCGATCAGCAACGCGCCCAGCAGAACCGCGGCCTGGGTGTTGCCGGGGATGCCGAGCGCGAAGGTGGGAACGAGCGAGCCCATGTTGCTCGCGTTGTTCGCCGCCTCCGCCGCGACGACGCCGCGCGGCTCTCCCTCTCCGAACTTCGCCGACCGGCAGCCGAAGCGCTTGGCTTCGTTGTAGGCGATGTAGCCGCCGATGTCGCCGCCGACGCCAGGGAGCATTCCGGTGCCGAAGCCGATCATGCTCGCGCCGGCCGTGGTCGGCAGCAGCCGCCGCGCCCAGCCCGAGCCGATGCCGAAGCCGCCAATCTCGCGGCGATCGAGCCGCGAGGCGATCGCGCGTTCGAGCTGGGTCAGCGCCTCGGCCATGCCGAAGATCCCGACCAGCAGCGGGATGAGCTGGATGCCGCCCGACAGGTCGGAGCTGCCGAACGACAGGCGCGGGAAGCCCGCGACCGGGTCGAACCCGACCGAGGCGATCAGCAGGCCGAGCGCGGCGGCCACGAACCCCTTGGAGATCTGTCCGCCCCCGATCGAGGCGATGATGGTCAGCGCGAGCACGGCGATGGCGAAGTATTCCGGCGTGCCGAACGAGAGCGCGTAGCGCGCGAGCACGGGAGCGAAGAACGCCAGCAGCGCCGTGCCGATCAGCCCGCCGGCAACGCTGGCAAGCAGCGACAGCGTCAGGGCTTCGCCGGCCCGCCCCTTCTGCGCCATGGGGTAGCCGTCGAGCGTGGTCGCCGCCGACGAAGGCGTGCCGGGCGTGTTGATGAGCACGGCCGGAATTGCGCCGGCGTAGCAGGCGCCGTTGTAGATGCCGAGCAGCAGGATGAGGCCGGTCAGCGGGTCGAGGGTGAAGGTGAAGGGCAGGAACATCGCCATGCCGACCGTGGCCGACAGGCCCGGGATCGCCCCGATCGAGACTCCGAGCAGCACCCCGATGGGGACCATGGCCAGCACCGACCAGTCCTGCAGGACGGCAAAACCCTCTGCCCAGCCGCTCATATCAGAATGCCACCGATGCGCGTGGCCGGCAGCGGCACGGAAAGAAGGATGCGGAACAGGATGTAGGTGAGCGCCGTCAGGCCGGCGGGCAGCGTCGCCAGGGCGAGGGGCGAGCGCACCCCGAGCAGCAGCATCTGGCAGGTCAGGAAGGCGAAGGTCGATGCCGGAAAGCCCCAGCGCTCCAGCGTTGTGAGGTAGGCCAGCGTCAGCGCGATCGTGCCGGCGACGCGCAGGAGCATGCCGCCCCGCGGCGGCCCTTCGTGCGGCTCTCGCGCAAGAAGCAGGCGCAGGCCCAGGCCGACAAGGGCGGCGCCCGCGGCCATGGGCAGGAACGCCGGCCCGGGGTCGTGGGGCAGCATTCCGGGCCGGATGCCCGTGGCGACCCAGATCGCACCCGCCCCCAGCAGGATCACCAGCAGGGGCGGGGCGACCGAGCCCGTCTGAGGGGTCAGCGGCATGGGCTTACTGGGCGAGGCCCAACTGCTCGAGAAGCTCGCCGTAGCGCTGATACTCGGCGGCGAGGTAGGCGTCGTAGTCGGCGGCCCCGAGGTAGGCCGGGTTCACCCCGCTCTGCTCGACATAGGCGTTGAATGCGTCGGAGCGGAAGGCGGCCTCGAAGCAGGCGTTGAGCGCCTCCACCCGGTCGCCGGGCGTGCCGGCCGGCACCGCGAGCCCGAAGATCGAGCCGCCCGTGACGTCGATTCCCTGCTCCTCCAGGGTCGGCGTGTCGGGCAGGATCGCGATGCGGCTGTCGCTCGCGACGCCGAGGGGCACCAGCGCCTCCTCGGCCACCTGGCCCACGACGTTGGAGGCGTTCGTGACCAGCAGATCGACTTCGCCGCTCAGGGCCGCCGGAATCGCCATGGCGTCGCCCTGATAGGGGATGTTGACGAGCTGCCCCGTCACGCCCGTGTTGCGCGCCATGTCCTCGAAGGTGATCGCGTAGGGGCTGGCCGGACCGGAGGTGGCGACCCGGATCGTCTCGCCGCCCTTGGCCGCGTCCACGACATCCTGCAGCGACTTGTAAGGCGAGTCGGGCGTGACGAAGAAGCCGTGGGGGTCGAAGACGAAGCGCATGACGGCGCCGAAATCCTCGTGCGTAATGTCGCTCAGGCCCATGTGCGAGACGGCGCTGATCTCGGTCGGCGTCGTGGCGATCGTGTAGCCGTCGGCGTCGGAGTTGCGCACCGTCTCGAGCGCGATCACCCCCGAGCCGCCCGGCTGGTTGGTGATGACGATCTCGGTGCCGCAGGTCTCCTCGGCCGCGGCGGCGAGCGCGCGCGTGTTCGTATCGGTCGAGCCCCCGGCGGCGAAGCCGATGACGATGCGGATCGGCTCCGACGGGAATTGCTGCGCCGCGACGGTGGTTGCAGCCGTCGTGGCCAGAAGCGCGGACAAGGCCGTGCAGAGGGCGCGGGCGCCCCGGTTCATCGTGGTCATGCTGTCTCCTCCCTTGAGGCGCCCTGTCGGGTCATCCTCTGCATTGTCCGCAATCCGGATGCACTATCCGTATTGCGAACAGCGGGCAGATTGGCTTTCGTTTCGAGCCCTGTCAACATGGATCGACGGGGTATCGCTGCGGGAGACGGCGACATGGCGGAAAACGGGGCCGAACGGGGCATGCGGCAAGCAGCCGGGGCCGGGAAGGCACGGCCGGAGCAGGGACGGGCATTGCAGCGACGGACATTGCAGGCGCAGACCGATAGCGACCCGAAGAACCACGTGGCTTCGGTCGAGAAGGCGGTGCGCCTGCTGGAGCTTTTCGACGAGGGCGAGCCGGTCCTTTCCCTGCCGACGATCGTCGCGCGGAGCGGCCACACGCGCACGACGGCCTATCGACTGCTCAGCACGCTGGAGAGGGTCGGCTGGCTGTCCCGCACCGGGGCGGGCTATCACCTGACTCTGCGGGTCTTCCGGCTGGGCGCGAGCGCGGGCAACGCGCTGCACCTGCGCGAGATCGCAGCGGAGGTGCTGGTGGATCTCGCGGCACGGGGCGGCGAGACGGCCTATCTGATCGTGCCCGACGGCCTGCGCGGCGTGTGCCTGGAGCGGGTCGAGGGCCCCTCTCTGGTGCGGGTGATGGTGCTCGACGTGGGAAAGTCGCTGCCGCTGCATGTCGGCGGCGGCCCCACTGCCGTGCTGGCCCATCGCGACGACCTGCTCGAACAGGTGGTCGCCTCGGGCCCGCTGCAGACGATGACGGGCGCGCCGCTCTCGCCCGATGATCTTCGCGACACGCTGCGCAGGATCCGCGAGCGGGGCTATTCGCGCAGCGCCGAAGACGTGACCGCGAGCGTCGGCGCCTTCGGTGCCCCGGTGTTCGACGCGCAGGGAACGGCCATCGCCGCCGTGAGCGTGGGCGGCATGCTCAAGACGCTGACCGAGAAGGAGGCGGAGCTGTCGGCCGCCCTGTGCGACGCCGCGACGAGCATCTCTGCCCGGCTCGGCCATCGCTCGGACACCTGACACGGCCGGCTGCCGCGTGCCGGGCACTTGCGCGCCCGTCAGGCCGCCGAGCCCTGCCGAAGCGTGACGGACAGCGCCGCCGCGAGCGCGGGGACGTCATCGACGAGGGCAGCGGGGTGCAGAGCGGCGAGCGTCTCGGAGCGGTAGAAGCCGTAGCTCACCGCGACGCAGGCCAGCCCGGCCGCCCGTGCCGCCTCGATATCCTGCGGGCCGTCGCCGACATAGACCGCTTCGTCCGGCCCGGCGCCGGCGCGGGCGAGGCCGAGCAGGAGCGGGGCCGGATCCGGCTTGCGTTCCACAGTATCCTCTGCGGTCACGATCGCGGCCAGGTCCGCCGGGTCGATGCCCGCGACGGAAAGGTCGATCAACGTCCGCTCCTTTCCCTTGTTGGTCACGAGGCTGGGAGCACGCCCCGCGGCGCGCAGCCCGGCGATCAGCTCGGCCGCTCCGGAAAACACCTGCACGAACGCGGCGCAGTCGGGATAGGCCTCGCTGTATGCGTCGTAGAGTCGGTCCGCCTCGCCGGGGGCGACGAGGCCGAATACCTCGCGCGGGCGCATGGCGAACAGGTCGGCCGGAAGGTCGGGCGGCGGGAAGGGTATGGTCAGGTGCCGGTCGAAGACGCGGGCATAGCACGCCTCCACCGCCGCGCGGGTATCGACGAGGGTGCCGTCGAGATCGAACATGACGTGCCGGGCCTCTCCGGGCGGACGCGGGCCGCTCATGCGCCGACCTCCAGCAGGCGCGCCCGGTGCTGCCAGAGCGGGATCAGCGCATCGCCCAGCGCGTCGAAGAGCGGCGCCCCGCGCGCGTAGGCGGAGACGAGCGCCGGGTCGGGCACCTCGTCGGCGCCCGTCTGCACCATCGCGCGGGTCGCGGCCGCGAGATCGGGGTGCGCGCCCGCGGCCACCGCGCCCAGCATCGCCACGCCAAGCGCGCCGGTCTCCTCCGTCTCGATGCTGCGAAGCGGCCGGTCAATGACCGCGGCGCAGATCGCCCGCCACGTGGCCGAGCGCGCGCCCCCGCCGGTGATCCGGATCTCCGACACCTCGGCGCCGAGCGCGGCGTAGCATTGCCGCATCGAGAAGGCGACGCCCTCCATCACCGCGCGCACGATCTCGGCGGGCGTCGTGGCGGTGTCGAGTCCGTAGATCGACGCGCGCGCGGCCGGGTCGAAGCGCGGCGCCGACATGCCCGACGTGTTGAGGTAGGGATGTGCGATCAGCCCCCGCGCGAGCGGCGGCACCGCCGCCACCTCGCGCTCGAGCGCGGCGAAGAAGGCGGGGCCGCGCCCGCCCTCGGCCTCGAGCAGCCCCCCGCAGAACATCTCGGCCGCCCAGTCGAGGCAGAGCGTGCCGCCCCCGGTATTGGCCATCAGCCGTTGCCACGCCCCGCCCGGCATCAGGAAGAGAAAGCCGACGCCTTCCGGCTCGATCAGCGGGCGGTCGGTGGTCAGGTTGTTCATGAAGCTGGTGCCGATCACCGTCACGGCCTGCCCCGGCGCCGTCGCACCCGCCCCGAGGGCTGCCGCGACCGCGTCGCCCGCCCCCGAGGCGACGAGCGTGCCCTCGCGCAGGCCGAGCTGTTCGGCGGCCTCGGCGGTCAGGGGGCCGACCGGGGCGCCGGTCGGCAGCACCTCGGGCAACATGCCCGCGGCCTCGTCGATGCCGGCGCGCGCGAGCAGCTCGGGCGACAGGGCGCGGGCATGGGTATCGCAGGGAAAGAACGACAGGTCGGATTCGTCGGTCGCACGGCGGCCGGTGAGCCGGTAGTTCACGTAGTCCTTGGCGAAGAAGAGCGTGCCGATCGC
>LJNT01000014.1:0-38468 GCA_001314685.1 Rhodobacteraceae bacterium HLUCCA09
GCCGAGCACCTCACGCTTGCCGTCCTCGTTGACCGCGACAGCGATTATCGCGGCGCGGCTGACGATCCGTCCGCCTTCACGCACCTTCACGTAGGTCGCATCGAGCCAGAGATAGGGCCAAGCGCCTTCGAGCGGCCGAGTGAGGAAGGCGTCCCGCCCTGCCCGCACTCGCACAAAGGGCGCACACAACCGGACAGGACGGGCCGCAGGAGCTCGCGCAACGCGCGGCCGCTCCCGGGGGACCGTCCCCCTGAGTCCGGCCCTCGCCCGGGAGCACCCGCCCGAGGTCGCACCCGAAGGCGCGCGCCCCGGACGGGGCACTCGTTACCAACACCACTCATCAACCACGGGGCCCCTCCGTGGGCGGGCCGGATGACCAGCGCCCCTTGGGGCCGTTCGCAGCCATCCCCCAGGACGGCGTCGAAGACCGGTATGGCGGGGCATGGTGACGGGCGCGGGGCGGGGATCGTGCCTTCTTTCGGTTTCTTCGGCCGATGCGTTGCACGAATGTGGCGGTGGATGCGCAGACCGCGACAGTGGCGGGCGTCGTCGCCGCGTCGTCGCTCGCGTGGCGACGGTAAAGGCCGGGCCGGAAACAATGCGTGGCGTGGGCCTGCATCGATGACGAAACTCCGCGCCAGGCCGTCCGCCGTCAGACACAGTCGCGCCCCATGCCCTAACGGCATCTGCCGTCGCTGCGTGTGCGCAAGGCTCTCGCCGGCCCCGGCGGCGCCACCACCGGCGCACGGGTGCCGGCACCGCGCGACGCGCGGGCGGCGCGGTCCGCTGGGCGGCGCGCCGCCATGACGGTCAGCGGGCGGCGAGGGCGAGCAGGTGAAGCGCGGCAATCGCGGCGGCCCAGACAGCGCCGAGCCAGGGCACGGTGGCCACGGCGAGGGGCGTCACCACGGTCGCCGCGCCGACGCGGATGGCTTCCGTCACCAGCGAGACGCCCGACAGGAGCGCGGGCACGCTCGAGAGCAGACCGCCGATCAACCCTGCGAGCAGGGCGGCGAGCATCCCGCCAAGCGCGGCGAGCGGCCAGCCCGCTGCCCCGCGCCTCCCGAACAATCCCGCCAGCGCGGCGCCGGCGACGAGGCCGCCCGCGCCGTGGAACAGGATCACTTCGCCGACGAATGGCCAGGCCCCGCTCGCCCCCGTCGCCGCCTGCCGGTCGCCGTAGAGGAAAAGAAACGCGAACAGCGCCGCGAGCCCCGCCATCCCTGCGGCGACGATCGCGCGTGCCGTCCACCCGGTCGGTTCGGTTTCGTCCATGCGCTCCCTCCCGTCACGCGGGGGCGGGCCGCAAACGGGGTCTCGGCCCGTCGCCTCCACCACCCCTTTCGACGTCTCGCCCGCGTCGCCGGCGCTCCGCCGCCGAAGCCCCTACGTCGAAGCCCCACCGCCGACCGGGTAGACAACCGCGCCGATCCGGCAGGCTCGCCGCGCTTCCGCGCCGTCCCGAACGCGCTCGACGCAGCGTCTCGGGCCGCCGCCATGGGCAAGCGTCGCCCGGCACCCGCCCCCGAACCTCAGGACAGCGCGGCCGCCGCGGCAGCGCGCACCTCCTCCGCCGTACCCACCGTCCGGGTCGCGAGCGCGCGGTCGATCCGCCGCGCCATGCCCGACAGCGCCTTGCCCGCGCCGATCTCCCAGGTCTCGGCCACGCCCCGGCCCGCCATCCACGCCACGCTCTCGCGCCAGCGGACCGTGCCTGTCACCTGCTCCACGAGCAGTCGGCGGATCTCGTCGGGCTCCGTCACCGCCTCGGCACGCACGTTGCTTACCAGCGGCACGGCCGGCGCCCTCAAGTCAACCTCCTCGAGCGCCGCCGCCATCGCCTCTGCCGCCGGCTGCATCAGCGCACAATGAAACGGCGCCGAGACCGGCAACATCACGGCGCGCTTTGCCCCCCGCGTCTTTGCGATCTCCACCGCACGTTCCACCGCGCCCCGATGCCCCGACACCACGACCTGCCCCGGATCGTTATCGTTGGCCGCCGCGCAGACCTCGCCACCGGCCGCCTCTTCCGCGACCGCCCGCGCGTCGTCGAGCCCCAATCCCAGAAGCGCCGCCATGGCGCCCACGCCGACCGGCACTGCCTCCTGCATCGCGCGCCCCCGCAGCCGCAGAAGCCGCGCCGCATCGCCCACGCCGATCGCGCCCGCCGCGGCGAGCGCCGAGTACTCGCCCAGCGAATGCCCGGCCACGAAAGCGGCGGCCTCCACGCCCACGCCCTCGGCGCGCAGGGCCGCCATCGCCGCCATCGATGTCGCCATGAGCGCCGGCTGGGCATTGGCCGTCAGCGTCAGCGTCTCCGCGTCGCCCTCCCAGATCAGCGCCGACAGCCGCTCGCCAAGGGCCGCGTCGACCTCGTCGAAGACGGCCGCCGCTTCCGGCCACCCCTCGGCCAGGTCGCGCCCCATCCCGATCGCCTGCGCCCCCTGTCCCGGAAACACGAACGCCCGCGTCATCGCCTGCCCTCCTCGTCGTCCCGCCGCGTCGCCCTCCCTAGCCACGGCGCGCCCCGGCGGCAAGCCGCCGCCCGGTGCGCCTTGCCGGACAGCCACCCGAACCCCGCGCCAACGTCCTGCTTCCCGAAGCCAGCCGTCGCCGGAGACAGCCGCGAGGGCGTCGCCGCGGCCGGTCGGCCGGTCAAGAGCCCGCAAGTGAGGCGCGGCCCGCTCGCCCGTGCCGGGCCGGGGCGCGCCCTGCGCGCGGGGCGTGCGATGGCGGATGCGGGGCACGGGCGCGCCTTTTCCCCGGTGTGCTCCAGCGCCGCCGCCCGTCCCGCTTGGCGCGCCGCGTCCCGGCCGCGCCCGCCGGCAGCCGCGCCAGCGGCTGCCGGGCCCAACGGAGCGAGGCGCCCGCGCCGAGCGGAGGCGGGAGCGCCCCCGGCGCCGATGGATGCGCCGGCCGCGCTGCTGCACCCCCGCCCTTGCGCGCCCGCCCCATCCATGCAATAGCCCGCGCCACTTCCGCGAAGATCGACGACCGGCGCAGCCTCTCGTGAGCGGGGCGCGGAAGCCCCTGACCCGCTCTATGAAGTGCGCCCGAGAAAAGGAAACCGCAGCATGCCGCTTTACGAGCATGTCTTCATCGCGCGCCAGGATCTGTCCAACGCGCAGGCCGAGGGGCTCATCGAGCATTTCGGCACCGTCCTGTCCGACCACGGTGGCAAGATCGTCGGCTCGGAATACTGGGGCGTCAAGACGATGGCCTACAAGATCAACAAGAACCGCAAGGGCCACTACGCCTTCCTGCGGACCGATGCACCCGCCGAGGCGGTACAGGAGATGGAGCGCCTGATGCGTCTCCACGACGACGTGATGCGCGTGCTCACGATCAAGGTCGAGGGCCACGAGGACGGCCCCTCCATCCAGATGCAGAAGCGCGACGACCGCGACCGCGACCGCGACCGCGACGGTCGCCGCGACCGCCGCTGACCCCGGACAAAGAGGACGAGACACATGGCCAAGCCGTTTTTCCGCCGCCGCAAGGTCTGCCCGTTCTCCGGCGAGAACGCGCCCAGGATCGACTACAAGGACACCAAGCTGCTGCAGCGCTACGTCTCCGAGCGCGGCAAGATCGTGCCGTCCCGCATCACCGCCGTCTCCTCCAAGAAGCAGCGAGAGCTCGCCCGCGCCATCAAGCGCGCGCGCTTCCTCGCGCTTCTGCCCTACGCCGTGAAGTAAGGAGCCCCGACATGGACGTCATCCTGCTCGAACGCGTGGCCAAGCTCGGCCAGATGGGCGAAGTGGTCTCCGTCAAGGAGGGCTACGCGCGCAACTTCCTGCTGCCGCAGGGCAAGGCGCTGCGCGCCTCGAAGGACAACATCGCCCGCTTCGAGGCCGACAAGGCCCAGCTCGAGGCGCGCAACCTCGAGACCCGAAAGGAGGCCGAAAAGCTTGCCGGCTCACTCGAGGGCCAGAGCTTCGTGCTGATCCGCCAGGCCGCCGATTCCGGCGCACTCTACGGCTCGGTCACGCCCCGCGACGCGGCCGACGCCGCGGAAGCTGCCGGCTTCACCATCGACAAGCGCCAGATCGACCTCGGTCGCCCGATCAAGGAGCTCGGCCTGCACTCGGTCGTTGTCCACCTGCACCCCGAGGTCGAGGTCGAGATCAAGCTCAACGTCGCCCGCTCCCAGGAAGAGGCCGGGATCCAGGCCGCCGGCAAGTCGATCCAGGAACTGGCCGCCGAAGAAGAGGCGCAGGCCGAATTCGAGATTGCCGAGCTGTTCGACGATATGGGCGGCGCGACGCTGGACCAGTTCGAGGATCCGCGCGGCCCCGAACCTCGCGAGAGCGAGGACGGCGAGGATCGCAACGAGCCGCTCTGACAGGCCACCTCGGACCGCCTGACGCCGTCGTGAAGGGCCGTGCCGCAGGGCGCGGCCCTTTCTGCTTGCGTCCGCCGGAACATCCGCTTCGGCCGCGACGTTCCGCGCTGGCACCAATGCAAGGAGGATGCATGCAACGCCACACCGCGTCCGCGCTGGCGCTGACTGCGGCGCTCGCCGCCGCCCCCGCCCTCGCGCAGGACAAGGTCGACGAAGGCCCCGAGGAGCGGCCAGACATCGAACCCGCCTTCGCCGAGCAGACCAACGCGCCCGCCCTCGACAGCGATGTCGAGATCGCCACGCAGACCGTGGCGGACGGCCTCGTGCACCCTTGGGGCATCGCCGTGCTTCCGGGCGATGCGGGCTATCTCGTCACCGAGCGCCCCGGCCGGCTGCGCCACGTCGCCGAGGACGGGACACTCTCGCAGCCCGTCGAGGGCCTGCCGCAGGTCTACCACCAGGAACAGGGCGGCCTGCTCGACGTCACCCTCGCGCCCGACTTCGCCGACAGCCGCCGAGTCTACCTCACCTACGCCAAGCCGATGGGCGACGGGATGTCGGGCACCGCGGCGGCCTACGGCACGCTCAGCGAAGACCGCACGCAGCTGACCGACGTGCAGGAGATCTTCGTGCAGGAGCCACCCTCGCCCACGCCCATGCACTACGGCTCGCGGCTCGTCTTCGACGGAGACGGCCACGTCTACATCACCACCGGCGAGCATTTCACCGAGGACGAGCGCCACTATGCCCAGGACATGGACACGACCTACGGCAAGATCGTCCGCCTGACGCCCGAGGGCGAGGTGCCCGAGGGCAACCCCTTCGCCGGCGATGGCATGCCGCAGGCGCAGATCTGGTCGCTCGGTCACCGCAACATCCAGGGCGCCGCGATGCGCCCGGGAACGGAAGAGTTCTGGATCATCGAGCACGGCCCCGCCGGCGGCGACGAGCTCAACCTGATCGAAGCCGGCGCCAATTACGGCTGGCCCGAGGTGAGTTACGGCAAGAACTACGACGGCAGCCCGGTCACAGGCGGCGACTACCGCCACGAGGAGGCCGGATTCACCCCGCCGCGCTACTACTGGGATCCGGTGATCGCGCCGGGCGACATGACGTTCTATCAGGGCGAGCTGTTCGCCGACTGGCAGGGCGACGTGCTCGCCTCGGGCCTCGTCTCGGGTGGTCTCGCCCGGCTCGAGCTCGACGGGCAGACGGTCGTGGGCGAGGATCGCCACGTCTCCGATCTTGGCCGCGTCCGCGACGTGGCGGTCGATCAGGACGGCTCCATCCTCGTCATCACCGATTACGAGGACGGACGTCTCGTCCGCCTCACCCCGCAATCGGCGTCCTGACGGGCGCCTTGCGCCGGGCCTGGCCGGGCCCGGCGCGACCACGGCCTACGGGCCGCAGCGCTGCATCACCTCGTTCGGCACGAAGCTCTCCTCGGCATCCGATCGCACCGACAGGTCGCCCCCAGTCAACCGCTCCAGCGAGAGCGTCCGCTCCCCCTGGTGGCGCGTGTCGATCCGGCAGATCGAGAGCGGCACCAGCAGCCGGCCGTCCTCCCACGTCATCTTGCCGATGCCCTCGCACAACACCGGCCCGATCTGGATGCCGACCGCCGAGATCACGAGCAGGTCGTCGACGCTGTCGGTGTCGCAACGCCCCGGCGCGGCGTAGCGCCCGATCAGGTTGTCGCGGAAGTAGGGCTCTGGCAGCGGCTCCTCCGAGATATCGCCCGGCAGCGCCGACCAGGGGGCGGCATCGTCCCCGTCGCCCTGGGCGGCCGCGCCGAGCGGCAGGGCCGCGAGAGCCGCCGCGACGGCGAAACATCTTTTTGGCATGGGCAATGGCCTCCTTTCTCGGCGGAGAAACGCGCGCCGCCCGGTTTCGTTCGCCGGCCCTCACGCCCACGAAAAAGGGCCGCCCGAAGGCGGCCCCATAGTCTGTCTGACTGATCGCGGAGCGTGGCGTCACTCGTCCTCGAGCTTGTCCACCGCTTCCTTCAGCGCGTCCTTGTCGACTTCCCGTTCCTCGACCTCGGCCATCTCGAAAATGTAGTCGACCACCTTGTCCTCGAAGAGCGGCGCGCGGATCTGCTGCTGCGCCTGAGGGTTCTTCTGCACGAACTCGAAGAAGGCCCGCTCCTGACCGGGATACTGCCGCGCCTGATTCATCAGCGCCTGCGTCATCTCGGCGTCGGTCACCTCGACCTCCTTCTGGCGGCCGAGCTCGGCCAGCAGCAGCCCCAGCTTCACCCGCCGCTCGGCGAGCTTGACGTGCTCGTCGGTCGGCTCGATCTCGGGGTGGTCGTGGCCCTGCACATCGGGGTTGTCCTCGTGCCAGAGCTGGTGGGCGATCTGCCGGGCCTCGGCATCGACCAGCGTCGGCGGCAGGTCGAAGCTCACCTGCTCGTCGAGCACGTCGAGCAGGTGCCGCTTCATCACCGCCCGCGCGGCGTTGCCGTATTCCGACTCGAGCCGCTCGCGGATCTGCCCCTTGAGCGCCTCGAGATCCTCCGCACCGAACTGCTTGGCGAGATCGTCGTCGATCTCGGCCTTGGCCGGCGCCTTGACCGCCTTGATCGTGCAGTCGAAGACCACATCGCGCCCCTTCAGGTGCTCGGCCCCGTAATCATCGGGGAAGGTGACCTGCACCTCGGCCTCGTCGCCGGCGCTCGCGCCCACCAGCTTTTCCTCGAAGCCGGGGATGAACTGGCCCGAGCCGAGCACGAGCGGAAAATCCTCCGCCGCGCCGCCCTCGAAGGCCTCGCCGTCGAGCTTGCCGACGAAGTCGAGCACCACCTGGTCGCCCTCTTCGGCGGCGCCATCCTTGTCCTCGAAGGTCTTGGCCTGCTCGGCCAGCCCCTCGAGCGCCTCGTGGATATCCTCGTCGGACGCCTTGACGACCAGCTTCTCGAGCTTGAGGCCCGACAGGTTCGGCTCCTCGATCTCGGGCAGCTTCTCGTACTGCATCGAGACGACCACATCGTCGCCCTCCTGCCAGTTCTCGCCCACCATCTCGACCTGCGGCTGCAGCGCGGGGCGGTCACCCGTCTCGTCGAGGTGCCTGTTCATCGCCCCGTCGACGGCTTCCTGCATCGCCTCGCCAAGAAGGCGCGTGCCGAACTGCTTCTTCAAGAGCGCCAGCGGCACCTTTCCCTTGCGAAAGCCCTTCATCTCCACCTCGGGCTGGGCCTCGCGCAGCTTGGCATGGACCTTCTCGTCCAGCTCGGCGGCGGGGATGGTGATGTGATAGGCCCGCTTCAGCCCCTCGTTGACGGTCTCCGTCACCTGCATCGCGTCTCGTCCTTCTCGTCAAACCCTTCGGTGGTGCGGGTGGAGGGACTCGAACCCCCACGCCTTGCGGCGCTTGGACCTAAACCAAGTGCGTCTACCAGTTCCGCCACACCCGCAAGCAATGCGGGCGGCCGCTGACAGGCCGCCCAGATTGGCGGTCGTCTTATCAAGGGCGCACCGGCGATGCGAGAGCGAAAACGCGCCCCTCAGGCCGTCACGTCGTGCCCGTAAAGCCAGTCGAACCGCCCCAGCACCGCGCCCGGCGCCAGCCGGTCGGCCGCGCGGAGCGCGGCATGTGCCACGGCGGCACGAGCGCCCCGCAGGTGGTAGTTGCGCGCGTTCGCCGTCGCAGCCTCCACGATCCGCCGGGTGCGGGGCCGGCGCGCAGCCTGATAGGCCGCAAGCGCCGCCTCGTCGGGGCGCGCGTCGAGCAGGGCGGCGAGCGTCCACGCATCCTCCAGCGCCATGCAGGCCCCCTGCGCGAGAAACGGCAGCGTCGGGTGCGCCGCGTCTCCGAGGATCGCCACGCCGGGGGCGTGCCACCGCCCCGCGACCGGGTGCCGGAACAGCCCCCAGAGCATGCAGCGCTCCACCGCGCCCAGCCACTCCCGCACCGGCCCGCCGAAGGCGCGGAAGGCCGCGCGCATCTCTTCGGGGTCGCCCGCGTTGTGCCAGCCCTCTTCAGCCCACTCGGCCCGCTCCTCCACCGCCACGATGTTGAGAAGCGTCCCGCCCCGCAGCGGGTAGGCCACGAGGTGCCGCCCCGGCCCCATGAAGACCTGCGCCTCCGCGGCCACGCCCTCGGGGCACGGGATCAGCGCACGCCACGCCACCTGCCCAGTGAAGCGCGGCCGCGCCTCGCCCACGAGCTCGGGCCTGACCCGGCTGTGCAGCCCGTCGGCGCCCACCAGCAGCGCGGGGCGCAGCTCGCCGCCGTCGGCCATCCGCACCGTTGCGCCCCGCTCGCCCAGCGTCACCGCCTCGACCCGCGCGCCCAGCTCGATCGTCACGCCCGCCTCGCGCGCGCCGCGCTCGAGCACCGCGATCAGGTCGGCCCGGTGCACCAGCGCGAACCGCCCCCGCCCGGCCAGCGGCATCCGCAGCACCCGGCGCCCCGCCGCATCGCGCAGCACCACCGCCGCGCTCTCGCCCGATGCCGCGCGGAACGCCTCGCCCAGCCCCAGCGCCTCGATCACGCGGCCACCGTTGGGCGAGACCTGCAGCCCCGCGCCCACCTCCGAGATTGCCGGCGCCTGCTCCAGCACCGTTACCCGCGCGCCCCGGAGCGCCAGGGCCCGCGCCGCGGCAAGCCCCGCAACGCCGCCGCCCACCACCGTCACGTCGCGCCCGTTCAGCCCCATGGCGCCCTCCGTTCCCCTCCCGAAACGCAAAGCGCCGGAGCCTCGGCCCCGGCGCCCGCTCTTTCCAGACGTCCCTGCATCAGTCGTCCCGGTGCACCTTTTCGCGGCGCTCGTGCCGCTCCTGCGCCTCCAGGCTCAGCGTCGTGGTCGGCCGCGCGTCGAGCCGCTTCAGCGAGATCGGCTCGCCCGTGTCCCGGCAGTAGCCGTATTCGCCCTCCTCGATGCGCCGCAGCGCAGAATCCACCTTGGCGACCAGCTTTCGCTGGCGGTCGCGGATGCGCAACTCCAGCGCGCGGTCGGTCTCCTCGCTCGCCCGGTCGGCGATGTCGGGGATGTTGCGCGACCCGTCCTGGAGACCTTCCAGCGTCGTGCGCGTCTCCTCCAGAAGCTCGGCCTTGATCTTCAACAGCTTGCGGCGGAAATATTCCAGCTGCAGCTCGTTCATGAAGGGCTCATCCTCGGCCGGACGGTAATCTGCCGGTAGAAATACTTCCTGCTTCACGCCTGATCCCTCTCGCTCGCCCGCCCCATCAGAACCGGGGAGGGCGGTCTCGGGCGCCCCCTCGCCGGCATGCGTCCTCGAAACAGGCAACTGGCCTCGCATGGGGGCGCTCTTACTGCATGGCCTTGCCCTTGTCACGCCCGTTCGGAAGCTATTTCATCGCCTTACATGACGGGTTCCGGCGGGCTTGCACCCCCCGCCGCGGCCGGGCACCCTGCGGCCCGCCGCGCGCCGAAACCAGCCGGGAGCAGGAGCCTTTCATGAGCGTCACCCCCACCCGCTTCACATCGACCGACAGCTACATCGTCCCCGACGATCTCGCCGTCGCCGTCAACGCCGCCGTGGCGCTCGAGCGGCCGCTGCTGGTCAAGGGCGAGCCCGGCACCGGCAAGACCGAGCTCGCCCGCCAGATCGCCCTCTCGCTCGGCCTGCCGCTGGTCGAATGGCACATCAAGTCGACCACCCGCGCCCATCAGGGCCTTTACGAATATGACGCCGTCTCGCGCCTGCGCGACAGCCAGCTCGGCGACGAGCGTGTCCACGACATCGCCAACTACATCCGCCGCGGCAAGCTGTGGGAGGCATTCGTCGCCGAGGGCAAGGTCGTGCTGCTGATCGACGAGATCGACAAGGCCGACATCGAGTTCCCCAACGACCTCCTGCAGGAGCTCGACCGGATGGAGTTCCACGTCTACGAGACCGGCGAGACGATCCGGGCGCGGCATCGCCCCGTCGTCGTCATCACCTCGAACAACGAGAAGGAGCTGCCCGACGCCTTCCTGCGCCGCTGTTTCTTTCACTACATCCGCTTCCCCGACATGGAGACGATGAAGCGCATCGTCGAGGTCCATCACCCCGGCATCAGGGAGCGCCTGCTGACGGTGGCGCTGACGCAGTTCTACGAGATCCGCGAGCAGGCGGGGCTGAAGAAGAAGCCCTCGACCTCCGAGGTGCTCGACTGGCTCAAGCTGTTGCTGGCCGAGGATCTCGACGCCGACGACCTGCGCACCGATCCGGCCTCCGCCCTGCCCCGCCTGCACGGCGCGCTGCTGAAAAACGAGCAGGACGTGGCGCTGTTCGAGCGGCTGGCCTTCATGGCCCGCCGCGAGCGGCGCTAGCGGCCCGTCTTCCCGCGCCTTTTGCACACGACCGGCTGCGCGGCCGGCACGCGTTCCGCACGACCCGGCAGCGCCCGGCCACAGACCGACGAGCGCCTCCCTCGCCGCGATGCAAGGGCGCCCCCCCCCCGCACCGAGCCACGCGCATGCGCGATGGCCGGCCCTCGCCCTGCCAAAAGGCCCCGCCGCCCTGCCCCCTGGCCGGGCTCCGCCCTTTTTCGCTTCCCGGCCCCTCACCCATCGATCCGCGCGCCCATCTCGGCCAGCGCGCGCTGGTAGACGCTCGCCGCGTTCCATTCCTGCAGCACGCGGAAGTTGTGGGTGCCCGGCTGATAGCTCTCGCCCGGCCGCCATCCCTTCCGCCGCAGGTAGTTGGCGGTCGAGGCGAGCGCGTCGGCCTGGTCGGTCAGGTCGACGCGGTCGTCGCCGTTGGCGTCCTGCCCATAGGCGAGCGCGTTGCCGGGCAGGAACTGCGTATGCCCGAGCTCGCCGTGCTTGGCCCCGATCGTGCCGGCCGACATCATGCCTCGGTCGATCATCTTGAGCGCGCCGATCAGGTGGGGCGTGAAGAACTCCGGTCGCCGACAATCGTAGGCCAGCGTCGCCGTTGCGTTCAGGACGTTCGAATCGCCCAAGAACCGGCCGAAGCCGGTCTCCATCCCGTGGATGGCGATGATGACGCCCGCTGGCACCCCGTAGGCCCGCTCGAGCGAACCGTAGAAGTTGGGGCTCTGCGCCAGCCGCTGCCGGCCCTGGCGCGCGATCACGTCACAGCCGCGCTTGGCGCAGAACTCGTCGTAGCTCAGGCGAAAGCTGCGCTGGTTCCGGTCGGCCCGGATCGTGTCGGCGGCATAGCGCGTGCCCATCAGCGCCTCGATGCCGCGCTGGCCCACCCCGGCCGACGCAGCGTCGCGCGCGAACGCCTGCTTCCACCCCTCGAAGCCCGACGCGTCGTTGCCACAGGACGCGGCATGCGCCTGCGTGCCGAGCAGCGCCGTGCCAAGGAGCGTGCCGAGGCAGAGCGCGGCTGTGAGGCCGGCAAGCCGGCGGGTGGTGCGGATGGTCGGGCGCATGAGTGATCCTCCCCTCTGGCGACCGCGCCACCCTACCCCAGAAACGCCGGTGCGCCAAAGCCCGGGCGGCGACGCTCATCCTTGATCCAGCCCGATCGGCGCCGCGAGATGCCCCTCCTTGACCCAGAGCCGCGCGCCCTCCGGCCCCGCCACGGACTCGAGCCGCCCGCCCGCCGGCAGCCGCAACCAGTCCCACGGGCCCATCGCCATGCCGCCCTCCGTGTAGCCGCCCGCGAGCACGAACAGCTCGGCGCCCCCCGGCAGCTCTCGCGTCACTTCGGCCCCCGGCGCCCAGACCTCCAGCCGCACGGCCTCGCGCGCGTCGCGGTGGAGCACCTGCGCCGAGACGCCGGGCTGCCCCGCCACGGGAGCGGCGCGCGCGGAGTCGAGCCGGGCGTGCACCGCCGTCCGGTCGGCGGGGTCGAACTGGTGGAGCTTGACGAGGATCACCGCACCTTCCGCAGCCGCCGGCCGGTGCGACGTGCCCGGCGGATTGCGCACATAGGCGCCCACGGGAAAGTCGCCTTCTTCGTCCTGAAAGGTGCCCTCGAGCACGAGGTATTCCTCGCCCCCGTCGTGGGTATGCGGGTCGAAGGCCGAGCCCGGCGCGAAACGCACCAGCGACGTCGCGCGCGCCACCTCGCCACCCAGCCGATCGAGCATCCGCCGCTCGACCCCGGCCGAGGGGCTGCCCACCCACTCGCCGTCGGCGAAACGCACCCGCGCCGGCCGATCGAACTCCGCGTTGATCCGCATGTTGCCCTCCGCTCGCGATTCCGTCCCGTGTTCTACCCCTCTGGGCCACCGATGTCCCGCCGCCGGCCCGGCGGGCAGACAGCCGTCCCGAATCGCACCGCGCGGCGCGACGCGAAGACGCCACGCCATTGCCGGCGCCGGCCCCCTCCCGTAGCCTGCGCGCAAAACGCACCCGAGGGAGGCCCCCATGCCCGATACGCCCAGCTACGGCTTCGACACGCTGCAGATCCACGCCGGCGCGCGCCCCGACCCGGCCACGGGCGCGCGTCAGACACCGATCTACCAGACCACCGCCTACGTGTTCCGCGACGCCGAGCATGCCGCCGCCCTGTTCAACCTGCAGGAGGTCGGCTTCATCTATTCGCGGCTCACCAACCCCACCGTCGCCGTCCTGCAGGAGCGGATGGCGACGCTCGAGGGCGGCGCGGGCGCGGTCTGCTGCTCGTCGGGTCACGCCGCGCAGATCATGGCACTGTTCCCGCTGATGGGGCCGGGGCTCAACGTGGTCGCCTCGACGCGCCTCTACGGCGGCACGGTCACCCAGTTCAGCCAGACGATCCGCCGCTTCGGCTGGTCGGCGAAGTTCGTCGATACCGACGACCTCGACGCGGTCAAGGCCGCCATCGACGATGACACGCGCGCGATCTTCTGCGAATCCATCGCCAATCCGGGCGGTTACATCACGGATCTCGACGCGATGGCGAAGATCGCCGACGCTGCCGGGCTGCCGCTGATCGTCGACAACACCTCGGCCACCCCCTACCTGTGCCGCCCGATCGAGCACGGCGCGACGCTGGTCGTGCACTCGCTGACCAAGTTCCTGACCGGCAACGGCACGGTGACCGGCGGCGCGATCGTCGACTCGGGGCGCTTCGACTGGGCCGCCTCGGGCAAGTTCCCCTCGCTGTCCGAGCCCGAGCCCGCCTATCACGGCCTCAAGTTCGCCGAGACGTTCGGTCCGCTGGCTTTTACCTTCCACGGCATCGCCGTGGGCCTGCGCGATCTCGGCATGACGCTCAACCCGCAGGCCGCCCACTACACCCTGCTCGGCATCGAGACGCTCTCTCTGCGCATGCAGAAGCATGTCGAGAACGCGGTGAAGGTGGCGACATGGCTCGAAAACGATCCGCGCGTCGAGTCGGTCACCTATGCCGGCCTGCCCTCGTCGCCCTATCACGGAAGGGTCGCCAGCATCTGCCCCAACGGCGCCGGCGCGCTCTTTACCTTCGCGCTCAAGGGCGGCTTTGATGCCTGCGTGCGGCTGGTCGACAACGTCGAGATCTTCAGCCACGTCGCCAACCTCGGCGACACCCGCTCGCTGATCATCCACTCGGCCTCGACCACGCACCGCCAGCTCACGCCGGAACAGCAGAAGGCGGCCGGCGCCGCGCCCAACGTGGTGCGCCTCTCCATCGGGATCGAAGACCCAGACGACCTGATCGCCGATCTCGACCGGGCGCTCGGCAAGGCCGTCGCGCAGGCTGCCTGACGCGAGCCCCGAAAGGCCGCCGGGCCTGCCCCGGCGGCCGCCGTCTCACTCCGGCGCGATCTCCCACACCATGCGCACCCGCGCGGTGACGTCGAGCTCGCCCTCGGCAACGGGCACCGGCCCCGCATCCGACACCGCCATCTCGGCGCGCATCATCGGGCGCGGCTGCCCGCCGCCCGCTTCCTCGAGACGCACGAGCGGCCCGAGCGGCACGCCGGCCGCCCCGGCAAACAGCTCGGCGCGGCGCAGCGCCTCGGCCACGGCCGCCCTGCGGGCCGCATCCTGCGCCGGCTGCGGCTCGGACAGACCGAAGGAGAGCCCGCGAAAGACGTTCGCCCCGCTCCGCACCGCCGCGTCGAGCACCCCGCCGAGGCTGTCGAGCGCGCGCACCCGTGCGGTGACGGTGGTCTCGGCGACATACCCCACGATCTCGCGCGGCGCGTCGCGTGAGCCGTGCTCCCCCCGCCAGCGGGGCGAGAGCGAGAGCGCGCTGGTCTGCAGGTCGCGCGCGGCGATCCCCTCGGCCGCGAGCCGGTCGATCACCTCCTGCGCGGCCTGCGACATGTCCGCGACCGCCGCCCCGGCGCTCTCCGCCTCCGCGGTCACGCCCAGCGTGATCGTGGCCATGTCGGGCGCCGCCGAGGCGCGCCCCTCCGCCTCGACCACGATCCGTCCCGCCTCGGAGACCGCGCCGCCCTGGGCGAGCGCCGGGGGCGTCGCGGGCCACGGGAGCGACAGGGCGGCGAGCGCCGCGGCGACGACAAGGGCAGCTCTGGCGGCACGCATGGTAAACCCTTTCCGATCCAAGCATTAACCAGCCCGTCAGCCGGGCGGTCGGGGGCGGTTTTCTTTCCATTCCCCCGAATCCTGCTATAAAGCCCCGTCAACGGGAACTGCAACGAATGCCCGGCGGGCGCCGCCGGAGAGAACGCCGAGGCCATGGCTGCCACTTTCGCCCTCCATCTCGACCATGACGGCGTCTCGCTCCTGCACCTCGCGGAGGGCGGTGCCGAGATCGATACCATGCAGCCCCCGCTGGCAACCGCCGGCCTCGACGACGATGATTTCGACGCCCAGGTGGGGCGCATGCAGGCCCGCGTGGCCGGGGCCAGCGGCGGCGAGGCGGCGGTGGTGCTCATCCTGCCCGACAGCCAGATCCTCTACACCCGCGCGCGCGCCAGCGGGCTCGACCGCGAGGCCGACGAGGGCCGCGTGCGCAACGCGCTCGTCGGGGCCACGCCCTACGACCTGGCCGAACTGGTCTACGACTGGCGCGAGGTCGACGGCGCGCTCGAGATCGCCGTCGTCGCCGCCGAGACGCTCGACGAGGCGCGCGCCTTTGCAGAGGCACACGGCTTCGCGCCCGCCGGGGTGCTCGGCGAGGCGGCACGGGGTGCCTTTCCCGGCCGCCCCCGCTTCGGCGGCTCGCCGCCGCAGGATGCACCGGCAACCCGCCTCCGTCACGCCCGGTCCTGCTGACGCGCCCGACGCACTCACCGAGTCCCGCATCGCCACGCAAGACTCCGCCGAGCCGGAGACCGCAAGGCCGGACACCGCCGCGTCAGACGCCGCCGAGCCACACCGGAGTCGGCCCGCCCGCGCGGCCCCTGCCCCCCATCGACCCGGCAACGGACGAGCGCCGCCCGCCGCTGCGACAGCGAAGGACACACCCTCAAGCACATCGTCGCTCGGCGGCGCGTCTGCCGCGACCGAAGCCGACGGGCGGCGCCGCGCCGCGCCGCCGCCCCTCGCCGCGCCATCGCCGGCAGTGGTAGGGGGGGCTGCATCCACGCCTCTGCCGACCTTCTCGACGATACGTCGCGATCCCGGTGCGTCGGGCCCGGAGACGGCGGCGGGCGCCGCCCCCGTGCCAAATGCCCCCGTGCCAAATGCCCCTGCGCCGGATGCCCCGTCACGGGCGGTGTCTCCGACACGCACCCCGATATCCTCCGCCCACGGGAGAGGCAACGAGACAGCGGCACCGAAGGTGACGCCGGTCGAGACCGGCGACGCGGCGGCTGCCTCGGCCGCGAGCCTCGCGCCCGATCGCCGGGCTCACCGGGCAGGACTCGGCGCGCTGGCCGGATCGGTGCTCGGCGCCTTCGGTGGCACGAGACGCGGCGGCAACGCGCGCGCCGCCCCCTCTTCTCTCCCGAGGCCCCCGATGGAGCCCGCGCTCCGCGCGCAGAGCGAGCCGGCAGCGCCGACCGCAGACGCCGCGCCGCCGCGGCTTGCGCGCCCCTCGGCCGGGCGCGACACCGTCACGCCCCGGCTCGGCCCGGCTGCCGCAGAGCCGTCCGACGCACGGCCCTCGGGGCCGTCGCCCGCAGCACCCGAGCCACAGCCGGCACGCCCCGATCCCGTGCGCCGGATCCGACGGGCGGGCGACGCCTCTCTTCCCGCGCCGACCGGCCCTGCGCCCTCCCAGACCGGCGAGATGGACGAAGCGGCGAGCCTCACCGTCTTCGGCGCGCGCCGAATGCGCGCCGAGTCGCCCGCACGCGGCGGCGGTCGCGCGCTCGGCCTCGTGCTCACCCTCGCGCTCCTGGCGCTGATGGGCCTCGTCGCCCTCTGGTCGCTCTGGGTCGACGGCGCCGACGGCCCCGACACGGTGGCCGAGCGCCAACCCGACACACCCGCGATCCCCTCCTCGGTCACCCCACTCGACGCCGACCCTCCCGCCCCTGACGCGGGAGACGAGGGTGACGAGACGCGGCAGGCCGTCGCGACGCCCGCGCCGGAGGTGCCCGAGGCTGACGCCGCCGCCGACACAGCCATGACAGGTCAGGCTGTCGACCCAGCGGCAGACAGCGCCGCTGAGAGCAGACCGGCCCCGGCCGAGCCGCGCGACCTCGCGGCCATCCGGCCCGACGGGGACGGCAGTGCCCCCGCGACCAACCAAGCGGGCCTCGCCCCGGAGGCGTCAGGCGCCGATCCCTCTGTCGCTGTGCGCGACGTTTCTCCCGATGCGCTCGACCCGGCCGAGGCCGAGGCGGCCTATGCCGCGACCGGCATCTGGCAACGCGCGCCGGAGCGCGGGCCGGCCCCGCGCGTCGCTGCCGATCCCGCGCTGACGCTCGCGGCCGTCGACCCCTCGCAATTGACGCTGGCTCCGCCCGCCGTGCCCGCCGCGCCGAGCGAGGGCGCCGCGCCGGCATTGCCCGCCGCGCCGCTGCCGCCCGGCACCCTGCTCGACGCCGACGGCTTCGTCATCCCCACCGATGAGGGCGCGCTCGCGCCGGGCGGCTACACCGTCTACGAGGGTCGGCCCGGCATCCTCCCGCCAGCCCGCCCCGGCGAGGGTGAACCCGACGCCACCGACGCCGGCACGGCCGAACCGGACGCCACCGACGCCGGCACAGACCAGTCCGCCGCGCCGCCGCCAGCGGCGACGCCCGCTGCCGTGGAACCGGATCCGCTGGCAGAGTTCCGCCCGACAGCGCGGCCCGAAGACGCCACGCTCCCCGAGACAGCCGACCCCGCGGCGCCCGACGTTGTGCCCGACGCTGCGGCAGACGGCGGCCTCCTCGAGGCCCCCGACGTCCGTCCGCGCTCGCGGCCGGGCCTGCAGGGCGGCGCGCCCGCCAGCGACTCAGCCGCCGAGACGGCGACAGAGACGGAGACGGAGACGGGCACGGCAACCGACGCCTTCCCCCAGGCCGGCGACCCCGTTGCGCCGGAGGGCGAAAGCGCGGCCACACTCGCCGCAACGCCAGAGGCACGGCCCCGCGCCCGCCCCGAAACGCTGGCAGACGAGGCAGCCGCGCTCGAGGCCGAGGCCGAGCGCGCCGCAGCGGTCGCCCGCGAGGAGGCCGCGGCCGCTGCCCGCGAGATCGCCGAGGCCGAAGTGGAAGCCGCCTCGCCCTATGCCGTTGCGGCCACCCCCGCCCCGCGCGCGCGGCCCGCCAACATCGCGCAGATCGCGGCGCAGGCCCGCGCCAGCAGCGCCGCCGAGACCGAGCGGCAGTCCACGGCACGCGCCGCGGCGACGCCCGAACCGGCCCGGCCACCGGTGCAGACCGCCTCCGCCGCCGCGGTCGCCCCACCCCCGCAGGAGCCCGCGCGCGGCCCCGCCGTCGCGCGCAGCCAGCGCGTGCAGCCCGATGTGCCCTCCTCGGCGCTGGTCGCGCGTCAGGCGACCGAGCGCAACGCGCTGCGCATGAACGCCGTCACCCTCATCGGAGTCTACGGCTCGGCCGGCCAGCGCCGCGCCCTCGTGCGGCTACCCTCGGGGCGATACGTGAAGGTGCAGGTGGGCGACCGGCTCGACGGCGGGCAGGTCGCGGCGATCGACCGCGACGCCGTGCGCTACGTCAAGCGCGGGCGCAACGTCTTGCTCCAGATGCCATCGGGCTGACGCCGGCGCGCACGGCGCCCCGGGCCGACCGCGCGGCCCCTGACGCATATCCCGCGCGCAGGCACTGGCCCGCGCCCCCCCATCGCGCAGGATGCGGCGCGCCCGCAACGCGACGCGGCGCACGCGGCACCACAGACGCGCAACCGCCATTCGCCACCTCGCGCGGGAGACGGCCTGCCCATGTCCGGCTTTCTCTACTTCGCCACGATCTACCTCACCGCCGCCGTCGTCGCGGTGCCGCTCGCCAGCCGCCTCGGCCTGGGCTCGGTGCTCGGCTACCTGCTCGCCGGCATCGCCATCGGCCCCCTTTTCGGCCTTGTCGGGGGCAGGCCGACGATCTGCGGACCTATGCCGAGTTCGGCGTGGTGATGATGCTGTTCCTCATCGGGCTGGAGCTCGAGCCGCGCGCCCTGTGAGAGATGCGCGACAAGCTGCTTGGCCTCGGAGGTCTGCAGATCGGCATCAAGATGCTCCTCGTCATGGGCGCGGCCATGACGATGGGCCTCGCGCCCGGGCCGGCGCTGGCGATAGGCATGATCCTCGCGCTGTCCTCCACCACCATCGTGCTGCAGACCCTGACGGAGAAGGGCCTGATGAAGACGCCGGGCGGGCGTTCGACCTTCTCGGTGCTGCTGACGCAGGACGTGGCGGTGATCCCGATGCATTCCCTGATGCAGCTGCTCACAGTGCCTAATCCGGGCGAAGGCGAGGCCGGCCTCCTGCTCTGGGGCGCGGCGCATGCCGCCGGGGTCGGCGACGGGGGCATGTCTCTGGTCGACGGTCTGCCCGGATGGCAGGTGACGCTCGTCACTTTCGCCGCCATCGCCGCGGTCGTGGTGGGCGGAATGTATCTCACCCGCCCGCTCTTCCGTTTCATCCACATGGCGCGGCTGCGCGAGATCCAGACGGCCACGGCGCTGCTGATCGTCATCGCCATCCGCGCTTCTGATGACACTGGTGGGCCTCTCCCCCGCGCTCGGCGCGTTCCTCGCGGGCGTGGTGCTTGCCTCCTCTGAGTTCCGCCACGAGCTCGAGGCCAACATCGAGCCGTTCAAGGGGCTGCTGCTGGGCCTGTTCTTCATCACCGTGGGCGCAGGCATCGACTTCGCCGTGATGGGGTAGAACCTCGGCCTCGTCGCCGGGCTGACCCTCCCGATGATGGTGGCCAAGGGCGCGATTCTCTACGTCCTCGCGGTGGCGTTCCGCATCCGCGGGCGCGACCGCTGGCTGTTCACGCTGGGGCTCGCGCGGGCGGGCGAGTTCGGCTTCGTGCTGATCTCCTTCGCCCTGCAGCAGGCGGTGTTGCCGGGCGAGATCGGACAGATCCTGCCGCTCGTCGTGGCGCTGTCGATGCTGCTGACGCCGCTTGCCTTCATCGCCGACGACGGGCTCGCACCCCGCATCGCCGACCGTCACCCCCCGCGCGATGCGCGCGAAGACCCCGACGAGATCGACGAGTGGGGACCCGTCATCATCGCCGGGATCGGCCGCTTCGGGCAGGTGGTGAACTGGATGGTGCAGATGGCCGGCGTCAAGACGGTCGTGCTCGACCACGATCTCTCCACGATCGGGCTGATGCGCCGTTTCGGCTTCAAGGGCTTCTTCGGTGACCCCACGCGCCCCGAGCTGCTCCACGCCGCCGGCCTCGCCGAGGCGCGCGTGCTGGTCGTGGCGCTGGACCACAAGAAGGCGGCGGTCCGTCTGGTGGAATACGCCCGCGCCGAGCGGCCCGACCGGCACATCGTCGCCCGTGCCCACGACAGGGTGCACGTCTACGAACTCTACCGCGCCGGCACCGACGACATCGTGCGCGAGATGTTCGACTAGAGCCTTCGCGCGGGCCGCTACGTCCTCGAGAACATGGAATTCTCGCTCTTCGAGGCAAGCGAGATGGAAAAGACCTTCTACCGGCATGACCGCCGCCGACCGAGCGGGGCGCCTGATCCCGCCGCAGGCGGGCAAAAGAGAATTTCTCAATTCTCTTGCAAATCCCTTTCTTCAAGGGATTTGTGCCCCGCGCCTGCGGGCGGGCTGCCGGCGCTCCGGTGCCCGCAGGCACGAAAAAGGGCCGCGCCTTTCGGCACGGCCCCGTCCCTTTGGCTGCCAAGCTGCGGCGCCGTCAGGCCGCGGCGCGGCCCACCAGCACCTCGTCGATACGCGCCTGGGCGTCGGTCTCGCCGGTGCCCGAGACAGCCGCCAGCTCGCGCGTCAGCCGGTCGCGTGCGGCCTCGTAGAGCTGGCGCTCCGAGTAGCTCTGCTCGCGCTGGTCGTCGGTGCGGTGCAGGTCGCGCACGACCTCGGCGATGGCAATCAGGTCGCCCGAGTTGATCTTCTGCTCGTATTCCTGCGCCCGGCGCGACCACATGGCCTTCTTGACCTTGGCCTTGCCCTTGAGCGTGGTCATCGCCTTAGACACGATGTCGGGCGACGACAGTGACCGCATGCCGACCTCGGTCGCCTTGTGGGTGGGAACGCGCAGCGTCATCTTGTCCTTGTCGAAGGAGATCACGAAAAGCTCCAGAGAGATGCCGGCGATCTCCTGCTCCTCGATCGAGATGATCTGTCCAACCCCGTGCGCGGGGTAGACCACATAGTCGTTGGGGCGAAAGTCGTGCTTCTTGTTCTTGGTCATGCGTTCCCCTCAAGAACCCTCACGTCCGAGCCGAAAAAACCGCGTCCGGAAACGAACGCTTCCGGAGCGGATTGGGATATGTGCGCAGCTGGAACCGCCGATCAGTCAGGCAGCGCGCTCGGCGAGCGTCAGGTGTCAGTTACCATAGCCATATTGATATAGCACAATGACACGGCGATTCCCAGCCCGCCGTGGCATTTCGCCCGGGGCCACCCCGGCCGCCGGACGGCCTGCGGCATATCCGTGCGCATGCCGGGAGTGCTCAGCCGCCCTCGCCCGGTTCCTCCGAGAACAGTTCCATCTTGCCCGGCTTGCCGTCGTTGTCCTCTGCCTCCGGCAGCGGGTCCTTCTTGGTGATGATGACCGGCCACATCTCCGAATACTTGCGGTTGAACTCCACCCACTTCTCCATCTCCGGTTCGGTGTCGGGGCGGATGGCGTCGGCCGGGCATTCGGGCTCGCACACCCCGCAATCGATGCACTCGTCGGGGTGGATCACCAGCATGTTCTCGCCCTCGTAGAAGCAGTCGACGGGGCACACCTCGACGCAGTCGGTGTACTTGCAGGCGATGCAGTTCTCGGTGACGATATAGGTCATTTGGTATCTCCGAATTGCAGCTTTTCAGCTACGACAGAGAGCCGGCCGCTGCAACTGATCGAGGTCACGGATCGGGCAGGTTGCGACGATCTTTCTTGGTCGGACGCGGCCCCCCGGCCTTTGGCGCGGCCGGGTCGGGCGACGGCACGGGCGGCGACAGGTCGTGATAGCAGGCCTGCGCCTCGGGCGCTGGCCCCCGCCGCACGGGCAACGCCACGATCCGCACCACGCGGACGGCCCGCCCCTGCGGGAAGGTCAGCGTGTCGCCGGGGGCGACCGCGCGCGAGGGCTTCGAGACCCGCCGGGCATTCACCCGCACCTTGCCCTCGGCCACGAGCTTCGCCGCGAGCGCCCGTGTCCTGAAGAAGCGCGCCTGCCAGAGCCACTTGTCGAGCCGCAGGCTGCCCTCGGAGAGCGGGGCATGCGGACCGGACACGGCCTCGGCGCCCGTGTCAGCGCCCCCCGGTTCGTCCGCGCCGTCTGCCGCGCCAGATACGGTCAGCTCTTGTCCTTCAGCCCCATCAGGGCGGCAGCGAAGGGGTTGTCCGGGTCGATCGCCTTCTCTCGCTTGGGCGGGCGGGCCTCGTAATTCTTGGCCCCCTGCGGCTTGCCGCGGCCCTTGTCGCCCTTGGCGCCCTTCGGCCCGCGTTCCGCCCTTGGGCGCTCGCCCCCGGCCGGTTTCGGTGGACGGCCGCCCTTGCCCTGCTGGTCGCGGCCACGGCGCGAACCGCCACCCTGCCGCTTGGGCGCCCAGGTAAAGGTGTAGAAGACCTCGACCTCGGCGGACTCGCCGGCGGCCCTCGCCGGCGCCTCGGCGTCCGCACCGTCGCTGCCGGCGCCGGCATCCTGCAGATCGGCCTCCGCCTGCGCACGGGCGGCGACCTCCGCCTCGGCCGGGCCCGGCAGCCCCGTCTGCCCGGCCTCGTGCGGCATGCCGGCGCGAGCGGACGGGTCGGATGTCTCGGGCACATCGGGCGCATCGGGCACCTCCGGCGCGGCCGGCCCCGGGGGCGCCTCGGGCGGCGCTTCGGGGATCGGGTCGGGCGTTGGCGGCACCTCCGGGCCCGGCGGGGGCGGTGTCTCGGAGGGGCCCGGCGGGATCTCCGGCGTGTCGGATGCGGAGACTCCCGCCGGGTCGGCCTGCACGAGGCTCGCGGCGTCGAGCGGAGAGGGTTCCACCACCGCCTCCGCGTCGACAGCGTCGCCCGTCTGCACCGGCGTGGCCGAGGTCGGGTCGGCCGCCGCAACCGCCCCGTCGCCCGTCGCCGTCGTGAGGCTCTCGCCCGCGCTCGTGCTCACGGCCGCGTCCCGCGCGCCCTCGGCGCCGCTGCCGCGCGCCCCGGTGGCGGCCGGGTCCGCGGCCCGCGCCTTGGGCCGCTCGCCCTTCTCGGCGCGATAGCCCAGCCCCTGCATGAGATCGGCGAACTGCTCCAGCGTCATGCCGGTGATCGACAGCATGTCCGGCGTCGCCTCGAAGCCGCTCCGCGTGTCCTGCGCGCGGATCTGGTCCGCCAGCCGCTCCAGCATGTCGATCCGGATCGCGCGCGCGCCCGCCGCCCGATAGCCCGACAGGGCCAGGTAGCCCTGCGGCACCCCTTGGGGCACGGGGATCGTCACGAGGCCCGGCGGGGGGCTCTCGGGGAATTCGTCGATTCCCTCCCAGAGCGACCACAGGACAAGCCGCAGCCGCGTCGGTGCCGGCTTGAGCAGGGCGGGAAGAAACACCGTGAACTGTCCGAAGCGCACCCCGTGCTTGCGCAGGGCGCCGCGGGCCGTCTGGTCGAGCGCCTTGACGTCGGCCGCGACCTGCCCCTGCCGCGGCAGGATGCCGAAGCCCTCGACGAGCTGGAAGGCGAAGCCGCGCGCCATGCCTTCGAGCGCCTCGTCGTCCCTGAGCGCCAGAAGCGGCTCGAACAGCGTCGCCAGCTTGCGGTCGACGAAATGCTGAAGCCGGCGCGCGACCTTGTCGGCCACGTCCGCCCCCGCCTCCCCGTCCACGAAGGCCGCGATCTGGGGCTTCAGCGCGTCAGCCCCCTTCACGAGCTTGCCCACCGCCTGGTCGCCCCACATCAGGCCGCCCTGCTCGGTGAATTCGATCTCGGTGTCGGGGGCGTTGTAGAACCTGTCCGCCTTGAGGTGGAACTGCGGCCTCAGCGCCGCCGCAGCCGCCTGCCTCAGGGTCTTGGCCTCGTCGCCCGACGCCTTCTTGTCGAGCGTGAAGCGAAAGCCCTCGAGCCGGCCGGCATACTGCCCCTCGACGCTCACCTCGCCCGTTTCCGTCACCTCGGCCACGAGGCTCTCCTTCTGCTTCAGCCGGCGCATCAGCACGCTGGTGCGCCGGTCAACGAACCGCTGCGTGAGCGCGCCGTGCAGCGCGTCGGACAGGCGGTCTTCTACCGCGCGGGTCGCCTCGCGCCAATGGCTTTCGTCGTCGAGCCAGCCCGGGCGCTGCGCCACGTAGGTCCAAGTGCGGATATAGGCGAGACGTTTCGACAGCGCGTCGATTTCGCCCTCGGTGCGGTCGATCCGCCGCACCTGCTCGGCCATCCAGTCATCCGGCACGCGGCCGTATTCGTGCAGGAAGCCGAAGAGCCTTTCCACGAGCCCCGCATGCTCGGCATGGCTGATCCCGCGGAAGTCGGGGATGCGGCAGACGTCCCACAGAAGCTGGACGTCCTTCGGGTGCACCGCCCGCTCGCGGATCTCGCGCAGCTCCGCCACCGTCTTGAGGGCCGACAGGTCGTCGGCTTCGCGGGCGCGCACGAGCCGCCCGTTCGCCGCGTCGGACTCGGGCGGCGGCGCCTCGAGCGAGGCGATCAGCCGGTCGAGCGAGCCGAAGTCGAGCCGCGCGTTGCGCCACTGAAGGCGTTGCACAGGCGTGAACCGGTGCGCCTCGATCGCCTCGATGACGTGATCTTCGAGCGGCGGCGCCTCGCCCGTCACACCGAACGTGCCGTCGGTCTTGTAGCGCCCGGCGCGGCCCGCGATCTGCGCCAGCTCGTTCGGCGCGAGCTGGCGCATCCGCCGCCCGTCGAACTTGCGCAGGCCCGAGAAGGCCACGTGCCGGACGTCGAGGTTGAGCCCCATCCCGATCGCGTCGGTGGCAACGAGGTAGTCGACGTCCCCGTTCTGGTAGAGGTCGACCTGGGCGTTCCGCGTCCGCGGAGACAGCGCCCCCATGACGACGGCGCAGCCCCCCTTGGTGCGCCGGATCAGCTCGGCCATGGCGTAGACGTTCTCGACCGAGAAGCCTACGATGGCCGAGCGTGGCGGCATCCGGCTGATCTTCTTCGAGCCGGCATAGGCGAGCGTCGAGAAGCGCTCGCGCCGCATGACCTGCAGGCCCGGCACCTCGGCGGCGATCACGTTGCGCATCGTGTCGGCGCCGAGAAAGAGCGTCTCGTGCAGGCCGCGGGCGTGCAGCAGCCGGTCGGTGAAGACGTGTCCGCGCTCGGGGTCGGCGCAGAGCTGGATCTCGTCGACGGCGAGGAAGTCGGCGCCGATCTCGGTCGGCATCGCCTCGGTCGTGCAGACCCAGTACCGCGCACGCGGCGGCACGATTCGTTCCTCGCCCGTGACCAGGGCGACGACCGAGGGCCCGCGCAGCGCGACGCACCTGTCGTAGACCTCGCGCGCGAGCAGACGCAGCGGCAGCCCGATCACGCCCGTCCGATGGGCCAGCATCCGCTCGATGGCGTAATGGGTCTTGCCGGTGTTCGTCGGGCCGAGGACGGCGGTGACGTGACCTCGCTGCATGGCCCCTCGCGCGCTTCGGCTGTGTGGCGAGATGTACAGGCCCCGCCTGACCGGGGCAACCGGGGGCCCTGTCGTGGAGGGTGGCCGGCAAATTCCTTGAAGAAGGAATTTGCAAAAGTCTTCTCGAAGACTTTTGCCCGCGTCGCGCGTCGCTGCCCCTGCGAAGCGGAGGCGGCCGCTCAGAACGCCTCGGGTTTCGCCTCGCGGGCCATGTGGTCGAGCACGGCGTTGACGAATCGCGGCTCGCGGCCCTCGGGGAAGAAGGCGTGGGCGACCTCGACGAACTCCACGATCACCACCTTGGGCGGCGTGTTCTCCGACAAGAGCTCTGCCCCAGCCGCCCGGAAGAGCGCGCGAAGGGTCGGGTCGATCCGGTCGATGGGCCATTTCGCCACCAGGGCCCGGTGGGTCATCTGGTCGATCCGGGCCTGCTCGTTCACCGCCCCGTCGACGAGCGCGCGGAAAAGATCGACGTCGCCCTCCGCCATCTCATCGCCCTCGGGCGTGGTGGCGCCGAAGCGGTGATCCTCGAATTCCTTCTCGACGGCCGTCGTCGTCTGGCCCGAGACCTCCATCTGGAACAGCGCCTGCACGACGTAGAGGCGCGCGGCCGAGCGGCGGCGCCGTGCCGCCTCGCGCGCGGCGTTCCTGTCCTGCGCGGTCATGCGGTGGGCGTCCCCTCGCCGCCGCCCGCCATCAGCGTGTCCTCGCCCCTTGGCAGAAAGCCCACGCCCTTGCGCGGCGGCCCGAAGCGGCGGGCGAGCGCGATCAGGTGCAGGCAGGCGGCCGCCGCGCCGCCGCCCTTGTCCTGCCCGGCAGGGTCGGCGCGCACCCTCGCCTGTTCGGCAGTCTCCACCGTCAGGATGCCGTTGCCGATGCAGGCGCCTTCCAGCCCCAGCAGCATCAGCCCCCGGGAGCTGTCGTTGCACACGGTCTCGTAATGGGACGTCTCGCCCCGGATCACGCAGCCGAGCGCCACGAAGCCGTCGAAGTTCGACTGCCGCCAGGCGATCCGCACCGCTGGCGGGATCTCGAGCGCGCCGGGCACCTCGATCGTCTCGTGCGTGGCGCCCGCCGCCTCGAGCTCGGCCCGCGCCCCGGCCAGCAGGCCGTCGGCGATATCTCGGTAGAACGGTGCCACGACGATCAGCACCTTGACGGGCCGATCGAACTCGGGCCGGGGAAGGGTGTAATGCTGCGCGCCTGCCATCAGCCGAGCTCCGATATCTTGCGGGTGCCCACGATCTCGAGCCCGTAGGCCTCGAGCCCGACGACCTTGGGCGTGGGAGAATTGGTGAGCAGCACCATCCGCGACAAGCCCAGCGACGACAGGATCTGCGCTCCGAGCCCATATTGCCGCAGCGTGCCCGACGTGGCCTCGGTCTCGGCCGAGAGTTGCATGTGCAGGTCGCGCAGGAGCACGAGCACCCCCCGCCCGTCTTTCGCGATCGTCTCCATCGCCTCGGCGAATTCGCGGGCGCGCCCCTTCGGCCCCGTCCCCACGATGTCGAGCAGCGGATCGAGCGCGTGCATCCGCACCAGCACCGGCTCGGACCCCGAGATGTCGCCCTTGACCAGCGCGATATGCTCGGCGCCCTGTGTCACGTCGGCGTAGATGCGCATCTGCCACGTGCCGCCGAACTCGCTCTCGATCTCGCGCTCGTCCCTGACCGACACGAGGTTGTCGTTGCGACGCCGGTAGGCGATCAGGTCGGAGATCGTGCCGATCCGGAGGTTGTGCCGCTGGGCGAAGGCGACGAGGTCGGGCAGGCGCGCCATCGTGCCGTCCTCGTTCATGATCTCGCAGATCACGCCCGAGGGGTTCAGCCCTGCCAGCCGCGAGATGTCGACCGCGGCCTCGGTGTGCCCGGCCCGCACCAGCACGCCCCCCTCACGGGCGCGCAAAGGAAAGACATGGCCGGGCGTGGCAATGTCGGCGGCCGTCGCCGCCCCGTCGATGGCCACCGCGACGGTGTGCGCCCGGTCAGACGCCGAGATGCCCGTGGTCACCCCCTCGCGGGCCTCGATCGAGACGGTGAAGGCCGTCTCGTGGCGCGACGAGTTGGTCGAGGCCATCAGCGGCAGGCCCAGCCGGTCGATACGCTCGCCCGTCAGCGCGAGGCAGATCAGCCCGCGGCCGTGCGTGGCCATGAAGTTGATCGCGTCGGGCGTCGCCATCTGCGCGGGGATCACGAGGTCGCCCTCGTTCTCGCGGTCCTCGTGATCCACGAGGATGAACATCCGCCCGTTGCGCGCATCCGCGATGATCTCCTCGACGGGCGATATGGCGTCGTGGAACGGGCTGTCGGCGGTGTCGGGCAAGAGGGCCTCCGGGCGGTGTCGGGCGGCAGATAGCCCAACCCGCACCCCTTGGCCAGACCGCGCGCCGCGCCCGCGCGCCCCCCTTTCCAGACGCCGCGCGTCAGGCCCGTTCGCCGGCCTGATCGAACATCTCGGTCGCCGCGTCGAAGAAGCGTTCGCGGACCTCGGCGCGCTCCATCATGATCTCGTGCTCGGCGCCGGGCTCGATCACCAGCCGCCCGCCGCGCCAGCCCTCCATCCGCACGCGCATGTCGGAAAGGTCGACGATGCGCTCGTTCTCGCCCGCCACGCACAGGCCCGGCAGGTCGGGCGCGGGCATCCGCTTCAGCGCCCGCACCTCGCGCAGCGCCTCGTTGACCCAGGCCATCGACGGCCCGCCGAGCGCCAGATCGGGATGGGCGCGCAGCTGCGCCTGCATCCACTCGAAGGTGGCGCGGTCGGTCGTCAGCATGTTGTCCTCGAAGGCGGCGGCGAGCAGGTAGTTCTCGGGGCTCGATGTCGGCACGACCCGCCCGCCGAGGCCCACGGGCCGGGCGAGAGTCGTCATGGTCCACGCGAGGGGACGCATGTAGGCCGAGAGCTTGATTCCCCACATCGGACCCGAGAAGACGGCGCTCGCCACCGGCAGGCCGGAATAGACCGCGCGCAAGCCGATCGCGCCCCCCATCGAATGGCCGATCAGGTGCCAGGGCCGCGGCAGCGAGAGGTCGTCGGCCGCCTGCACCATCGCGGCGACATCGCGCTGGTAGTCGTCGAACCGCTCTATATGCCCCGTGCGACGGTCCGGCAGGAAACGGTCGGTCAGCCCCTGCCCCCGCCAGTCGATGGCCAGCACAGTATAGCCGCGCGCCGCCAGCGCCCGCCCCGCCGGCCCGTATTTCTCGACGAACTCGGTGCGGCCGGGAAACAGCAGCACCGCGCCGCGCTCGCCCTCGCCCAGACGCGCGATGCGCACGCGCGCCGCGTCGCCGGGCCGGCCCGGCGCCTCGACCCAGAAGGCACGGGCGCACGGGTCGGCGTCGGCGATCTCGTCGAAGAAGGGGGCGGGCTCCACGCCGGCGCGGCCCTCAGCCGAGCACGGTGCCGAGCTTCATCGCCAGTCCCATGTCGCCGTCGACCGAGAGCTTGCCGGTCATGAAGGCGGCGGTGGGGTTGGTCTCGCCGTCGAGGATAGCCCTGAACGTGTCCACGTCCGCGGTCAGCACAACGTCGGCCGCCTCGTCGGCGGCGCGCACGCCGCCGTCGTCGAGCATGATCGCGCCCTCGCCGGGGATCATGAACTTGGCCGTGCCGCCGATCTCGGCGCCCGCGAACTTCTCCTGCAGCGCGACCACCGCCTGGTCGATCACTTCGCTCATCCCTGTCTCCTGTCGCTCGCGGCCCTGCCGGCCGCCCCTCCCCGTCTTTCCCTCGCACGCGACGCGCGCGGCGGCAATCGTGACGCGGCGCGCGGGAAGCGGCGCTTGGCAGAGCGCAATCCGGTGCTACACTCCCGCCCATGTCGTCGCAACGAACCATCCGCCCCGCCCTCCTCGCCGTGCTTGTCTGTGCACCGCTCGCATGGTCCCCGGGCCACGCCCAGGTCGGTGCCGCGCCCGCCGAGGTGCCCCCTGCCGCGGCCCGACCAGGGCAGGAGGAAACCGGCCTCGACCGCCTCTTCGCCCAACTCGCCGAGCCCGACCAGCCCGGCTGGCAGCAGATCGAGCAGGCCATCGTGGCAGAGCTGTCCAAGTCCGGCTCGCCGGCAATGGACCTGCTGTTGCAGCGTGGTCGCGAGGCGCTGGAAGAGGGCGATCTCGACATCGCCGTCGAGCACCTGACCGCGCTGACCGACCACGCCCCCGACTTCGCCGAAGGCTGGAACACCCGCGCCACAGCCCATTTCCAGGCCGAGCGTTACGGGCTGGCCATGCGCGATCTCGCCCGTGCGCTGGAACTCGAGCCGCGCCATTTCGGCGCGATGATCGGCCTCGCCACGATCCTGCGCGAGGTGGGCCGCGAGGAAGAGGCGCTCGACATCCTGCGCCGCGTGCACGAACTCAACCCCCACCGCCCGAACGTCAACGCCGGGATCGAACAGCTCTCTGCCGCCCTCGAAGGCGAGACGCTCTGACGCCGGTGGCAGGCGCGGCGCGGCGGCGCCTCCTTTGCACGCCACCGCCCCCATCATCTTGGTCCAAATACTCCGGGGGGAGTCGCCCGGCACGGGCGACGGGGGGCTGGCCCCCCATCCCGCTCTTCCCCCCTGCGCGGCGCCTCAGAGTCGGTCGCGCAGGGCGAACCACGCCATGGCCAGTGCGAGCAGCGGCGTGCGCAAGGCCCGCCCGCCGGGGAAGCGCGGCGCGGGCAGACGCGCCATCAGGTCGAATCGCTCCGCCTGTCCCGCGACCGTCTCGGCCGCGATGCGGCCCGCGAGCGTGGCCATCCCCACGCCGTGCCCCGAATAGCCCGACAGCGACAGCACGTTCGGCGCCACCCGCGCGAAATGCGGCATCCGCGTGCGGGTGATCGCGAGCGTGCCGCCCCAGGCGAAGTCGATCCGCGTTCCGGCAAGCTGGGGGAAGACCTTCAGCATCGGGCGGCGCACCAGCGCGGCGATGTCGCGGGGAAAGCGGTAGCCATAGGTCTCGCCGCCGCCGAACAGCAGCCGGTGGTCGTCGGAGAAGCGGAAGTAGTTCACGACGAAGCGCGAATCGGCCACCGCCCGGTTGCCGGCGATCAGCGCCTCCTGCCCCTCGGGGCCGAGCGGCTCGGTCGCCACCACGAAATTGTTGATCGGCATCACGTAGCGGCCGACCTCGGGGATCAGCCCCCCCAGATAGCCGTTGCAGCCCGCCACCACCCAGTCGGCCCGCACCACGGCCCGATCGGTCGACAGCCGCACCTCCGCCCCCCGCTCGACGCGGGTCACCCGGCTCGTCTCGAACAGGCGCACGCCCGCCGCCTCGGCCAGACGCGCCAGGCCGAGCGCGTAGGCCAAGGGGTCGAGATGCCCCGCCCCCTCGTCGAGCGCCCCGCCGTGGTAGTCGCGGCTCGCCACGATCTCGCGGATCTCGCCCTTCGAGAGCGGCCGCACCTTCTCGTAGCCGTAGTCGCGGGCGAGCTTCTCGGCATAGGCGTGAGTCTTGCGCACGTGCGCCCGCTTGTGGTCGGCATGCACGATGCCCGGGTGAAAGGGCACGCCGACCTTCGGATCGGCGGCGATCTCGCGCACCAGCCGCACCGCCTCGCGCCCCATCGCCCAGAGCGCCAGCGCATCGTCGCGCCCGACCATGCGCTCGAGCTCGTCCTGCCCCACGCGCTGGCCGGTGCCCACCTGCCCGCCGTTGCGCCCCGAGGCGCCCGAGCCCACGCGGCTCGCCTCGAGCAGCACCACGGCGTAGCCGCGGCTCGCCAGGTGCCACGCCGCCGAAAGGCCGGTGAAGCCACCCCCCACCACCGCGACGTCGGCCCGGATCTCGCCCTCGGCCGGCGGCCGCGCGGGCGGGATCAGCCCGGGCTTCGCGGCGTAGAACGAGTCGGGGTAGCGGCCGGGCGTGTCGTTGGCCGTCAGCAGGTCCATCAGGCGGCCTTGAGCATGCCCTCGGCGCGCAACTTCTCGTGCGCCATGTCGAGCGTCTGCACGGTTCGCTCGATCAGCAGGTCGATCTCGGCGGGCGTGATGACGAGCGGCGGCGCGATGATCATGCGGTCGCCGACATGGCGCATGATCAGGTTGTTGCCGAAGCTGATCTCGCGCGTGACGAAGCCCGCCTCGCCCGCCGGCCCCGCGAACGGCGCGCGCGCCGCCTTGTCAGGGGTCAGCGCGAGCGAGGCCATCAGCCCCTTCGACACCGCCTCGCCCACGAGCGGGTGGTCGGCGAGCGCGCCCCACGTCTCGGCGAGATACGGCCCGGCAACGTCGCGCACATGCTCGACGACGCGCTCCTCCTCCATGATCCGCAGGTTCTCGGACGCCACCGCGCAGGCCACCGGGTGGCCGGAATAGGTGTAGCCGTGGAAGAACTCGCCCGCCTCGTTCAGCACCTCCGCGATGCGGGCCGAGACGATCGAGCCGCCGATCGGCTGGTAGCCCGACGACAGGCCCTTGGCGATCGTCATGATGTCGGGCTGCAGGTCGTAGAGCTGCGAGGCGAACCACCGGCCCGTCCGCCCGAAGCCGGTGATCACCTCGTCGGCGACGAACAGGATCTCGTTCTCGGCGAGGATGCGCCTGACCTCGGGCCAGTAGCTGTCGGGCGGCACGATCACCCCGCCCGCGCCCTGCACCGGCTCGGCGATGAAGGCGGCGACGTTCTCGGCCCCCACCTCCGCGATCTTCGCCTCGAGCTGCCGGGCGCGGGCGATGCCGAACTCCTCGGGGCTCATGTCGCCGCCCTCGGCGAACCACGCCGGCTGGTCGATATGCACGATGTCGGGAATGGGCAGACCGCCCTGCCCGTGCATCGCCTGCATGCCCCCCAGCGAGGCGCCGCCCAGCGTCGAGCCGTGATAGGCGTTGCGGCGCGAGATGATGACCCGTTTCGCAGGCTTGCCCATCTCGGCCCAGTAATGGCGCACGAGCCGGATGTTGGTGTCGTTCGCCTCCGAGCCCGAACCGGCGAAGAAGACGTGGTCGAGGTCGCCCGGCGCCAGTCGCGCGATTGTGGCGGCGAGCGCGATGGCGGGCACATGCGTCGTCTGGAAGAAGGTGTTGTAGTAGGGCAGCTCCTGCATCTGCGCATAGGCCGCCTCGGCCAGCTCCCTGCGGCCGTAGCCCACGTTCACGCACCACAGCCCCGCCATCCCGTCGAGGATCTCGTTGCCCTCGCTATCGGTCAGCCACACGCCGTGGCCCTTCGTGACGATCCGCACGCCCTTGGCGGCGAGTTCGCCGTGATGAGTGAAGGGGTGCAGGTGGTGGGCCGCGTCGAGAGCCTGCAGCGCGGCGGTGTCGAGCCCGCCGGGGGCGGTGCGATTGGGGATGGCTGTCATGCGTCAGGGTCCTGCATCTCGGGCCCCGCGCGGGGCCGGATTTCGGGGATGACGGTGACATGCGCCCCCCGCCCGGCCCTGTCAATGCGCAGCCAGGCGCCGCAATGCCGCCCCGTCTGCCCGCAGGGCGAGCGCCGCGCGAACGGCACGGGGGCGCGTGCTGTTTCCTCTGTTTCCCCCCGGAAGAATCGCCTAGCGTGGATGCCAATCAAGACGAACGGGGCCCACCGCCCTGCCAACACGGGAGAAGGCGATGACCTTGAAAACCTCGCTGATCGCACTCGCAGCCGGCCTCGCGGCGACCGCCGCAGCGGCCCAGGAACAGGTGCGCGTCTACAACTGGTCGGACTATATCGACGAGGATCTTCTGTCCAAATTCGAGGAAGAGACGGGCTACGACCTGATCTACGACGTCTTCGACTCCAACGAACTGCTCGAGACCAAGCTGCTCGCCGGCGGCTCGGGCTACGACGTGGTCGTGCCCACGGGCACGTTCCTGCAGCGCCAGATCCAGGCCGGCGTCTTCCAGCCGCTCGACTACGACAAGCTGCCCAACGCCGACAACCTGTGGGACGTCATCCGCGACCGCACGGAAAAGTACGACCCCGGCCACGAATACTCGATCAACTACATGTGGGGCACCACGGGTCTCGGCGTGAACGTCGACGAGGTGCGCGAGATCCTCGGCGAGGACGCGCCCATCGACAGCCTCGCGCTGATCTTCGACCCCGCCAACATGGAGAAGCTCGCCGAATGCGGCGTGCACTTCCTCGACGCGCCGACCGAGCTGATCCCCGCCGCGCTCACCTACCTGGGCGAAGAGGGCGACAGCCAGGACCCGGAGGTGATCGCCAAGGCCGAGCCGGTGCTGACGGCGGTGCGCCCCCACGTGACCAAGTTCCACTCGTCGGAATACATCAACGCGCTGGCCAACGGCGACATCTGCGTGGCGATCGGCTGGTCGGGCGACGTGCTGCAGGCACGCGACCGCGCGGCCGAGGCCGACAGGGGCGTGACCATCGAGTACCACATCCCCACGGAAGGGGCGCTGATGTGGTTCGACCAGATGGCCATTCCGGCCGACGCGCCGAACCCGGAGGGCGCGCATGCCTTCCTCAACTTCATCATGGATGCCGAAAACATGGCGCAGGCGTCGAACTACGTCTACTATGCCAACGGCAACGAGGCCTCGCAGCAATTCCTCAACGAGGACGTGATCGGCGACCCCGCGATCTACCCCGACGAGGAGACGCTCGACAACACCTACACCACCTCGCCCTGGCCGCCACGCGTGCAGCGCGACGTCACGCGCATGTGGACGCGCATCAAGTCGGGCACCTGAGCTCGACCCGGGCCGCGCCACCCGGCGCGGCCCCGCCCCTTCCGGACAGCCACGGATGAACCAGCCCAGCTCTCCGCAGACGCCGGCCCGGCCTGCCGGCCCCGGCCCCGCGACGGCCTTCCACCCGTGGGACGACCCCGACGCGGTGCCGCTCATCCGCTTCCGGGGGGTGACCAAGCGCTTCGGCGACTTCACCGCCATCGACGCCGTCGACCTCGACATCTACCCGCGCGAGTTCTTCGCGCTGCTCGGCCCGTCGGGCTGCGGCAAGACCACGCTCATGCGGATGCTCGCGGGCTTCGAGTCGCCCAGCGTGGGCGCGATCACGCTCGAGGGGCGCGACATCGTGCATGTCCCGCCGCACAAGCGGGCGGTTAACATGATGTTCCAGTCCTACGCGCTGTTCCCGCACCTGACGGTCGAACAGAACATCGCCTTCGGGCTGAAGCGCTCCGGAATGGAGAAGGACGCGATCGAGGCGCGCGTGGCCGAGATGCTGCGCATGGTGCAACTGCAGAAGTTCGCCGCACGCAAGCCCCACCAGATCTCGGGCGGCCAGCGCCAGCGCGTCGCGCTCGCCCGCGCGCTCGCCAAGGCACCCAAGCTGCTGCTGCTCGACGAGCCGCTGGGCGCGCTCGACAAGAAGCTGCGCCAGCAGACCCAGTTCGAGCTGGTGGATATCCAGGAACGGACCGGCACGACCTTCGTCATCGTCACCCACGACCAGGAAGAGGCGATGACAGTCGCCTCGCGCATCGCCGTGATGAACGAGGGCAAGATCGCGCAGGTCGATACGCCAGGGCGCATATACGAAAGTCCCGCAAGCGTTTACGTCGCAGACTTCGTGGGCGACGTGAACCTGATCGAGGGCAATGCCCGCCCCGTCGGCCAGGGCATGGCCGAGATCCGCTGGCGTGAGGGCGTGCCCGCCATCCGCGGTCAGGCGGCCGAGCCCCTGGTCGAGGGCGAGCGGGCGACGCTGGCCATCCGCCCCGAGAAGATCGCGATCAGCCGCGAGCGGCCCGAGGGCCGCAACAACGTCGTGCAGGGCCGCGTCCACGACATCGCCTACTTGGGCAACATCTCGACCTATCACGTCCGCCTGCCCGACGGGGTGATCGTGCAGGCGCAGGTCGCCAACCAGCGCCGCATCGCCCGGCGCGACTTCACCTGGGAAGACGAGGTGTGGCTGTCGTGGTCCGACACCGCCGGCGTCGTGCTGATGCGGTAGGCCGATGGATTTCCGCCGCTTCTCGCTGATCGCCCTGCCCTATGCGTGGCTTCTGCTGCTCTTTCTCGTGCCGTTCGGCATCGTGCTGAAGATCTCGCTGTCGGATTACGCGCTCTCGATCCCGCCCTACACGCCCACGCTCGACCTGACCGGCGGATGGCCCGCGATCCGCGACTTCCTCAGCCAGCTCGACTTCGAGAACTACGTCTTTCTCACCGAGGACGACCTCTACTGGAAGGCCTATCTCAGCTCGGTGCGCATCGCGGCCATCGCGACCTTCATCACCCTGCTGATCGGCTACCCCATCGCCTACGCCATGGCGAAGGCCCCGCGCGAATGGCAGCCGACGCTGCTGATGCTGGTGATCCTGCCGTTCTGGACGTCGTTCCTGATCCGCGTCTATGCGTGGATCGGAATCCTGTCGTCGGAGGGCTACCTCAACCAGACGCTCGGATTTCTGGGGCTCGAACCGGTGACGGTGCTCAATACCAACATCGCCGTCTATATCGGCATCGTCTATACCTATCTGCCCTTCATGGTGCTGCCGATCTACTCGACGCTCGAAAAGATGGACTACGACCTGATCGAGGCCGCGCAGGACCTCGGCTGCACGCCGACGGAAGCCTTCTGGCGCGTCACCCTTCCCCTGTCGCGGCCCGGAATGATCGCCGGCTGCTTCCTCGTCTTCATCCCCGCGGTGGGCGAGTTCGTGATCCCCTCGCTGCTCGGCGGCTCGCAGACGCTGATGATCGGCAAGGTGCTGTGGGAAGAGTTCTTCAACAACCGCGACTGGCCGGTGGCCTCGGCCGTGGCGGTGGTGCTGCTGTTGATCCTCGTCATCCCGATCGTGCTGTTCCAGAAGAACCAGGAGAAGCAGCAGGAATGAGCCGCTTCACCTGGTTCAACGCCACTTCGCTGACCTTCGGCTTCGCCTTCCTCTACCTGCCGATGGTCATCCTGATCGTCTATTCCTTCAACGAATCCCGCCTCGTCACCGTCTGGGCCGGCTTTTCGACCAGGTGGTATGGCGAGTTGTTCCGCAACGAGCAATTCCTCGACGCCGCCTGGGTCACGCTGCGCGTCGCCTTCTTCTCGGCCACCTTCGCCACGGTGCTGGGCACGATGGCGGCCTACGTGTTGGTGCGGGGGGGCCGCTTCTTCGGACGCACCCTGTTCTCGGGGATGATCTACGCCCCCCTCGTGATGCCGGAAGTCATCACCGGCCTCTCGCTGCTGTTGCTGTTCATCTCGATCAATCTCGACCGGGGCATCGTCACGATCATCCTCGCGCACACCACGTTCTGCATGGCCTACGTCGCGGTCGTCGTCTCCTCGCGGCTCGTGTCGTTCGACCGCTCGGTGGAGGAGGCCGCGCTCGATCTCGGCGCGACGCCGTTCGACGCGTTCCGCTCCGTCACGCTGCCGATCATCATGCCGGCGGTCGTCTCGGGCTGGCTGCTGGGCTTCACGCTCTCGCTCGACGATCTCGTGATCGCCTCGTTTACCGCAGGCCCGGCGGCGACGACCCTGCCGATCCAGATCTTCTCGTCGGTGCGCCTCGGTGTCAGCCCCGAGATCAATGCGCTCTCGACCATCCTGATCGGCATCGTCGCGCTCGGGGTGGTCACGGCCTCGCTGATCTCCAAGCGCAACCTCGTCCGCCAGGCCCGCGACGCCCGTCGCGCCATCCAGGCCGGGGCGGAGGAAGGGCGGGAGGCGCGCGCAACGTGAGCGACTTTCTGAGCGACTACGCGGCCCACGTCGCGGCACACGGCACGCCCGAGCGCATCGAGTGCATGCTGTGCGACATGAACGGCATCCTGCGCGGCAAGTGGATCCCCGCCGCGGCGGTCGACAAGCTGGCCGGCGGCCATGTGCGCCTGCCGCTGTCTACCTACGCGCCCAACATCCTCGGCGAAGAAGTGCCCGAGTCGGGCCTCGGCATCGTCGTGGGCGACCCCGACGGCCGGCTCGTGCCGGTGCCGGGCACGCTCAAGCCGGTGCCGTGGACGGCCTCCCCCGCCGTGCAGGTGCTGGTGGAGATGACAGAGCTCGACGGCACGCCCTCGCCCTATTCCCCGCGCGAGGTGCTGGGCGCGGTGCTCGCGCGCTACGCCGCGCGCGGCTGGCGCCCGGTCGTGGCCACCGAGCTCGAGTTCTACGTAGTCCAGACCCGCGAGCGGCCCGACACGCCCCCCCAGCCGCCCGAGCCCAACTTCGCCGCGCAGAACTACGATCTCGAGACGCTGTCGCAGCACGACGCGATGCTGACCGAGATCCTTGCCGCCTGCGCCGCGCAGGGCATCGACACCGACACGCTCGTCGCCGAATACGGCCCCGGCCAGTTCGAGATCAACTTTCACCACACGGCCGACGTGTTCGCCGCCGCCGAGATGGCGCTGATCTTCCGCCGGCTGGTGCGCGAGGTGGTCGAGGATCACGGGCTCGAGGCCACGTTCATGGCCAAGCCCTACGCCGACAGCCCCGGCAACGGGATGCACGCCCATGTCTCGGTGCTCGACACGCACGGCGACAACGTGTTCTCCGCGCCCGAGGGCGTCGGGCCGACGCTCGGCCACGCCATCGCCGGGGTGCTGGCGACGATGCCCGACCTGCAGGCGATCTTCGCCCCGCATCTCAACAGCTACCGCCGCTTTCAGCCGATGTCGTTCGCGCCCTGCGCGCCCGACTGGGCGCTCGACAACCGCGCCGCCGGCATCCGCGTGCCGGCGACGAGGGGCGCGGGCGCGCGGCTCGAACACCGCATCGCGGGGGCCGACGTCAACCCCTACCTCGCGCTCGCCGCCATTCTCGGCGGCATGCTCTGGGGGATCGAACGCGAGATGCCGCTGCCTGCCCCCTGCGACTCGCCCGAACACGCCCCGCCCGACCGGCTGACGGCCGACTGGGTGACGGCGGTCGACCGGTTCGCCGCCTCCGAGATCGCCGCCGACATCTTCGGCGCGCGCTACCGCGACGCCTATGCCGCCGTTCGCCGCGACGAGATCTCGAAGCTCACGACGCAGATCACACGGCTGGAATACCGCACCTATCTCACGAGGCTGTAAAGCGATGCCCCTCGACCGGATCGTGGAGCCGGTGGCCTACGGCCCCCTGCCCGACCGCGACAATTACTGGCGCACGACCGCCGAGCCGCCCGCCGTGCCGCGGCTGGAGGGCGCGCAGGAGGCCGGGTTCGCCGTTCTGGGCGCGGGCTTCACCGGCCTTTCGGCCGCGCTGAGGCTGGCCGAGGCGGGCGCAGACGTGGCGGTGATCGACGCGCACGGGCCGGGCTGGGGCGCTTCCGGCCGCAACG
>LJNT01000014.1:38494-61299 GCA_001314685.1 Rhodobacteraceae bacterium HLUCCA09
CCGCTCGGGGGCGCCACCCTCGCCCGCCGCTATGGCGACCGCGCCGCGCGCGACTGGGCGACCGCCGAGCGCACGGCGGTCGACCTCGTGGCCGAGACGCTCGAGACCCGCGGGATCGCCGCCGACCGCCATTCCGACGGCGAGACGCTGCTCGCCCACGCCGCCTCGCGCCTGCCCGACCTGAAGGATCGGGCGGAGGAAATCCGCGCGCTCTACGGCCTCGACGCGACCGTTCACCCGAAAGAAGAGCTCGCCCAGGTCGGCCTGGCCTCGCCCGAGTTCCACGGGGCGGTGACAGTGCCCATCGGCTTCGCCCTCAACCCGCTGAAATACGTCGCCGGCCTTGTCGGGGCCGCACGCACCGCCGGCGCCCGCCTCTACGGCGACAGCCCGGTGACGAAGATCGCCCGCGAGAACGGGGCCTTCGTGCTGAAAACGCCCGCTGGAGAGCTGCGCGCGCGCAAGCTGCTGATCGCCACCAACGGCTATTCGAGCGAGGACGTGCCCGCCTGGCTGCGCGGCCGCTACCTGCCCACGCAGTCGAACATCCTCGTCACCCGCCCGCTGACGGGCGATGAGCTGGCCGCGCAGGGCTGGACGAGCCGGCAGATGTGCTACGACACCCGCTACCACCTGCACTACTTCCGCCTTATGCCCGACAACCGGATGCTCTTCGGCGTGCGCGGCCGCACCCGCTCGACCCGCGAGGTCTGGGCGCAGACCCGGCGGCAGGCGCGTGCCGATTTCGACCGGATCTTCCCGGCGTGGCGGCACGTCGAGACGCCGCATTTCTGGCAGGGCCTGCTGTGCCTCTCGCCCAAGCTGGCCCCCTATGTCGGCCCGGCGGGGGCCGAGGGTGCCTATGCCGCGCTCGCCTACCACGGCAACGGCGTGGCGATGGCGAGCCTGTCGGGGCGGCTGATGGCCGATCTCGCCCTCGGCCGCGCGCCGGTCATCCCGCAGGTGATGGCGGCGCCCCCGGGCCGCTTCCCGCTTGGCCGGCACCGTCGCTGGCTGCTCTGGGGCATGTGGCACCTCCACCGCCTGCAGGACATGGCACGGGGCCGGGCATGAGCCTGTCGGTCGTCGAGAGCCGGTTTCCCCCGCCGCCCGACGCGGTCAACCTCGCGGCCTACGTGCTCGGCCGGGCGGAGGAGCTGGCCGACAAGACGGCCCTCGCCGTCATCTCACCCCAGGGCGCCGCGCGCTGGCACTACGGCACGCTCCTGCAGGCGGTGCAGGGCATCGCCACGGGCCTGCGCGCGCAGGGCCTCGCCCCCGGCGACCGGGTGCTGATGCGGCTGGGCAACGAGGTGGAGTTCCCGCTCTGCTTTCTCGGCGCGATCTGGGCGGGCCTGATCCCCGTGCCGGCGTCGGCCGCGTTGACCGTGCCCGAAATCACCCGCCTCGCGGCCGAAGTGAAGCCGTCGCTCATCGTCGCCGCGCCCGACATCAGCCTGCCCGCCCCCGCACCCTGCCCCGTCCTGCCCGCGCTCGCCTTGCGCGAGATGGAGACGGAGCCGCCGGCCACCCCCGAGACCGGGCCGCCCGACCGCCCCGCCTTCATCGTCTACACCTCCGGCACCTCCGGTCGGCCGCGCGGCGTGGTCCACGCCCACCGTGCCGTCTGGGCGCGGCGGATGATGTGGGAGGGCTGGTATGGCCTGCGCGAGGACGACCGGCTGCTCCACGCCGGCGCCTTCAACTGGACCTACACGCTCGGCACCGGCCTGCTCGACCCATGGGCCGCGGGCGCCACTGCGCTGATCCCGCGCGAGGGGGTGGATACGGCGCAGCTGCCGCTCCTGCTCAAGCGGTTTGACGCCACGATCTTCGCCGCTGCCCCAGGGGTTTACCGCCGCCTTCTCGCGCATCACGCGAAGATCGGCGCGCCCAGGCTGCGCCATGGCCTCTCGGCCGGCGAAAAGCTGCCCGACCGCACGCGCGCCGCGTGGGAGGCGGCCACGGGCACCCGGGTGCACGAGGCGCTGGGGATGTCGGAATGCTCGACCTTCGTCTCGGGCAGCCCCGCGCGGCCCGCCCCCCCCGGGGCCACGGGCTACCCGCAGGCGGGGCGCACCCTGGCCGTGCTGGGCGAGGCCGGCCGCCCCGTGCCGCGCGGCCAGCCGGGCACGCTCGCCGTCCACGCCGCCGATCCGGGCCTGATGCTCGGCTATCTCGACGCGACCGAGGAGACCGAGGCGCGCTTTGCGGGCGACTGGTTCCTCACTGGCGATACGGTGACGATGGCCGAAGACGGCGCCATCGCCTATCTCGGCCGCGCCGACGACATGATGAACGCCGGCGGCGTGCGCGTCTCGCCGCTCGAGGTCGAGGCGGCGCTCGCCGACCACCCCGGCATCGACGAGATCGCCTGCGCCGAGGTGGAGGTGAAGGCCGACACGACCGTCATCGCCGCCTTCTACACCGGCCCTGCCCCCCTGCCGCAGGAGGCGCTTGCCGCCTTCGCCGCCGAACGGCTCGCCCGCTACAAGCAGCCGCGCCTCTACGCGCACCGCGAGAGCCTGCCGAAGTCCGGCAACGGCAAGCTCGACCGCAGGGCACTGCGCCGCTGATCAGCCGATCAGCCCGCCGCCCGGCCCGTAAGTCTCCCGGTAGTGGCGGTGGAGCCGCTGCAGCGCGATGCGCAGCACGATCTTGCCAGAGCGGGCCGACCACCCCATCCGCTTCTCGGTCTGCTCCAGCCCCTCGAGATAGCAGCAGACGCGCAGCGCCGTGTCGCCGAGGCCGGGCCCGAGATCGCGCAGGGCGGCGGCGACGCGCGCCCGCGCGCCTTCGGGGCCGCGCAGGGGGTCAGAGGAGGAAAAGCCGCCACGGTCGCCCCCGGTGAGGAACCGCTCCCAGTTCTGCGCCACTTTCGGGCCCATCTGCGCCAGTTCGAAATCCTCGCGCAAGCGTTCTGCCGCCGCGACCAGCTCGGGCGCGAGGAAGGGCGTGCCGTCCTTCTCGCGGCGGCGGGCAAGGAAGGTGACGGGGCTCTCGGCACTATTGTAGCGCATCCGGCGAGGCTGGGCGCGCCCGTCCTCGGCCACGTCGCGCTCGCCCCAGTCGCGGTGCTGGTCGCCGAAGGGCGCGGCCTCTTCGGCCATGCCCTGCCGCCGCGCCGTCTCTTCGGCGAGCAGCCGGCGCAGCGCCGTGCGCCCTGTCGCGGTGATCCGGTAGCGCTCCACTCGCCCCGAGGTGGAGCAGGCGATCCACTCGTTGAGCGCGAAGGCCTGCGCCACGGCGCGGTCCAGCACCGCCGTCCGCACGGTCTGCCCCCCCTCGGTCTCGCGCAGCACGGCGGCCTTGTCCATGTCGGGCGCGACGGCGAGCAGCGCGCCCGGCTCCGACAGGCGGCGCAGCACGCGGCGCGCCTCGCGGTTCAGGGTTTCCTCGTCGCACAGGCGGGCGGTCGGTGTGAACTGGGCCGTCATTCTGTCCGTCTCCTCAAGGGCATCGGGAGCGGAGCGCGCGAACGCCGCATGACATTGGCCGAGCCGGGCGAGCGCCTCGTCGACCAGCGGGTCGTCGCGGCGGCTCTCGAGCCGGCGGATCTGGCGGAGAATTGTGGAGGCGTGGCAGCCCTCGTGCCGGGCCACTTCCCGGATCGAGAGCCCCCCTTCGGTGTGGCGCAGGTAATGGCGCGCAGCGGCAGGCACCCAGCCGGGCACGTCACCCGCCGCGGACCCGCTTCCGTCACGCTTCATCAGCCCTTCCCCCTTCACTGGTCTCGTCCCCCAGACCTGACCTGTCACGCGGCGCGGATTAAACCGTGGGTTGTATTGGTTACCCCATGGTTAACGCAGCACCGCCTGTGGACAGAATTGTTGAAAAGTATCTAACAATCCTCGCCGCACCGTGCGGTTTTATTCTAAACCCGCAACACCCGCATAGGTTGTGTAGACTCTCGGCATCGCTCAAGGAGACTGCCGATGACCGCTATCCTGGAAACGCTCGCCCTTACCCGCCGCCCCCGTCTGCTGGTGCGCGCCGCCCGTTTTGGCATCGCGGAATACAATCGAAACAGGGACTTGCGCCGCATCCTTCGTGGCGAAACCCTGCCCGGCCCGAGCGACGCGCTCCCGCGTCTGATCGACATGGAGGCGGCGCAGGAAGACACGCGCAAGCGGGGCGACGCGGCCTACTCGATCGCCCGCCATCTCGAGATCCTGATCGCGCTGATGGCCGAATCACGGCTCATCCGCGGCACTACGCCGCAGGTCTGAGTGCCGCATCGGTGAGCATTCGTTAATCCCGGCCGTCGCCCCGGCCCGGCCTCAGTGGGGCCCGTTGGCCGGGGCGAGTCGCTGTTTTCTCAGATGAACGCGTCGGGCTGCGACGCCTTGCGCTCGGCGACGAAGGCATCGAGGGCCTCGCGCACGCCTGGATCGAGCGGCGGCGCCTCGTATTCCCCGAGCAGGCGGCGCACCCGCGCCTCGGCGAGCGCCTCGGTGTCGCGCGCGCCCTCGTCTTCCCAAGTCTCGAAGGGCTTGTAGTCGAGCACGTCCGACTTCCAGAACGCGTCCTTGAAATGGGCCTGGGTGTGCGCGCAGCCGAGGTAGTGCCCCCCCGGCCCCACCTCGCGGATCGCGTCCATCGCCTGCGCCGCCTCGCCCGCGTCGACGCCCGCAGCGAGCCGGTGCAGCACGCCGAGCTGGTCGGCATCCATCACGAACTTCTCGTAGGAGGCGACGAGCCCGCCCTCGAGCCAGCCGGCCGCGTGCAGCATGAAGTTGACGCCCGCGAGAAGGCCGGCATTGAGCGAATTGGCGCTCTCGTAGGCGGCCTGCGCGTCGGGCAGCTTCGAGCCGTTGAAGGCGCCGGCCGAGCGGTAGGGCAGCCCCATCCGCCGGGCGAGCTGCCCCGCGCCGTAGGTGATCTGGCTCGCCTCGGGGGTGCCGAAGGTGGGCGCGCCCGAATTCATGTCGATTGAGGTGACGAAGGTGCCGAAGATCACCGGCGCGCCCGGCCGAACCAGCTGCGAATACGCCACGCCCGCCATCACCTCGGCCAGCACCTGCGTCAGCGTGCCGGCGACCGACACGGGCGCCATCGCGCCGCCCACCACGAAGGGCGAGACGATGCAGGCCTGGTTCGCCTCGGCATAGGCCTCGAGCGCGCCCATCATCACGTTGTCGAACGTGAGCGGCGAGTTGATGTTGACAAGCGAGGTCATCACCGTCCGGCCGTCGAGACCCCCGCCCTCGTGCCTGCCGAACAGGATGTCGGCCATCTCGACGCTGTCGCGCGCGCGGGAGGGCTCGGTCACCGAGCCCATGAAAGGCTTGTCCGACAGGGTCATGTGCGCCAGCAGCATGTCGTAGTGGCGCTTGTTCACCGGCACGTCGGTCGGCTCGCAGACGGTGCCGCCCGAATGGTGCAGCCACTTCGACATGTAGGTGAGCTTCACGAAGTTGCGGAAGTCCCCGAGCGTCGCGTAGCGCCGCCCGCCGGCGCGGTCGCGCACGAAGGGCGGCCCGTAGACCGGCGCGAGCACCAGGTTGCGCCCGCCGATCGTCACGTTCCGCTCGGGGTTGCGCGCGTGCTGCTCGAACTGCGAGGGCGCGGTCGCGCAGAGCGCGCGTGCGAGGCCCTTCGGCAGCCGCACACGATCCCCCGTGACATCCGCGCCCGCCTCCTTCCAGCGGGCGAGCGCGCCCGGGTTGTCGGGAAAGGCGACGCCGATCTCCTGCAGCACCGTCTCGGCATTGGCCTCGATGATCTCGATCGCCTCCGCCGTCAGCACCTCGAAGTCGGGGATGGAGCGCTCGATGAAGCGGGCCGCCTCGATCCGCACGGCCGAGCGTTCGGCCCGCCGGGCCGCGCCGCCGCCACTGCCGCGCGACCGGCGACGCCCGCCGCGTGCCGCGCCTCCATCTGCGCCGAGGTTCTCCGCCGCGTCCGACATGCCCGATCCTCCCGTGCTCGCCCGAGTCTCTGCGGGATAGCGCCCCGGCCCGTCAAGACGATGCGCCGCAGCGCCCCCTCATGGCGGAAAACCGACATGGGCCGCCCCACGCGCCCCGGCATGGCGCCCGACCTGCCGCGCTCAGGCGGCGGCCAAGGCCCCGGCGAGCCCGGCGAAGAGGGCCGCGCCCTGGTCGGAGCCCGTGGCGGCGTCGACCGCCCTTTCGGGGTGCGGCATCATCCCGAGCACCCGCCCGTTCTCCGACAGCACCCCGGCGATGCGACGGGCCGAGCCGTTGGCCGCCTCGGTCTCGTAACGGAGCGCCACCCGCCCCTCGCCCTCCAGCCGGTCGAGGGTCGGGGCATCCGCCTGATAGTTGCCGTCGTGGTGGGCGATGGGCAGCGCGATCCCCGCTCCCGCGCCCCAGCCCCGCGTGAAGGCGGTCTCGCCATTCTCCACGATCAGCGGCTCGGCCGGGCGGCAGACGAAGCGCAGGCCGGCGTTGCGCATCAGCGCGCCCGGCAGCAGCCCCGCCTCGGTCAGCACCTGAAAGCCGTTGCAGACGCCGAGCACGTGACCGCCCCGCCCGGCGAAGTCCTTCACGGCCCGCACCACCGGAGACTGCGCCGCGATCGCCCCGCAGCGCAGGTAGTCGCCGTAGGAAAAGCCCCCGGGCAGGCCCACCACGTCGACCGACTCGGGCAGCGCGGTATCCTTGTGCCAGACGGCGCTCACGCGAAAGCCCGCCTTGCGGAACGCCTCGCGCAGGTCGCGGTCGCAGTTGGAGCCGGGAAAGGTGACGACGGCGGCGTGCATGGGCGCTCCCTCAGGCGGCGAAATCGGTGATGACGGCCACGCCCGGCGGCGCGGGCCCGTCGAATCGGGCGAGATCGGCAGTGACATCGGACAGGGCCACGCGCCGGGCGATCAGCGGCGACAGGTCCACCCCGCGTGCGGCGATCAGGGAGAAGAGCGCGGGGAAGCGATGCCCCGGCATCCCCCGCGCGCCGTAGACCGCAAGCTGGCCGGAACAGACCGCATCCCACGGCAGCGTCATCGTGGCATGGGCGCCGGCGGGCATCGCCACCTGCACCATCCGGCCGAGTTTCCTCAACGACCGCAGCGCGTTGGCCGTGGTCTCGACGACGCCCAGCGCCACATGCGCCCCGCCCCCGGTGATCTCGCGCACGGCGGCCACCGGATCGCCCTCAGCAGCGTTCACCACAGCTTCGGCGCCCTGTGCCCGAGCATGGGCCAGCTTCCCGGTTACCACGTCGACCATCACCACCCGCGCGCCCATCGCCCGGGCGAGGATCAACGCCGACAGCCCCACGCCCCCCGCCCCCCAGACCGCCAGCCACTCGCCAGGGGTCAGCGCCGCCCGGTCGCCCGCGCGCCACCGCGTCACGCCCGGGCCGACGGCCACCACCTCGCCGCAGAACTCGTGGCCGGGGGTTTGCGGCAGCGTCACGTCCGGATCGGCCCCCGTCCGGACATGCCAGTCCGACCGGCAGATGCCGCAGGCAAGCACCCGCAGCACGACGCCGCCCGGCGGCGGTGCCGAGTCGGGCGCGTCCCCGACCTCCAGCGGCGCCCGCCAGGCCGACAGGCGCGCGGCCCTCATGCCGCGGCGCCCGCCAGGGCCGGCGGCCTTTCTCCTGCTCCCCCCGCGCGGCCCGTTGCGCCACCCGCGCGGCACGGGCCCACCTCCGGCCAGAGAGCCATGCCTGCGCACGCGGCGCGTCACGATAGCTCGACCCGGTAGCTCTCGATCACGGTGTTGGCGAGCAGTTCCTCGCACATACGCCGCACCTCGGCCTCGGCGGCGGCCCGGTCGGTCGCCGCGAGATCGAGCTCGATCACCTTGCCCTGGCGCACGCTCTCGACGCCCTCGAACCCTAGGGTGCCGAGCGCCGCGCGCACCGCCTCGCCCTGCGGATCGAGCACGCCCTCCTTCAGCATGACCGTGACCGTCGCCTTCATGACCGTCTCCCTGACCTGGCACGCCCTGCTCTATCCCGCCCGCCGGCGCGGGGAAAGGGCGTGCCGCGCCTGTCCCTCGCCCCTGCCCATCAGCTTGGCTCAAATACTCCGGGGGGAGGCGCCGCAGGCGACGGGGGGCAGCGCCCCCCTTGCGCGCCCGCGGGGCCGGGCCTAAGCGGGGGCCATGTCCGCGCCCGAGACGGCCGAAGTGGCCCCGCATGTCCACCACCAGCGCCTGCTGATCGTCGATTTCGGCAGCCAGGTGACGCAGCTGATCGCCCGCCGCCTGCGCGAGCTCGGCGTCTATTGCGAGATCCACCCCTTCCAGAAGGTCGACGATGCCTTCCTCGCCGCCTTCGCGCCGCGCGCGGTGATCCTCTCGGGCGGCCCCGACAGCGTGACGCGCGCCGGCTCCCCCCGCGCGCCCGAGCGGCTCTGGGCGATGGGCGTGCCGGTGCTCGGCATCTGCTACGGCCAGCAGGCGATGATGCAAGCACTCGGCGGCCGGGTCGAGGCGGGCGCGCCGGGCAAGGGCGGCACCGCCGAGTTCGGCCGCGCCTCGGTGACGCCGGCCGAGACACCCCTGTCCCTGCTCGGGGGCTGGTTCGAGAACGGCGCCGAGCCCGTCTGGATGAGCCACGGCGACCATGTGGCAGAGCTCGCGCCGGGCTTTCGCGTCTACGGCACGTCGCCCGGCGCGCCCTTCGCCATCACCGGCGACCCCGAGCGGCATTTCTACGCCGTGCAGTTCCACCCCGAGGTGCATCACACTCCCAAGGGCCGGGTGCTCCTGCAGAACTTCGTGCGCGAGGCGGGCTTCACCGGCGACTGGACGATGGGCGCCTACCGCGACGAGGCCATCGCCCAGATCCGCGCGCAGGTGGGCGACGGCCGGGTGATCTGCGGCCTCTCGGGCGGGGTCGATTCGGCGGTCACGGCGGTGCTGATCCACGAGGCGATCGGCGACCAGCTGACCTGCGTCTTCGTCGACCACGGCCTTCTGCGCAAGAACGAGGCGGCGGAGGTCGTGGCCATGTTCCGCGACGCCTACAACATCCCCCTCATCCACGCCGACGAGTCGGATCTCTTCCTCGACGCGCTCGCGGGCACGACCGATCCGGAAGCCAAGCGCAAGACGATCGGGCGCCTCTTCGTCGAGGTGTTCCAGAAGCACGCCGCCGAGGTGGGGGGGGCCGAGTTCCTTGCGCAGGGCACGCTCTACCCTGACGTGATCGAGAGTGTCAGCTTCTCGGGCGGTCCCTCGGTCACCATCAAGTCGCACCACAATGTCGGCGGGCTGCCCGAGAAGATGGGGATGAAGCTGGTCGAGCCCCTGCGCGAGCTCTTCAAGGACGAGGTGCGCAGCCTCGGCCGCGAGTTGAGCCTGCCCGAGAGCTTCATCGGACGCCACCCCTTTCCCGGCCCGGGGCTCGCCATCCGCTGCCCCGGCGAGGTGACGCGCGACAAGCTGGCCATCCTGCGCGAGGCGGATGCGGTGTTCATCGACCAGATCCGCCGCCACGGCCTCTATGACGAGATATGGCAGGCCTTCGCGGCACTCCTGCCCGTGCGCACCGTGGGCGTGATGGGCGACGGGCGCACCTACGATTACGCCTGTCTGCTGCGCGCGGTCACCAGCGTCGACGGGATGACCGCCGATTACTACCCGTTCTCCCACGACTTCCTCGGCGAGACGGCGACGCGCATCATCAACGAGGTGCGCGGCATCAACCGGGTGAGCTACGACATCACCTCTAAGCCACCGGGCACGATCGAGCTGGAATGACCGGCCCGCGATGACCGACGCCCCGGCGGTAGACGCCCCCCACATCCTCCATTTCTACGACGCGGCCTTCGCCGCCTGCACGCGCGTGTCGCTCCTGACCGCGCTGGAGTGCACGCCGGGGCCGCTGCGTGTCACCCTGCATCCGACCGAGCCCGACGCGCAGCTGGCCGCAGACGTGCACGCGCTGGCCGAGGCCTTCCCCGAGGCGGCGCTCGCGGTCCGCGAGGTCGACCTGTCGCCCTACGCCCACCTTCCCCGCGGCCGCCTGCCGCTCGCTGCCCGCTCCCGCCTGCTGATGCCGCGCCTGCACGACGGCCGCGCGCTCTACCTCGACGGCGACACGCTGGTGCGCCGATCGCTCCGCCCCCTGTGGGAGACCGATCTGCAGGGCGCCTGCCTCGGCGCCGCGCTCGCCCCGGGCGTGCAGGTGCACTGCGCCCAGGTCGCCGCCCGCGCGCCCGGCTGGCGGACGGCTCAGGAGAAGCTGGCGAAGCGGTCGGCCAGGCTCGACGGCATCGACATGGCGCGATACGTCAACAACGGCGTCATGGTGCTCGATCTCGCGCGCATCCGCGCCGAGGGGCTCGACGCGGCGATGGCCGACATCGACGCGACCGCGCGCTACACCTCGCGCGATCAGGACTACATGAACGTCATCTTCCGAGACCGCATCCACCTGATCGACCCGACATGGAATTCCGGCTGGGGCAACCCCCGCACGCGCGAGCGCTTCGTGCCGACACAGATGCAGGACCGCTTCCGCGCCTCGCGCGACGACCCGGCGATCCTGCACTTCACCGGTTTCGAGAAGCCGTGGCAGGCCCCGACGCCGCCGTTCCAGCTGCACCTGCTGACCAAACCCTTCGAGCGCAGCTCGCGGGCGCGCTGGTGGGCGGAGTTCCACGCCGCCCGCGACCGCGCCGAGGCCGTGCTCGGGCGGCGACTCTGGCCATGATCCTCGCGCTCACCCTGCCCGTGCCGGCCCCTGCCGCATCCACGCCGCCGCTTCTCTGCCCCGGCACCGCGCCGCCCGTCCTGCGCGCGGTGCGGCCGGGCGAAGACGGGCCGGCGAAGGCGCTCCTCGACCATCTCGGCCATGCCACGTTCGACGTTGCGCCGATGCCCGCGCCCGGCCTGCCCCCTGCGCCCGGCCTGCCCGCGGCCGCCGGCCTGCTCGACACGGCGGGCGGCCCTCTCGACGGGACGCTCGCGGCCCGCGCCTGCCGGGCGCCGGGCATGGAGTTCCCCATGACGGCCCGCAGGGGCATGCCGGCCGCCGTCGGCACCGTCCCCTGGCTCGGCTGCTGCATCCGGCAGGACGGATGACCGGCGCGCCCCCATCTTTCGGGCGCGCCCCACGCGCCGCGCTCCCCGTCGAGCCGGAATCGCGCCCCCTCCTCGCCGCCGCCTGGATGACGGGCGCCATCGCCTCGTTCTCGGCGATGGCCGTGGCGGGACGGGCTGTCTCGCTCGACCACGACACGTTCGAGATCATGCTCTACCGGTCGCTGATCGGCCTGGGGATCGTGCTCGTCGTGGCGGGCGCCTGGGGGCGCCTCGGCGAGGTCACGACGCGGCACATGGGGCTCCATGCGATCCGCAACTGCGCGCATTTCGCGGGCCAGAACCTGTGGTTCTTCGCCCTGCCCCTGATCCCGCTCGCGCAGCTCTTCTCGGTGGAGTTCACCTCGCCCATCTGGGCCACGCTGCTCGCGCCGCTGGTGCTGGGCGAGCGGCTGACGCGGGCGCGCGTGCTCGCCGCCCTGCTCGGCTTCGCGGGCGTGCTCGTCGTCGCCCGCCCCGATTTCGGCACGCTCGATCCCGGCATCCTCGCCGCAGCGGGCGCGGCGCTGGGCTTCGCCGGCTCGGCGCTGTTCACCCGCAAGCTCACGCGCACCGAGACGGTCGTGTGCATCCTGTTCTGGCTCTCGGCGATGCAGGCCGTGCTGGGCCTCGCCTTCGCCGGCCTCGACGGCGACATCGCGCTCCCCTCGGCCGGCGGGCTGCCCTGGCTCGGCCTGATCGCGCTGTCGGGCCTGTGCGCGCATTACTGCCTGACCACCGCGCTCTCGCTCGCCCCCGCCGGCGTGGTGATGACGATGGACTTCCTGCGCCTGCCCGTGATCGCCGTCGTCGGCATGGTCTTCTATGGCGAGCCGCTGGAACTCGCCGTGGTCCTCGGCGCCGCGCTGGTCCTCGGAGCGAACTGGATCAACATCCGACGAGGCTGAACCTTCCCCGGCGTCACAGCTTCAGGTTGTGGCAGACGTGCCGCAGGCGATTCGCAGGCGGCGCGACGACTCGGCATTCGAATTGCCAAGGCCGCGCCTGCCCCGAAAAGTCGCAGCAACGGATGAAAATGACGGCACCCGTGCTCGGCGGCGCGGCACTTGATGGAGGAGACCATGATGCGCAGCTTTCTGGCACCCGCCCTTCTGGGCGCAGCCGCCCCCGTCGCCGCCCTCGCGGGCGGTCTCGACCGAACCGGGCAGCCGATCGACATCCTGTTCGAGGCGGGCAACTATGCCGAGCTGTCGTTCGCGCGCACCATGCCCGCGCTCTCGGGCGAGGGGACGGGACGCGTGGCGCCCTGGCCGCTCAACCCCGCCGGGCGCATCCCCGCCGGCACGGCCTATTCCGGCGTCGGGCTCGACTTCAGCACTCTCTCGGCCGGCGTGAAGGTCGACGTCACCGAGCAGCTCTCGGCGGCGATCCTCTTCTCCCAGCCTTTCGGCGCCGATATCGAGTACACCGGCGACAGCGACACGACCGAACTGGGCGGCACCGAGGCGGTGGCCGACAGCCGCCACCTGACCGCGATGCTGCGCTGGCGGTTCGACGACAACTGGTCGGTCCACGGCGGCCTGCGGATCGACCGCGGCTCGGGCGAGATCACGCTGTCGGGCCTCGCCTACGGCATCCCCCAGGCGGCGGTGCCGCCGGGCGCGCCGCCCTTCGCCGGGGGCTTCAACGGCTATTCGGTCGAGCTCGACCCGCGCACCGACGTGGGCTGGCTGGCGGGCGTGGCCTACGAGGTCCCCGAGATCGCCCTGCGCGTGGCTCTGACCTACAATTCGCCCATCGTGCACGACTTCGACACGACCGAATACTACCTCGGGCAGAAGATCGGCGAGAGCACCACCGAGGTCGAGCTGCCGCGCTCGGTCAATATCGACTTTCAGACCGGGATCGCCGAGGACACGCTGCTGTTCGGGTCGTTCCGCTGGGCGGAATGGTCCGAGTTCAGGATCGACCCCGAGCTCTTCACCCGGGCCTCGCCCGGCGGTCTCGTCTCGCTGCCGGACAGCCGGACCTGGACACTGGGCCTCGGCCGCCGCGTCACCGACGACGTCGCGGCCCAGGTCTCGATGAGCTGGGAGGAGACCGACGAGAACGACCTCGTCTCGCCGCTCGCCCCCGTCAACGGCTTCTTCGCGCTCGGGCTCGGCGGGTCCTACGACCTGGCCGAGAACGTCACCCTGTCAGCGGGGGCGCGTTACACCTGGGTCGGCAATTCGCGGCCCGAGACGGGCACGCCCGACACCCCGCGCGCGACCTTCGACGACAATTCGGGGCTGACGCTCGGCGTCTCCATCGGCTACCGCTTCTGACCGGCGGCCGGGGCGGAGCGGGGCGCAAATTCCTTTCAGAAAGGAATTTGCCAAAAGCCTTTCTCAAGGCTTTTGCGCCCGCCCCGGCGCAGGCGCGCAGCCGGCCCCGCCGAAACGGCTGGAAAGCGCGCTCCGGGGGCGCTAGAGCGCGCGGGATGCGACATGCACCCCTTCTCTACGACAGCCCCGCCGCCTGGGAGACCGCGCGCGCCCGCCGCGTCGCGCTCTTCGGCATGTCGGGCCTCGGCAAGACGCATCTCGCCTCTCTCCTGCGCGAGGCGGGCGGCTGGTTCCACTACTCGGTCGATTACCGGATCGGCACCCGCTACATGGGCGAACTGATCGCAGACAGCTTCAAGCGCGAGGCGATGCGCGTGCCGCATCTCGCCCGGCTCCTGCGGTCGGATTCGATCTACATCGCCTCGAACATCACGTTCCACAACCTCGCGCCCCTCTCGACCTATCTCGGCAAGCCCGGCGACCCGGAGAAGGGTGGCCTGCCGATCGACGAGTATCGCCGCCGGCAGGCCGAGCACGAGGAGTCGGAGATCTCTGCCCTGCTCGACGCGCCCAAGTTCATCGAGAAGGCGGAGGAAATCTACGGCTACCCCCATTTCGTCTGCGACACCGGCGGCTCGATCTGCGAGGTGGTCGACCCCGACGACCCGGATGACCGCGTGTTGCAGGCGCTCGCGGGCTCCATGCTGCTCGTCTGGATCGAGGGGAGCGAGGCGCACCGGGAGGAGTTGATCCGCCGCTTCCGCCGGGCGCCCAAGCCCATGGCCTACCAGCCCGCCTTCCTGACCGAGACGTGGGAGGCCTATCTCGCCGAGACCGGCTGCGCCGAGGATCAGGTCGACCCCGACACCTTCGCCATCTACGCCTATGGCCGGGCGCTCGCCCATCGCCGGCCGCGCTACGCCGCGATGGCACGCCACTGGGGCGTCTCGATCACCGCTGAGGAGGCCGCGGGCGTCACCGGCGAGGCGTCGTTTGTCGCGCTGATCGCCCGCGCGCTTGAACGCGCGCAGCCTTAGGCGTATCTGCCTCGCTCCCCGAGGACGTGACCCATGCCGATCAAGCTGCCCGAAGACCTGCCCGCCTATTCCGTGCTCAGCCGCGAGGGCGTGATGGTGATGGGCGAGGATCGCGCCGCGCGGCAGGACATCCGCCCCCTCCGTATCGGCCTGCTCAACCTGATGCCCAAGAAGATCCAGACCGAGACGCAGTTCGCCCGGCTGATCGGCGCGACGCCGCTGCAGATCGACCTGCACCTGATCCGGATGACCGAGCACCAGACGCGCAACACGGCCGCCGCGCACATGGAGGCGTTTTACCGCCCCTTCCAGGAGGTCAGGCACGAGCGCTTCGACGGCCTCATCATCACCGGCGCGCCGATCGAGCACCTCCCCTACGAGGAGGTCACCTACTGGGACGAGTTGCGCGAGGTCTTCGACTGGACGCAGACCAACGTGCACTCCACCTTCGGCGTCTGCTGGGGCGGCATGGCGATGGCCTACCACTTCCACGGCATCGACAAGCACATGCTCGAGGCGAAGGCCTTCGGCTGCTTCCGCCACGCCAACCGCGCGCCCGCCTCGCCTTACCTCAACGGCTTCTCCGACGATTGCGTCGTGCCCGTCTCGCGCTGGACCGAGATGATGCGGCAGGACATGCAGGCGGCGGGCCTGTCGGTACTGCTCGACAGCTGGGAGGTCGGCCCGTGCCTCGTGGAGGACGTGGCGCACCGCGCGCTCTACATCTTCAATCACCTCGAATACGACAGCACGACCCTGGCCGAGGAATACGAGCGCGACGTCGCCACCGGGCGCGAGATCGCCGTGCCGGTCAACTACTTTCCCGGCGACGACCCGCGCCTGCCCCCGCTGAATCGCTGGCGGAGCCACGCGCACCTTCTTTATGGCAACTGGATCAACCAGATCTACCAGACCACACCCTTCGACCCCGATGACATCGGAGCAGGCATCGCCCCGGCCACGGGCGCAGATGCCCGCTAGCACGCCCGCGCCCCGGCGCGGCGCGCGGCGGGTTCGTGCCCGCATCTCCACGCAGGCCCGAGCCTACCCGCCGACCGGGCGCTTCGTCGAGGTCGGCGGGCATCGCGTGCATGCCGACGTCTCCGGCCCCGAGAGCGCACCCGCGGTGATCCTCGTTCATGGCGCGTCGGGCAACGCGCGCGATTACACGTTCCTTCTCGCCCCCCGCCTCGCCGCGCGCTACCGCGTGGTGGCCGTCGACCGCCCCGGCCTTGGCCACACCCCCGCCCTGCACCAGCGCGGCGAAAGCCCCGCCGAGCAGGCGGCGCTGCTCGACGCCGCGGCCGGGGCGCTGGGGATCGGCCGCGCGGTGATCGTGGGCCATTCCTACGGCGGCGCCGTGGCGATGGCCTGGGCGCTGGAGCGGCCCGCCCGCGCGGCCGGCATCGTCTCGCTCGCGGGCGCCACCATGCCGTGGCCCGGCGGGCTGGGCCCGTGGTATGCCATCGCCTCTTCCCGCGTCGGGGGCGCGACCGTCGTGCCGCTCGTCTCGCGCCTTGCCACGACATCGCTCATCCACCGCTCCATCGCGGCGGTGTTCGCCCCGCAGGACCCGCCGCCGGGCTACGCGGCCCATATCGGCGCGGGCCTCACCCTGCGCCCCGCCACCCTGCGCGCCAACGCACGGCAGGTGAACACGCTGCGCCCCCACATCGTCGACATGGCCGCGCGGTATGGCGGGCTCGACCTGCCGGTCGAGGTGCTGCACGGTACGGCCGACGAGGTCGTGCCCGTGCGCATCCACGGCGCGCGCATGATCGAGCGGATCGCGGGCGCGCGCCTCACCCTGCTCGAGGGCGTGGGCCACATGCCCCACCATTCCGACCCGGAGGCCGCGGTCGCGGCCATCGACCGCATCGCCGCCCGCGCGGGGCTGACCTGAGCGCGGCGCCGGGCCCGGCGTTGCGCCGCCCCCGCCGCGCGGCCATAGTGGCGCCCCATCGAGGCGGGTGAAGAGGCGGGAGAAGATGCAGAAACGTGTGCCTGGCAAGACGCTCCCCCACCCCTTCGACAGCGCCATCTCGCGCTACTACGAGGAGGGGGCGCCGGAGGAGGTGCGCGAGGCCGTGCGCGAGGCGAAGGGCAAGACGATCCTCGCATCGCCCTACCCCTACGACGCGCGCATGGACAAGGGCGCCTACAAGGACGAGCTCAAGGGGCTGCAGATCGAGCTCGTCAAGCTTCAGGCCTGGCTCAAGGCCACGGGCGCGCGCCTCTGCGTGTTGTTCGAGGGGCGCGACGCCGCCGGAAAGGGCGGCACGATCAAGCGCTTCCGCGAAAACCTCAACCCGCGCGTCGCCCGCGTCGCCGCCCTGCCGGCACCGTCGGACCGCGAGCGCGGCCAATGGTACTTCCAGCGCTACATCGCCCACCTGCCGGCGGCGGGCGAGATCGTGCTGTTCGACCGCTCGTGGTACAATCGCGGCGTCGTCGAGAAGGTCTTCGGCTTCTGCACCGAGGAAGAGCGCGCGCGCTTCTTCCGGCAGGTGACGCCGTTCGAGCGCGCACTCGTGCAGGAGGGGATCGTGCTGGTGAAGCTCTGGCTCGACGTGGGCCGGGCCGAGCAGCTCGGCCGCATGCTCGCCCGCGAGAGCGACCCGCTCAAGCAGTGGAAGCTCAGCCGCATCGACGTCGAGGGCCTGCACCTGTGGGACGCCTACACCGCGGCGATCGGCGAGACGCTCGCCTACACCCATGAGCCCGACATGCCCTGGACCCTGATCCGCTCCGACGACAAGCGCCGCGCCCGCCTTGCCGCCATCCGCACCGTGCTGGGCCAGGTGGACTACCACGGCAAGGACCAGGATGTCGTCGGCACGCCCGACCCGGCGATCTGCGGCGGCCCCACCCTGTGGCATGGCTAAGCGCGGCTATCACCACGGCAACCTGCGCCAGGCCCTCGTCGACGCCGCGCTGACGCTCATCGAGAAGAAGGGGCCGCAGGGCTTCACGCTCTCCGAGGCGGCCAAGGCGGCGGGGGTGACGCCGGCGGCCGTCTACCGCCATTTCGAGGGGCGCGACGACCTGATCGCCGAATGCGCGCTGCAGGGCTACGAGATCTTCGCCGATGTGATGGACTACGCCTATTCCACCGGCGGCCCCTCGGCACTGGCGAAGTTCGAGGCGACGGGGCGGGCCTATCTCGCCTTCGCCGCCAAGCACCCCGGCCATTACCAGGCGATGTTCGAGTCGGGGGTCTCGGTCAACCGCACGCCCGAGCTGGCGCGCGCGGCCGAGGCGGCGCGCGGCGTGCTCGAGCGCGCCGCCGAGGAGCTGTCGCGGCACATCCCCGCAGAGCGGCGCCCGCCGCCGCAGATGTTCTCGGCCCACGTCTGGGCGATGTCGCACGGGGTGGTCGAGCTCTACATGCGCGGCGCGCCCGGCGGGCGGGCGCCCTTCCCGCCCGAAGACCTGCTCGAGACCGGCATTGGCATCTACCTGCGCGGCCTCGGCCTGATCCCCGCCGACACCTGAGCCCGCCCTGCCCGCGGGCTACGGTGCCGCTGCGTCGCATGTCAGGCGCCCGGCGCGGCCTGTTGGCCTTCGCCGGTCGCGGCGCTAGACAGAGCAGAGGGGGACCAGCGGGGGGCCAGATGCGGGTAGCAGTGGGCGCGATCACGCGGCGGCGGCCGCAGATGTTCGCCGATCTTCTCGCGAGCTTCGCCGGGATGCGCCGGCCCGAGGGCTGCGAGGTGATCTTTTTGTTCGCCGAGAACGACGACGCGCTTTCGGTCGGCCCGCAGGTCGGCGGCTTCCGCCAGAGCGTGCCCGAGGAGGTGCGGCTCGAGCTTGAGCCGCGTGCAGGCATTCCCCATGCCCGCAACCGCGTCCTCGACATGGCGCTCGCCGCGGGGGCCGACCTTCTCACCTTCGTCGACGACGACGAGGTGGTCACGTGCGACTGGCTGGTGGAACTCGTGGCGGGGATGGAGCGGCGGCGGCTCGACCTCGGCGGCGGTCCGGTGCGCCTGACGGCCGCGTCCGAGACGATGAGCGCCTGGAACGCCGCCGTCTTCCGCCACCTGACCCACCGCGCCCGGCGCCGCAACGGCGACCGGGCGAAAGCCGCCGCTTCCGGCCGCGACCACCTGATCAACATCTATACCAACAACTGGGCGCTGCGCCTGTCGGCCCAGCGGCGGCTCGGCCTGCGTTTCGACGAACGGCTCGAAGTCTCGGGCGGCTCCGACACCCGCTTCAGCCTCGAGATGAAGCGCGCCAGCGCCCGAATCGGCTGGATTCCCGACGCGTGGGTGGAAGAGCCGACGCCGCTCAAGCGGCTGACCCTGCGCTACCATTTCACCCGGGCGCGCGACCAGTCGACCAACGCGGTCCGCCTGAGCCGCAAGGGCCCGCTCCGCGCGCTCTGGCATGCCGTGGCGCGCGGCGTTGACGCGCTGCTGTTCCTGCTCGCCACGCCCGTCGGCGGCCGGTTCGCCGTGGCGCGCGCGGTGCACAAGCTCGGCGCCGCCACGGGCGCGCTGCGCGGCGCCGTGGGCGGGCGGTCGCGCCACTATGCCCCGGCGGCGGCCGAGTTCCACGCCGAGGCCGAGAGCACGGCCGGGCGCTGACCGGCGGACGCGGGCAGGATGCGACGGTGCCGGATATGCGCCGGTGCGGGATATGGGCCGGTGCGGGGGCCTGCCCGTGCGGGGACTCGTTGCGCGGGGGCGGGCCTGGCACGGCACCTGCCGCCCGACCTATTTCGCGCTTGACGCTGGGTTGCGCCTTGCGGGTCCGGAGCCGAGGCCGGACCAGGGCACGCGCAGGGAGGACACATGCACCTCACCGATGGAGCCGGCGGGCGGGAGCGCGAGATCGTCGATCTCTTCGCCACGACCTTCTCCGCCTCGGAAGGGGCCGAGGAGGGCGCACTGATCGGCAGCCTTGTGCGCGACCTCCTCGACCGGACGCCGCCGGACGACATCCGCGTCTTCACCGCCTCGGAGGACGGCGCGCTGGCCGGCGCCGTGATCTTCACCCGGCTTCGCTACGCGGGCGACGCGCGCGTAGTCGTCCTGCTCTCGCCCATGGCGGTCACGCCCCGGCGGCAGGGCCGGGGGATCGGGCAGGCGCTGATCCGCCACGGGCTGCACTCGCTGCAGGCCGAGGGCGCCGACGTGGCGCTGACCTACGGAGACCCCGCCTTCTACGGCAAGGTGGGCTTCGTTCCGGTGACAGAGGGCACGGCCCCGCCCCCGCAGCCGCTGTCGCATCCGGAGGGCTGGATCGGGCAGGCGCTGGCAGGGGGCGACCTCGCCCCGCTCACCGGCCCCGTGACCTGCGCCGCGGCGCTGGACGATCCCGTCTACTGGTAAGGCCCGCCCGAACGCGGGGCGCGCGAGATGCCCGCCGCCCAAGGCGGGCGGCGCCCCGTCGCCGCTGACAAAAAGCAACGCGAGGCCGACCATCGCGGCCGGTGCGCGGAACATGGTCCAGTGGCAAGGCGCTTCAGCGCGCGAGGCCGTCGCGCGCCTCCGTCGCGAGGCGCCGAAGCGTGGCGGCGAGCGCCGAGGCGTCGGCCCCCACCCCGAGGAACCGCGCGCCGAGGCGGGCGAAATCCATCGCCTCCTGCATGTCGAAGGCCACGATGCCGGACGCCTTGCCCGACCCACGGGTCGCAGCGAGCGCGCCCTCGATCGCCTGCCGCACCTCCGGGTGACCGGGGGCGCCGAGATGGCCCATGTCGGCCGACAGGTCTGCCGGGCCGACGAACACCCCGTCGACCCCCTCGACGGCGGCGATGGCGGCGACGTTGTCGACGGCGCGGCGGCTCTCGACCTGCACCAGCACGCAGATCTCGGCATCGGCCGCCGTGGCGTAGTCGGCGACCGCCCCCCAGCGCGACGCGCGCGCCACCATCGCGCCCACGCCCCGCACACCGCGCGGCGGGTAGCGGCAGGCGGCGACGGCGGTCGCCGCCTCCTCGGCCGTGTCGACCATCGGCACCAGCACGGTCTGCGCGCCAAGATCGAGCGCCTGCTTGAGCAACACCGGGTCGTTGGCCGCCACCCGCACCACCGCCGGGCAGCCGGCCGCCTCGAGCGCCTGCAACTGCGCCTGCATGGTGGTGGCCGTGTTGGGCCCGTGCTCGCCGTCGATCAGACACCAGTCGAAGCCCGCGCGACCGGCGATCTCGGCCACGCCCGCATCGGCGAGCGTCAGCCACAGCCCGATCTGCACCTCGCCGCGCGCAAGGGCCGCCTTCAGACGGTTCGGCGGCAGATCCATCAGCGGTAGAGCAGCGACAGGCCGTCGGCGAACAGGTGCACCTTGCCCGGGTCGGCCGACATCTGCACCGTCCGGCCCCGCATGTCGGAATGGATGCCGTTGAGCTTGGCGATCACCTGGTCCTGCTGGCCGATCGCGTCCTTCTGGAAGTAGAGCAGCGTCACCTCGCCGAGGCTCTCGGCGATGTCGACGGTGCCGGCGAAGGCCCAGTCGTCGCCCTCGACAGGCTCGAAGTCCTCGGGCCGGATGCCGACCTTTACCTTCCGGCCCTTGTCGGACTCGTGCGAGGGGTAGTTCGACAGGATGGCGCCCTTGCCGCCCTCGATGTGCACCCTGGTCTGGTTGCCGGTCTCGACGATCTCGCCCGGCAAGAGGTTCATCGCCGGCGAGCCGATGAACTGGGCGACGAACTCGTTCTGCGGCTTCTCGTAGAGGTCGAGCGGCGCGCCGACCTGGCTGATGCCGCCCCCCGCGAGCACCACGATGCGGGTGGCGAGCGTCATCGCCTCGACCTGGTCGTGCGTGACGTAGATCATCGTCGAGTCGGGCATCGACTCCTTGAGCTGTGCAATCTCGATCCGCGTGGCCACGCGCAGGGCCGCGTCGAGGTTCGAGAGCGGCTCGTCGAACAGATAAACCTTCGGGTCGCGCACGATGGCCCGCCCGATCGCCACCCGCTGCCGCTGGCCGCCCGACAGCGCCTTGGGCAGACGGTCGAGATAGGGATCGAGCTGAAGGATCCGGGCCGCCTTGCCCACCGCCTCGTCGATCTCGGCCTTCGACTTGCCGGCGAGCTTCAGCGAGAAGGCCATGTTGTCGCGCACGGTCATGTGCGGGTAGAGCGCGTAGGACTGGAACACCATCGCGATGCCGCGCTGCGCGGGCGGCATGTCGTTGACGCGCACGCCGTCGATGGTCAGGTCGCCGCCCGTGATCTTCTCGAGCCCCGCCACCATCCGCAGCAGGGTGGACTTGCCGCAGCCCGAGGGCCCGACGAAGACGATCAGCTCTCCCTGCTTGATGTCGAGATTGATGTCGGAGAGGACCTTCACGTCGCCGTAGGCCTTCTCCACGTCGGTCATTGTCAATCCGGCCATGCCGATCGTCCTCCCCCGTGTTCTTCTTGGTCAGCCGCTCTCGGCCAGCGCGAAACAGGCCTGCCAGGGCGGCAGAACCGTTCCGCGGTCGTCGGTCTTGCACTTGAAGGGCGCGCCCCTGTCGATGCGCCATTCACCGGGCGGAAAATCGACCGGCCGCGCGCCATTGGACAGGTTGAAGGCGCACAACAGCCGCACGCCCTCGTGCTCGCGGATCAGCGAGAGGTAGCCGTCCTCGGCCTCGACGACCCGCATGTCGCCCTTCTGCAGCACCCGGTGCGCCTTCCGGAAGGCGATCATCTGGCGGTAGAAGGCGAGCGTGCTGCCCGCCTCTCGATCCTGCACCGAAACCGCCCGCTCGAGATGCTCCATCGCCACGGGCAGCCACGGCCGCTCGTCCGAGAAGCCGCCGTTCTGCTGGTCGGCGACCCACGGCATCGGCGTGCGCGCCCCGTCGCGGCCCTTGAACTTGGGCCAGAAGCGCTTGCCGTAGGGGTCCTGCAAGTCCTCGTAGGCGACGTAGGCCTCGGTCAGGCCGAGCTCCTCCCCCTGGTAGAGGCAGACCGAGCCCTGGATCGCCATCAGCAGCGCCGCGTAGGTGCGCCGCGCCTCTTCGGAGAGGTTCCAGCGCGTGGCGTGGCGCACCACGTCATGGTTGGAATAGGCCCAGCACGCCCAGCCCTCGGTCACGATCTGCTGGTAGCGGGTCAGCACCGCGGCGACCTGCGTGCCCTTGGGGTAGGTGTTCGACAGGAAGTCGAAGTCGTAGCACATGTGCAAGAGGTCGTCGCCCGCGGTATAGGCGGCCTGCACCTGAGTGCCGCGCTGGCTCTCGCCCACCTCGCCCACGCTGGTCGCGGCGGGGTATTCGTCCATCACCGCGCGCAACCGGCGCAGGAAGTCGATATTCTCCGGCTGGCTCTTGTCGTGCAGGTGATCCTGAAAGTTGTAGGGGTTCACCGAGGGCGCGGTATTGTCGTTGCGGTGCGCCGGGTCGAGCGGAGGATTGTCGCGCAACTCGTTGTCGTGGAAATAGAAGTTGACCGTGTCGAGGCGAAAGCCGTCGACCCCCCGATCCAGCCAGAAGCGCGCGATGTCGAGCAGCTCCTCCTGCACGTCCGCGTTGTG
>LJNT01000116.1 GCA_001314685.1 Rhodobacteraceae bacterium HLUCCA09
GTGCTCGACGAGGCGCAGAACGCGACTGCCATGCAGATGAAGATGTTTCTCACCCGCCTCGGCGAGGGGAGCCGCATGGCCATCACGGGCGACCGCACCCAGGTCGACCTGCCGCGCGGCATCGCCTCGGGCCTGGCCGAGGCCGAGCGGCTGCTGGCGGGGATCGACGGCATCAGCTTTTCCTACTTCACGGGGCGCGACGTCGTACGCCACCCCCTCGTCGCCAGGATCATCCATGCCTACGACCGCGACGCCGAAGGCGGCTGAGGTCGACGTCGTCGTCGAGGCCGGGGGCTGGGAGGCGCTCGACCTCGAGCGGCTGGCGGACGAGGCTGCACAGGCCGTGCTGGCGCGGCTGGGCCTTGCGGGGCCGGCCGAGATCTCGCTGCTCGCCACGTCCGACGCCGCCGTGGCCCGGCTCAACGCCGATTTCCGCGGCAAGCCCGCGCCGACCAACGTGCTGTCCTGGCCCGCCCGGGCGCTCGCGCCGCCCGCGCCGGGGCAGGCGCCGCCCCTGCCGCAGGCCGACGCGACGGGCGAATTGTTCCTCGGCGACATCGCGCTCGCATGGGAGACCTGCGCTGCCGAGGCCGAGGCAGGCGGCAAGCCGCTCAGCGACCACGCCGTTCACCTGATCGTTCATGCAATCTTGCATCTCGTGGGCTACGATCACATCTGTGAGGAGGATGCTGCCTTGATGGAGGGGCTCGAGATCGAGATAATCTCGACACTCGGGCTTCCCGACCCTTATTCGGAGGGGCCATCGAGCGGCGAGAGTGACAGTGGGGCCGGGTGACGGCACCCGCAACCGGAAAAAGGACCGATGGGCGACAAGGCCGACGATTCGTCTAGCGCCGCGCATGGCGCGCACGACAGTGAAGACCCCCAGCAGAGCGGCGGATTCCTCGCCAGGCTCTCCACCCTGTTCGGCGGCGCCGACGAGGGGCACGGGGACAGCGACATCATCCAGACCGATGGCGGCCTGCCCTTGCCGGGCCTCGGCAACCTTCGCCGCATGCGGGTCGAGGACGTGGCGATCCCGCGGGTCGAGATCACGGCGGTTCCCGTCGACATCGACCTGCACGGCATCGTCGAGGTCTTCCGCGAAAGCGGCAACACGCGCCTGCCGGTCTACGACGGCACGCTCGACGTGCCGCTGGGCCTCATCCACCTGAAGGACCTGGCGCTCAAGCACGGCTTCAACGGCGACCGTGACAACGAGTTCGACCTGCGCTCGCTCCTCAGGCCGTTGCTCTACGCGCCGCCCTCGATGCCCATCGGCGTGCTGCTGCAGAAGATGCAGACCGACCGCAGCCACATGGCCCTGGTGATCGACGAATACGGCGGGGTCGACGGCCTCGTGACCATCGAGGATCTGATCGAACAGGTCATCGGCGAGATCGAGGACGAGCACGACACCGACGACGAGGTTCTGTGGGCCGAGGAAAAGCCCGGCTGCTACGCCGCCGCCGCGCGCACTCCCATCGCCGAGTTCCAGGAGGCCGTCGGCTTCAAGCTGGTCGAGCCCGATGAGGAGGAGGAGGTCGACACGCTCGGCGGCCTCGTCTTCATGATGGCGGGCCGGGTGCCCGCGCGGGGCGAGGTGATCACCCATCCGTCGGGCGCGCAGATCGAGGTGATCGACGCCGATCCTCGCCGCATCAAGCGGCTGCGGGTGCGGATGCCGGGCGCCTCGGTAGGCCCCCTTCCGCGACAGGCGGCCGAGTGACGCGCGCCGCGGCGTGAGGGCGGACCGATCGGGGCTTGCCCTCGCAGGCCGCCCACGCGATTCCCTCGTGCCATGAGCGCGACAGGATCAGACGCAGGCGGCCGGCAGGCAGCGAGGATCGACCCGGCGCCGGTCTTGCGCCTCGTCGGCGCACGATGGCGGGGCCTCGGCCTCGCCTTCCTGCTCGGCGCCGTGGCGGCGCTGGGGCAGGTGCCGGTATCGTTGCCATGGCTTGCGCTCGCCGTCTACGCGCTGGCCATCGGCCTCTTCACCCTGCCGCTCGGGTGGCGCGTCGCGGCGTGGCGGGGCTGGGCCTTCGGCACCGGCCATTTCGCCCTCGCGCTGTTCTGGATCGTCGAGCCCTTCTTCGTCGATCCCCTGCGTCACGGCTGGCTTGCGCCCTTTGCGCTCGTCTTTATGGCGGGGGGGCTGGCGCTTTTCTGGGCCGCGGCCTTCGGCCTCGCGCAGGCGCTGGGGCGGGGGCAGGCCGCGCGCGCGCTCTGGCTCGTCGTGGCGCTGGCGGGCGCCGAGATGCTGCGCTCGGTCGTGTTCACCGGCTTCCCCTGGGCGCTGGTCGGCCACATCTGGATCGGCACGCCGCAGATGCAGCTCGCCGCCCTCGGCGGGGCCGATGCGCTGACGCTGGTGACGCTGGCGGCCGCCGCTCTGCCCACCCTCATGGGCGCCCACCGGCTTATGCTCGGCGCCATCACGGGCGCCGCGCTCGCCGCGCTGCCGGGCGCCTATGGCGCGTGGCGGGTGCCCGACGCGCCCCTCGACACGCCCCTCAACGCGCCTCTGCCGTGGCCGAGCCCGCCGTGACCGTGCGGCTGATCCAGCCCAACGCGCCGCAGCATCTCAAGTGGCGCCCCGACATGATCGGCGTGTTCTGGGAGCGGGCGCTCGACCTCACCGCCGCGCCCGCCGAGGGCCCCGCGCCCGATCTCGTGCTCTGGCCCGAGACCTCCGTCCCCTACCTGCTCGAGAGCGCCGCGCCCGGCTTCGCCCGGATGGAAGAGGCGGCCGGCGCGGCGTGGATCGCCGCGGGCATCCAGCGACAGGACGAAGATGGCCACTGGCGCAACTCGCTCGTCGCCCTCGCCCCGGGCGGCGAGCCGGTCGACGTCTACGACAAGCATCACCTGGTGCCCTTCGGCGAGTACATGCCGCTGGGCGAGGTGTTCGAGCGCTGGGGCATCTTCGGCCTCGCCGCCAACCTCACCGGCAGCTACCGACCCGGCGAAGGAGCGCGACTGATGGAGCTCGGGCCGGCCGGCCCCGCCATGCCGCTCATCTGCTACGAGGCGATCTTTTCGCGCGAGATCCGTGCCGTGCCCGAGCGGCCGCGCTGGCTGCTGCACGCGACCAACGACGCGTGGTTCGGCCGGCTGTCCGGCCCCTACCAGCATCTGGGTCAGGCGCAGCTGCGCGCGGTCGAGTTCGGCCTGCCGGTGCTGCGGGCGGCCAATACGGGCGTCTCGGCGGCGATCGACGCCCACGGCCGCGTGCTGGCCGCGATCCCGCTCGGGCATGCGGGGCACCTCGACGTCGCGCTGCCGCGCGCCCTGCCGCCCACGGCCTTTGCCCGCCTCGGCAGCCTGCCCGTCCTGGCGGCGCTCGCCGTGCTCGCCTGCATCGCCGCCGCGCTTTCGCTGCGCAAGGCGCTTGCGCGGGGCCGCGGGCAGGGGTAGGCGCTATCGCCGGTCCGTCACAACGGCTTCCTGGCGTGGCGGCGTAACCTCAATGGAGCACCCCCCAATGGCCCGCAAAGACTACATCCTCACCTCCGAGTCCGTCTCGGAGGGTCACCCCGACAAGGTCTGCGACCGCATCTCCGACGCCGTCCTCGACGCCTTTCTCGCACAGGAGGAAGCCGCGCGCGTCGGCTGCGAGACCTTCGCGACCTCCGGCCTCGTGGTGATCGGCGGCGAGGTCGGCCTGTCCGACCAGGACCGCCTGAAGGATTACATGGGCCGGATCCCGCAACTCGCGCGCGACTGCATCCGCGACATCGGCTACGAACAGGAGAAGTTCCACTGGAACACCTGCCACGTGCTGAACTTCCTGCACGAGCAGTCGGCCAACATCGCCCAAGGCGTCGACCGCGAGGGCGCGGGCGACCAGGGCATCATGTTCGGCTATGCGACCGACGAGACGCCCGAGCTGATGCCGGCGCCCATCCAGTATGCCCACAAGATCCTGCGGCTGATGGCCGAGGCGCGCAAGGCGGGGAAGGAGCCCAAGCTCGGCCCCGATTCCAAGTCGCAGCTCTCGGTGCGCTACGAGGGGGGCCTGCCGGTAGAGCTCACGCAGATCGTGCTGTCGACCCAGCACCTCGACCCCGACCTGACCTCCGACGACGTGCGCGCCATCGTCGAGCCCTATATCCGTGCCGCGGTGCCGGGCGATTGGATCACCGACCGCACCGAGTGGTGGGTGAACCCCACGGGCTCCTTCGTGATCGGCGGCCCCGACTCCGACGCGGGGCTGACGGGGCGCAAGATCATCGTCGATACTTACGGGGGCGCGGCACCGCACGGGGGCGGGGCGTTCTCGGGCAAGGACCCGACCAAGGTCGACCGCTCGGCCGCCTACGCCGCGCGCTACCTCGCCAAGAACGTGGTCGCGGCGGGGCTGGCGAAGAAATGCACGCTGCAGATCTCCTACGCGATCGGGGTGGCCAAGCCGCTGTCGATCTACATCGACACCCACGGCACCGGCGAGGTGGACGAGTCAGCCATCGAGCGCGCGGTGGCGGAGGTGATGGACCTCACGCCCCGCGGCATCCGCCTGCACCTCGCGCTGAACCGGCCGATCTACCAGAAGACCTCGGCCTATGGCCATTTCGGCCGTGCACCCGAGGAAGACGGTGCCTTCTCGTGGGAGAAGACCGACCTCACCGAGGCGCTCAAGGCGGCCATCCGCTGATTGAGTGGCCCCGGCCGGGCGCCGTCCGACCGGGGGCGCTCCCGCCTCCGCTCGGGCGCGCGAGCGCGCCTCGCTCCGTTGGGCCCGGCCGCGCGCGCGAGCGCGCGCGGCGGCGGCGCTCCATCCTTTCGGGCGGGGCGCGTGGGACGGGCGTGGGGAAGGGGCTCGGTTTCACCAGAGCGGATGCACGCGATCCGTTGCCGCCGTCCTCGCCCGCCGCGCCGTCTTCCGGGCGGGCCGCCGACGGTCAAGCGCAATAGCCGTCTCCCCGCTGGCGCGGGGCCCCTCGGCGATTCCGCTTGACCGACGCCGTCCCGCCCGGATCTCGCTGGGCAGGCGAGGACGGCTCCGGAGCGGATCGCGGGTGGCAGGCCGGGTGGGCGGCGCGCGTCAGCCGCGGGCGGGGGGCTTGCGGCGGCGGCGCGGGGCGGGCCTGTCGGCAGGCCGCTGCGGCGGGCGGGCCTTGTCGGTCGGGCGGAACTCTGCGTCGAGGCCGAGCTGGTCGCGCAGGACGCGGGCGCGCACTTCTTCCACCGCGCCGGACGTGAGCTTGCCCAGCTGGAACGGCCCGTAGCTGACCCGGATCAGGCGCGAGACGGGCAGACCCGCCGCCTCGAGCGCGCGGCGGATCTCGCGGTTCTTGCCCTCGCGCAGCGCCACCGTCAGCCAGGCATTCGCCCCCTGCTGGCGGTCGAGGCTCACCTGCATGGGCTGGAACCGCTCGCCGTCGAGCACAAGTCCCTCGCGCAGCGGGGCGAGCCGCTCGTCGCTCGGCGTGCCGTGCACCCGCACGCGGTAGCGCCGCAGCCAGCCGGTCGCCGGCAGTTCCATGCGCCGCTTGAGCGCGCCGTCGTTGGTGAGCAGCAGCAGGCCCTCGGAATTGAGGTCGAGCCGGCCGACCGACAGCACCCGCGGCATCCCCTCGGGGAGCGCGTCGAACACGGTGCGGCGGCCCTTCTCATCCCTCGCCGTGGTCACGAGGCCCGGCGGCTTGTGGTAGAGCCAGAGCCGCGGCGGCTCGGGCGCGGCGAGCGGCTGGTCGTCGACGGTGACGCGATCCTTGGGGCCGATGTCGAGGGCGGGGCTGTCGATGCGGCGGCCGTTGACCGCGACGCGGCCCTCGCCGATCAGCCGCTCGGCCTCGCGGCGCGAGGCGCGGCCCGACCGGGCGATGACCTTGGCGATGCGCTCGCCCTTCTGGGGGATGTCCGACATGGAGCGGCCATACCGGGGCGGCGCGGGCTTGCCAAGCGGCGCGGGCCGCGCCATGGCGGGGCCCATGCGGTTCGCGGGGCACATGGCGGCGGCGCTGGACGAGGCGCGCGCGGCGGCGGAGCGGGGCGAGGTGCCGGTGGGCGCGGTCGTGGTCTCGCCCGGCGGCGCAGTGGTGGCTCGCGCCGGCAACCGCACGCGCGAACTGGCCGACCCCTCGGCCCATGCCGAGATGCTGGCGCTCCGGGCGGCCTGCGCGGCGGCGGGGTCGGAGCGGTTGCCGGGCCACGCGCTCTACGTCACGCTGGAGCCCTGCGCGATGTGCGCGGGCGCCATCGCGGCGGCGCGGATCGCCCGGCTGGTCTATGGCGCGGCCGACCCCAAGTCGGGCGGGGTGGCGCACGGGGCGCGCGTCTTCACCCATCCGCAGGCCCACCACGCGCCGGAGGTGATCGACGGGGTGGGCGAGGCCGAGGCGGAACGGCTGCTCAAGACCTTCTTCGCGGCCCGGCGCTGAGCGGGGGCGCTCAGGGGATCGCGGCGCGCACCTCCGCCGTGTCGAGGGGGGCACCGTCGCGGATCAGGGTGGCTTTCGCGGTCCAGGTGCCCTCGGGCAGGCCGCCCTCGGGGGCGCGGCGGCCGAAGGCGCGGAACAGGAAGGGCTGCGCGCGCTCGATCGTCACCTCGTGGCGCGCGAAGGGGCCGGCAGGGCCGGTGATCTCGAAGGCGACCACGTCGCCCGCCTGCCCGTTGGCGAGAAAGGCCCAGGCTACGATCGCGGGGGCGCGCGTGCCGAGCCCGTCTTCCGGCAGGCCGGCCTTGATCGCGTCAAAATCGGGCACGGCCTCGGCGAGGCCGGCGTCGATCACGCCGCCCGGGTCGTAGGCGATCCGGTCGGCCCAGAGCGGGCGCTCGGGCCCCCCGCAGGACGCGTCGGCGGCGGGGCGGAACGGGTCGACCACGCGGCCCTCGTGGCGGACCGAGAGATGCAGGTGGGGAAAGCTCGCGAGCCCGGACATGCCCACGAGGCCGAGCACGGTGCCGGCGCGGACCCGATCGCCCGGGCGGATCGCAACGGAGCCCTGCCGGAGGTGACAATACTGTGTCTCCCAGCCGCCGCCATGGTCGATGACAAGCCCGTTGCCGCAATCGCGCCCTGCCACATCGGGGGCGCCCTCGGTGCCCTGGCGGATATCGGCCATCCCGTCCCGGACGCGCAGCACGGTGCCGGGCGCGGCAGCCATCACGGCGACGCCGGCGCGCATCGCCGCTTCGGTGGGCAGGGCGATGTCGGTGCCCTTGTGGCCATCGTTGGCGAGTGCGCCGCAGGCGAAGTCGCGCACGCCCGGACCGGGGTCGCGGTCGACGTATTGCTGGATGTAGCAGTCGTGCCCGAGGGTGCACTCGACGGGCAGCGCGAACCGGGGCTGTTGCTGCGCCGCCGCCGTGGCGGCGAAGGCCGCAGCCAGAGCCGCGAGGGTCACGAAAAAGGGCGCCCGAAGGCGCCCCGATCCGGTGTGGGCCGGCCTCATTCGGCGGTGAGGAGCGGCGGCTTCTTCGACGAGAGCTGCGGGTTGCCCGGCTCCTGAATGTCGAGCTTCAGCGCGCCATCCTCGATCGAGACGCGCACGACGCCCCCCTTGGCGAGCTTGCCGAACAGAAGCTCCTCGGCCAGCGGCTTCTTGATGTGCTCCTGGATCACCCGGCCCAGCGGGCGGGCGCCCATCTTGTCGTCGTAGCCCTTGTCGGCGAGCCATTCGGCGGCCGGCTTGGTCAGCTCGATCGACACGTTCCTGTCCATCAGCTGCGCCTCGAGTTGAAGCACGAATTTCTCGACCACCTGCAGGATCGTCTCCTTCGGCAGCGGCTGGAAGCTGATGACCGCGTCGAGCCGGTTGCGGAACTCGGGCGTGAAGGTTCGCTCGATGGCAGCGGTGTCCTCGCCCTCGCGCCGCTCGCGGCCGAAGCCCACGGCCGACTTGGCCTGCTCCTGTGCGCCGGCGTTCGACGTCATGATCAGCACCACGTTGCGGAAGTCGACCTGCCGGCCGTTATGATCGGTCAGCTTGCCGTGGTCCATCACCTGCAGCAGGATGTTGAACACGTCGGGGTGGGCCTTCTCGATCTCGTCGAGCAGGAGCACGCAGTGGGGATGCTGGTCGACGCCGTCGGTCAACAGGCCGCCCTGGTCGAAGCCGACATAGCCCGGGGGCGCGCCGATGAGGCGGGAGACCGCGTGCTTCTCCATGTATTCCGACATGTCGAAGCGCAGCATCTCGACGCCGAGCGACGCGGCGAGCTGCTTGGCGACCTCGGTCTTGCCGACGCCGGTGGGACCGGCGAACAGGTAGTTGCCGATGGGCTTTTCGGGCTCGCGCAGGCCGGCGCGGGCCAGCTTGATGGCCGAGCACAGCGCATCGATGGCCGGATCCTGTCCGAAGACCACGCGCTTGAGCGTCGGCTCCAGCTCCTTGAGGACGATCGCGTCGTCCTTGCTGACGTTCTTCGGCGGGATGCGGGCGATCTTGGCGACCACCGCCTCGATCTCCCTCGGGCCGATCGTCTTGCGCCGCTTGCTCTCGGCCAGCAAGTGCTGGGCCGCGCCCGCCTCGTCGATCACGTCGATCGCCTTGTCGGGCAGCTTTCGGTCGTTGATGTAGCGGGCCGACAGCTCGACCGCGGTCTTGATCGCGTCCGATGTGTACTTGATCTCGTGATGCGTCTCGAAATAGGGCTTCAGCCCCTTGAGGATCTTAACCGCATCGTCGACCGAGGGCTCATTGACGTCGATCTTCTGGAAGCGGCGGCTAAGCGCGCGATCCTTCTCGAAGTGCTGGCGGAACTCCTTGTAGGTCGTGCTCCCCATGCAGCGCAGCTTGCCGCCCTGCAGCGCGGGCTTGAGCAGGTTCGAGGCATCCATCGCGCCGCCCGACGTGGCGCCGGCGCCGATCACCGTGTGGATCTCGTCGATGAACAGAATCGCGTCGGGGTGATTCTCGAGCTCCGAGACGACGGCCTTCAGCCGCTCCTCGAAATCGCCGCGATAGCGGGTGCCGGCGAGCAGCGCGCCCATGTCGAGGGAATAGATCGTGGCGCCCTGCAGCACCTCGGGCGTCTCGCCGGCGACGATCTTGCGCGCCAGCCCCTCGGCGATGGCGGTCTTGCCCACGCCGGGGTCGCCCACCAGAAGCGGGTTGTTCTTGCGGCGGCGGCAGAGCACCTGGATGCAACGCTCGACCTCGTTCTCGCGGCCGATCAGCGGGTCGACATCGCCCTTCTTGGCCTTGGCGTTGAGATCGACGCAATACTTGGCGAGCGCGCTCTCCTTGTTGTCGGACCCGCTCTCGGCGGCGTCGTCGGCGCTCGATTCGTCGTCCATGTCGCCCGCGCCGGTGACGGGGCGGCTCTCGCCGAACGAGGGGTTCTTGGCGACGCCGTGGGCGATGAAGTTGACCGCATCGTAGCGTGTCATGTCCTGCTCCTGCAGGAAGTAGGCGGCGTTCGACTCGCGCTCGGCGAAGATGGCGACGAGCACGTTGGCGCCGGTCACCTCCGTCCGGCCGGAGGACTGAACGTGGATCGCGGCGCGCTGGATCACGCGCTGGAAGGCGGCGGTGGGCACCGCCTCCGACCCTTCGACCTCGGTCACCAGCGTCGACAGATCGTCTTCGATGAAGGCCTCGAGCGTCTTGCGCAGCTCGTCGAGATCGACATCGCAGGCCTGCATGACCTTGGCCGCGTCCGGCTCGTCGATCAGCGCCAGCAACAGGTGCTCCAGCGTCGCGAGCTCGTGGCGGCGCGCGTTGGCCAGGCCCAGCGCGGCATGGATTGCTTGCTCTAGGGTGTTGGAGAACGACGGCACGTGACCTGTTCCTTTCCTGTCGGGCCGCGGCGGGGCGCGCGGGGCGCGCGAGAGACCGCAGCGACCGTGGCCTCATGAGATTAAAGTTTGGTTGGGCGAGCGGCGGCTTCAAGTATTTTCTTGCGCGATCCGCCGTATCCTTCGGCGCATGCTCAAATTGTGATCCGCTCGTGCACCGCGTCGACGGGCCGAGGGCGCATATGGGAGCGCGCGCCCTCCCGCACAAGTGCACCGTCCCCGGGCCGACCCGGCGGCGGCCATCAGAATGCGTCCTTTCGGCGGCGGATCTCGGCGAAGACCTCCGCATCGTCCGCCCCGGCCATGCCGAGCTTTTCCTTCATGTCGGCGTCGCGCGCGCGCAGGAAAGGGTTGGCGGCGAGTTCCTCGGCGAGCAGCGAGGGAACGGTGGGCCTGCCGGCCGCGCGCTGCGCCTTCACCGCGTGGATGCGCGCTTCGAGCGCGGGGTTGCCGGCATCGACCGTCTCGGCGAAGCGGCAATTGGCCTCGGTGTATTCGTGGCCCGAGCAGACGATCGTCTCGGGCGGCAGTGCCGCGATGCCGCAAAGGCTGTTCCACATCGTCTCGGCGTCGCCCTCGAAGAGCCGCCCGCAGCCCATCGCCATCAGGCTGTCGCCGGTGAAGACCGCGTGCGCGTTGGGCAGGTGGTAGGCGACGTGGCCCATGGTGTGGCCCGACGCCTCCATGACGTGCACGGCGTGGCCGTACAGGGTGAAGGTGTCGCCCGGCTCGACGGCCTCGTCGAGCGTGGGCAGCCGGTGGGCGTCGCGGCCCGCCCCGATCACTCGCACGCCGTCCGCGCGCAGCGCCTCCACGCCCGCGACATGGTCGCCGTGGTGGTGGGTGATGAGGATGTCGGTCAGCCGTCGGCCGCGGCGCTCGAGCTCGGCGGCGATGGGGCTCGCCTCCGGCGCGTCGACCAGGGCCGCGCCCGTGCCCTCGGGGTCGAGGACGAGGAAGGCGTAATTGTCGGTCCGGCAGGGGATGGTCACGATCTCGGGGGCACGGTTGGCAGGCGCTTCGGTCATCTTGTCTCCTCCTCGTCCGTCGGGTGCCACTCGGTCGGCAGACAGCGCGACGTGCCCCTCGTGCACCTTGTCCGGTCCGTTGCGCCGGGGGCGTTCCGTCAACGCCGGCGAGGGCATATGTTCACCTAGGGTGGCCCGAAGCGAAGGCGCGGCGCAATGCATCTCGACGTGCACGACCTCAGAGACTTCTATTACCGGACCCGGATCGGGCGGGTCGCGCAGCGCGCCGTGCGAGACCGGGTCGAGGCGTTCTGGTCGCCGGGCGAGGTGCGCGGGCAGAACGTGGTGGGCTTCGGCTTCGCGGTGCCGCTCCTGCGGCCCTACCTGCAGACGGCGCGGCGGGTGATCGCGCTGATGCCCGCCCAGCAGGGGGTGATGCCGTGGCCTGCGGGCGCGCCGAACGTCTCGGTGCTCTGCGAGGAGACGCTCTGGCCCGTCGACACCGGATTCGTCGACAAGCTGATCGTGCTGCACGGGCTGGAGACCTGCGAGAACCCGCCCGCCCTGCTCGAGGAGGCGTCCCGCGTGCTCGGCCCCGGCGGGCGGGCGCTGTTCGTGGTGCCCAACCGCTCGGGCCTGTGGGCGCGGCGCGACGTGACGCCCTTCGGCTTCGGCCGGCCCTATTCGCTCGGCCAGCTCGAGGCCCAGCTCAAGCGGCACGCCTTCGTGCCCGAGCGGCACATGGCGGCGCTGTTCTCGCCGCCGTCGGAGAGCCGCTTCTGGCTCAAGAGCGCGGGCTGGGTGGAAAAGGCCGGGCGGCGCGTGTCGAACTCGCTCGCCGGCGGTGTCTTTCTCGTCGAGGCGTCGAAGGAGGGGCGGCGGCCCGGCGGCGCCTCGGTGAAGGACGAGGTGCGCTCGCCTCTGAGAATCCTCGACGGCGTCGCCGCGCCCGCGCCCAAGCCCGCCCGCGTGCGCCCGGGATGAGCGCGGCGCGCCGCGGCCGGCCGCAGGGCAGGGCCCTGGCGCAGGCGGATCGATTGCGCTAACGGCGCGGGCCGCGCCGACGCGCCGACGCTGCCACTGATCGCAATATATTGAAATATAGATGAAAAAGGGTCTTCCGCCGCGTCTTGCCGCATCTGCGAAAGAGCCCGCCTACGCAGTTGCAGCGCCCACATGGCTCTGCTAGACGCCTTCCCAATCCAAGGGGGCGCTCCTTTCGAGGGGGCGAGACCTTGCGTGCCGTTCGCCCCTGGCCCGCCGGGCGCGGAGCGGGCCGACAGGATGAAGGGGTGGACGTGTCAGAGACGGCTTCGATCTCAGCCAGCATCGCCGGGCGCTACGCCCAGGCGCTGTTCGACATCTGCAAGGAGGCAGGCGACCTCGAGGCGCTGGAAGCGGATGCCGACGCGCTTGCGGGTGCGCTCGATGCCTCCGACGATCTGCGCGCCGTGATCGCCTCGCCCCGCGTCGGTCGTGACGAGATGGTGGCGATGGTGGGCGCGCTCGCCGGTGCGATGGGCCTGTCGAAGATGACCGCCAACACGCTGGGCCTGATGGCCGAGAAGCGGCGGCTCTTCACCCTGCCGCAATTCGTGTCGCGCCTGCACGCCATGATCGCGGCCGAGAAGGGCGAGGTCGAGGCGCAGGTCACCTCGGCCGTCGCGCTCTCCGACGAGCAGAAGACCAAGATCGCGGACCTGCTCCGCGTGCGCTTCGGGCGCAACATCAAGCTGAACACGTCCGTCGACGAGGAACTGATCGGCGGCCTGATCGTGAAGGTGGGTTCGAAGATGATCGACACGTCGATCCGCACGCGGCTCGCCAACCTCCAGAACGCCATGAAAGAGGTCGGGTAATGGCTCTGCAAGCTGCGGAAATCTCCGCGATCCTCAAGGACCAGATCAAGGGCTTCGGCGAAGAGGCCGAGGTCGCCGAAGTCGGCACGGTGCTGTCGGTGGGCGACGGCATCGCCCGCGTTCACGGCCTCGACAACGTGCAGGCCGGCGAGATGGTCGAGTTTCCGGGCGGCATCCGCGGCATGGCGCTGAACCTCGAGGAAGACAATGTCGGCATCGTGATCTTCGGCTCCGACCGCGACATCGGCGAGGGCGACACCGTCAAGCGCACCCAGTCGATCGTCGACGTGCCGGTGGGCGACGGTCTGCTCGGCCGCGTGGTCGACGCGCTCGGCATTCCGCTCGACGGCAAGGGCGAGATCAAGGCGGCAGAGCGCCGCGTGGCCGACGTCAAGGCGCCGGGCATCATCCCGCGCAAGTCGGTGCACGAGCCGATGGCGACGGGGCTGAAGGCCATCGACGCCATGATCCCGATCGGCCGCGGCCAGCGCGAGCTCATCATCGGCGACCGCCAGACCGGCAAGACCGCCGTGGCGCTCGACACGATCCTCAACCAGAAGAGCTACAACGACGCCGCCGGCGACGACGAGAGCAAGAAGCTCTACTGCATCTACGTCGCCGTCGGCCAGAAGCGGTCGACCGTCGCGCAGCTCGTGAAGAAGCTCGAAGAGACGGGTGCGATCGACTATACCACCATCGTCGCCGCCACCGCCTCCGACCCGGCGCCGATGCAGTATCTCGCCCCCTACGCCGCCTGCGCGATGGCCGAGTATTTCCGCGACAACGGCCGCCATGCCCTGATCGTCTACGACGACCTGTCGAAGCAGGCCGTTGCCTATCGCCAGATGTCTCTTCTGCTGCGCCGCCCGCCCGGCCGCGAGGCCTTCCCCGGCGACGTGTTCTACCTCCACTCCCGCCTGCTCGAGCGTTCGGCGAAGATGAACGACGACATGGGCGCCGGCTCGATGACCGCGCTGCCCATCGTCGAGACCCAGGCCGGCGATATCTCGGCCTTCATCCCGACCAACGTGATCTCGATCACCGACGGCCAGATCTTCCTCGAGACCGACCTGTTCTACCAGGGCATCCGCCCCGCGGTGAACACCGGCCTCTCGGTCAGCCGAGTCGGCTCGGCCGCCCAGACCGGCGCGATGAAGTCGGTCGCCGGCTCGATGAAGCTCGAGCTTGCACAGTATCGAGAGATGGCAGCCTTCGCGCAGTTCGGCTCCGACCTCGACGCGGCCACCCAGCGCCTGCTCAACCGCGGTGCGCGCCTGACCGAGCTGCTCAAGCAGCCGCAGTATTCGCCGCTCACCAACGCCGAGATCGTGGCGGTGATCTTCGCCGGCACGCAGGGCTTCCTCGACAAGGTCGACGTGAGCCAGGTCAGCCGATTCGAGGAGGGGCTGCTCCGCCACCTGCGCACCAAGCACGCCGACGTGCTCGAGTGGATCACCAACGAGGATCCGAAGATCAAGGGCGACGCCGCCGACCGCCTGAAGGGCGTGATCGAGGAATTCGCCAAGAGCTTCGCCTGAGGGCGGGCCGATCTCTGGATAAGGGAGCGTCATGCCCAGCCTGAAGGACCTCAAGAACCGGATCAACTCGGTCAAGTCGACCCGGAAGATCACCAAGGCGATGCAGATGGTCGCCGCCGCCAAGCTGCGCCGGGCGCAGGAGGCCGCGGAGGCCGCGCGCCCCTATGCCGAGCGGATGGAGACCGTCGTCGGCGGCCTCGCCCGCGCGGTGAAGGGCAGCGAAAGCGCGCCGAAGCTGCTCGCCGGCACCGGCAGCGACCAGCGCCACCTGCTGGTCGTGATGACGGCCGAGCGCGGCCTCTGCGGCGGCTTCAACACGTCGATCGTCAAGCTCGCGCGCCAGCACGCCGAACGGCTCAAGGGCGAGGGCAAGACCGTCCACATCATGACCGTCGGGCGCAAGGGCCGCGACCAGCTCAAGCGCTTCCAGCCCGACACGCTCGGCGACGATCATGTCGATCTCTCGGGGGTCAAGCGGCTGGGCTACGAAGACGCGCTGTCGATCGCGCAGGGCATCCTGGGTCGCTTCGACGAGGGCGAATTCGACGTCGCCACGATCTTCTACGCGCGCTTCCAGTCGGTGATCTCGCAGGAGCCGACCGCACAGAGGATCATCCCCGCGGATTTCGACGATACGGGCGACGAGGCCGAGCGCGCGGGCACGCTCACCGACTACGAGCCCTCGGAGGAATCGGTGCTGGCCGACCTGCTGCCGCGGGCGGTTGCGACGCAGATTTTCACCGCGCTCCTCGAGAACGCAGCGTCCGAGCAGGGCGCGCGGATGTCGGCGATGGACAACGCGACGCGCAACGCCGGCGACATGATCGACGACCTGACGCTCGAATACAACCGGACGCGCCAGGCGGCCATCACGACCGAGCTCATCGAGATCATCTCGGGCGCCGAGGCGCTCTAGGGCGGTACGGTCGGCCGGGCACACGGGCCCGACGGACGGATGACAAGAATTCGGGCGGCGGCGCCCAAAGGGAACCGGAGACGAATGAATGGCTGAGAACAAGGGCAAGATCACGCAGGTCATCGGCGCCGTCGTCGACGTGCGCTTCGACGGCGAGCTCCCCGACATCCTCAACGCTCTCGAGACCGACAATCACGGAAAGCGCCTCGTGCTCGAGGTCGCCCAGCACCTCGGCGAGAACACGGTACGCGCCATCGCCATGGATGCGACCGAGGGCCTCGTGCGCGGCCAGGAGGTGCGCAACAGCGGCGGGCCGATCACCGTGCCCGTGGGCGACGCGACGCTCGGCCGGATCATGAACGTCGTCGGCGAGCCCATCGACGAGAAGGGCGAGATCAGCGCCAACGAGACCAGGCCCATCCATGCCGAGGCGCCGACCTTTGCGCAACAGGCCACCACGTCGGAGATCCTCGTCACCGGCATCAAGGTTATCGACCTGCTCGCCCCCTATTCCAAGGGCGGCAAGATCGGCCTGTTCGGCGGCGCCGGCGTGGGCAAGACCGTGCTCATCCAGGAACTGATCAACAACATCGCCAAGGTGCACTCGGGCTATTCGGTCTTCGCCGGGGTGGGCGAGCGCACGCGCGAGGGCAACGACCTCTACTACGAGTTCATCGAGTCGGGGGTGATCGACGCCGAGGACCTGACGAAGTCGAAGGTGGCGCTGGTCTACGGCCAGATGAACGAGCCGCCGGGCGCGCGGATGCGGGTCGCCCTGTCGGGCCTGACGATGGCCGAGCAGTTCCGCGACTCGTCGGGCACCGACGTGCTGTTCTTCGTCGACAACATCTTCCGCTTCACGCAGGCGGGCTCCGAGGTGTCGGCGCTTCTGGGCCGCATCCCCTCGGCCGTGGGCTACCAGCCGACGCTCGCCACCGACATGGGCCAGATGCAGGAGCGGATCACCTCGACCAACGCGGGCTCGATCACCTCGGTGCAGGCGATCTACGTGCCCGCCGACGACCTGACCGACCCCGCGCCGGCCACCTCCTTCGCCCACCTCGACGCGACGACGGTGCTGAGCCGTGCGATCTCGGAGCTCGGGATCTACCCCGCGGTCGACCCGCTCGACTCGACCAGCCGGATCCTCGACCCCGCCGTGGTCGGCGAGGAGCACTACCAGGTGGCGCGCGACGTTCAGGGCATCCTGCAACGCTACAAGGCCCTGCAGGACATCATCGCCATTCTCGGCATGGACGAGCTGTCGGAAGAGGACAAGCTGACCGTGGCCCGCGCCCGCAAGATCCAGCGGTTCCTCAGCCAGCCCTTCGACGTGGCCGAGGTGTTTACCGGCTCGCCCGGCGTGCAGGTGCCGCTGGAGAAGACGATCGCCTCGTTCAAGGCCGTGGTCGCCGGCGAGTACGACCACCTGCCCGAAGGCGCCTTCTACATGGTGGGCGATATCGATGAAGCGGTCGCCAAGGCCGAAAAAATGGCCGCAGAGGCGGCCTGATCGCGCTCCCGTCGGCCAGTGGCCCGGATATTGACCACAAGTCCGGGCCACGGGCCGGCAGAGGCGCCATGCTCATCGGGAGCTGACGATGGCTGACACGATGCATTTCGACCTGGTCTCGCCCGAGCGGCGGCTCGACTCCTACGAGGCGCGCGAGGTGCGCCTGCCCGGCGCCGAGGGCCAGTTCACCGCGATGCCCGATCACGCGCCGGTCATCACCACGCTGCGCCCCGGCCTCGTCGTGGTGACTGCCGCCGACGGCGCGGTCAAGAGCTACGCCGTGACCGGCGGATTCGCCGAGATCACGCAGGGAGGAACGGCAGTGCTCGCCGAGCGCGCCTACACCGCGACTGCCGACAACAAGGCCGAGGTCGAGGCCCATCTCGAGGCGGCCCGCCGCAAGGCCGACGAGGCGCCGGAGGAGCACCGCGACGCCGCGCATCTCCTCGTCGACGATCTCGTGCAACTCATCGAGGACATGGTGTAACGGGCCCCCGCAAGGCGGGTGTTTATACGCGCCGGTGCCTCCGCGCCGGCCTGGACCATGCCGCACGCAGCGCCCGTGGCCCCCATCGCGCACGATTCGCGCTACGGACGCCCGTCGGTCCGCTCTCGGCGCCCGCGTGCCCAATTCCTGCCGTCTTTCGGCGGCAGGGAACGCCCGATGGAACGGATCGACGGAAATGGCCTCGGCGTGGCGAAGGGCAGCCTCATGCTCTTTTCCGACTTCGAGACGAGTGGCGCCATGTGGACGGGCGACGGCCCTCGCCTCGTGCGCCGCACCGTGCGCTTCCCGCGCCCCTTCCGCACCGCGCCCACCGTCTTTGTCGCGCCCGAGATGTGGGATTACGACAGTTCGGCCAATATCCGCGGCGATCTGACCGCCGAGAACGTGTCGGGCGAGAGCGCCGAGATCGTCTTCAAGGTGTGGTCCGACACGCGCATCGCCCGCCTGCGCGTGGCGTGGATGGCTCTCGGCCCCCTGCCGCACGACGACGACTGGGCGCTCTGACGCGCGTCTGCGCGGGGTGTCAGTACATGCCCTCGTAGATCGTCGCCAGCGTCTCGTGGTCGAAGAGCGACGAGACCGACGTGCCGTTCCAGATGTTCAGGATCGCCTGCGCGAAGATCGGGGCGGTCTGCACGATGCGGATGTTGGGCGCCGCCTTGACCGCCTGCGTCGGCTGGATCGAGTCGGTGATGACGAGGCTCTTCATGACCGAGTTCGTGATCCGCTCGACCGCCGGGCCCGAGAGCACACCGTGCGAGATGTAGGCATGCACCTCGACCGCGCCCTGCTCTTGCAGCACCTCGGCCGCCTTGCACAGCGTTCCGGCGGTGTCGCAGATATCGTCGACGATCAGGCAGATCTTGCCCTCGACGTCACCGATCACGGTCATGCCGGCGACCTCGCCCGCCTTCTCTCGCCGTTTGTCGACGATGGCGAGCTGCGCCCCGATCCGTTGGGCGAGTTCGCGGGCGCGGGCCACGCCTCCCACGTCGGGCGAGACCACCACGATGTCGTCGAGCCGGCCCTTGAAACCGGCGCGCACGTCAAGGGCGAAGATCGGCGAGGCGTAGAGGTTGTCGACGGGGATGTCGAAGAAGCCCTGGATCTGGGCGGCATGCAGGTCCATCGTCAGCACCCGCTCGATACCCGCGGCGACCATCATGTTCGCCACCAGCTTGGCCGAGATCGGGGTGCGCGCCTTGGTGCGCCGGTCCTGCCGCGCGTAGCCGAAATAGGGAATGACGCCGGTGATCCGCGCCGCCGACGAGCGCCGCAGCGCGTCGGCCATGATCAGGAGTTCCATCAGGTTGTCGTTGGCGGGGGTCGACGTCGACTGGATCACGAACATGTCCTCGCCGCGGACGTTCTCGAACACCTCGACGAAGATCTCGGCATCGTTGAACCGCTCGACCCGCGCCTCGACGAGGCCCACCTGCATGCCGCGATGCATCGAGACGCGACGGGCGATGCCGTTGGCCAGCGTTGGGTTGGAGTTTCCGGCGATCAGCTTGGGCTGGGTGGGCGTTGGCATCGGGCGGTGTCCGGGGCAGCATGACAGGAACGTGACGCCCCGGGGCCTAGCCCAGCGCGCCGCGGATGGGAACCGCCAAGATCGCGCGGCGTGCCAGCCGTGCCGCATCAGGGGCTTCTTGACACCAGCGCCCGGCCTGCCCGGCGTCGCGCGGCCCGCAGCCGAAGGCCAGCCCATGCCCGACACGCCCGCGCCCTCCGCCGCCCCGCGGCACGTCGCCGTGATCGGCGCCGGCATCGTCGGCGTGGCCACGGCGCTGGAGCTCGCCCGCGGCGGCACGCGCGTCACGCTGGTTGACCGCGACGGCCCGGCCGCCGGGGCCAGCCGCGGCAGCGGGGACGTGCTCGCGGCCTCGGCCGTCGTGCCGGTGACGGTGCCGGGGCTGATGCGCGCGGCCCCCCGCCTGCTGATGAGCCGCGCTGGCTCGCTCTTCCTGCGCTGGCCCTACTTGCCGCGCCTCGCGCCGGGGCTCGCGCGCTACCTCTCGCACGCCAACGCGACGGTGGTGACGACGGGGGCGTGGTCGGGCCCGCTCGCCCGGCGCCTCGGTCTAGACGTGCCGCTCGAGACCGAGCGGGGCTGCCACCTCGAGCTCGTCGCCCCCTCGGGCAGGCCGCGCGCGACGCTGATGGTCTCGGCGGGCAAGTTCGTGGCGACGCCGATGGAGCGGCGGCTGCGCCTCGCCGGCATCGTGGAGTTCGGCGTCCTCAGGGCGGCCCCTCGCGCGCGCCCTTCGTCCTGCTGCGGCGGCAGGCTCGGCGTGCCTTCCCCGACCTCGGGTGGCAGGGCGAGCGCGAGTGGATGGGCCACCGCCCCGCCACCGCCGCCTCGCTGCCCGTGGTCGGCGCCGCGCCGGGCCTCGCGGGCGCCTGGCTCGGCTTCGGGCACCACCATGTCGGGCTGACGGCGGGGACCAAGACGGGCCGTCTGCTCGCGCGCCTCGTCGCGGGCGACCGGCCCAACCTCGACCTTTCCGCGCTCTCCCCGGCCCGCTTCGCCCGCAAGGGCGCCGCCCGGCCCGCCTGAGCCCTACCGCGCGCACGCCGCGACGCGATCGAGCACCTCGCCCGCGATCTCGGCCGTCTCCTGCCACCGAGGAAGGTCGGCGCCGGCGAGCGCCGCGCCCTCTGTGAGGCGCGCGCGCTCCGCCGTGTCGCCCAGCACCGAGCGCAGCGCGGCGGCGAAGGCGCGCGCGTCGCCCGGCGGCGCGAGCACGCCTGTGCCCGCCGGCACCGTGTCGGGCACCGCGCCGGTGCGCGTGGCGACCACCGGCAGACCCCGCACCAGAGCCTCGGCAAAGACCATGCCGTAGCCCTCGTAGCGCGTGGCGAGCGCGAACAGCGCGGCGCGGGAATAGAGCGCCTCGAGCTCGCCCGGCTCCACTTCGCCGGCGAGGGTCACCCGCCCGCCCAGGCCCAGCCGGTCGACCTGCGCCGCGAGGGCGGCGGCATGGGCGGCGTCGTGGCTCTTGCCGACGATCACCGCGCGCCAGTCCAGATCGGTCAGGGCCGCCAGCGCGTCGAGCAGCACGTCGTGGCCCTTGCGCGGGTGCAGGATGCCGACCGAGAGAATCAGCGGCGGCGCCTCGGGCGCGCGGGTCAGGGTGGGGCGGTCGACGCCGGGCGGCGCGATGGTGACAAGCGCCGGGTCGGCGCCGTAGCGCTCGACCAGCACCTGGCGCGTATGCGGGCTCGGCACGAGGATGTGGGCGGCACGCGCCACGTTGGCCGCTTCCGTCGCGCGCAGGTGGGCGCGGCGGGCCGTGCTCAGGCCCTCCTCCAGCGCGAGCGGGTGATGGACCATGCCGACGATGGGCGCGCGCACCCGCTCCAGCCCCTCGCCCGCCCCGAAGACGAAGCCGTCGAGGATCAGCGGCCGCTCGGGCGGCACCGCCTCGAGCATCGCCAGCGCCTGTGCCATGTCGGCCTGCGTGGGGTCGGGGAAGCTGTCCGGCAGCCTTTGATGGGCCATGTCGTGACCGCGCGTGCGCAGCCCCTCGAGCAGACGCCGCTCGTAGATGTAGCCCCCCGTCCGCGTCGTCAGCTCGCCGGGGATGGCGAAGGCCGCCGGCGCCGTCATCGGGCGAGCTGCTCGGCCGCGTAGACCGATAGCACCCGGCGCTCGGCCGCGCCCACGGCAGCGTAGCCCAGGGCCGAGAGCACGGCCACCAGCACCACGCACGACCACAGCGTGCCGTAATCCGACAGCGACGCCGAGAGCGCCATCAGCGCGCCGAGGCCGCGGCCCGTCGCCAGCCACTCCACCACCGTCACGGCCAGCACGGCGGCGGGCACGGCCATGCGGGCGGCGGCGAAGAAGGCGGGCAGCATCGCGGGCACCTGCATGTGGACGAGCCGCGCGAGGCGCCCGGCGGCAAAGCTGTCGGCCACGTCGAGCGCCTGCCCCGGCGCCTGCCGCAGCCCGTGCAGGCAGGCGACGAAGGTGGGGAAGAAGACCATCACGGCCACGATCACGGTCGTGCCCACCGCCCCGCGCCCCATCAGCAGCACCAGCAGCGGCGCGGTGGTGACGATGGGCACCGAGCGCAGCGCCACCGCCACCGGCATCGCCACCGTGGCCAGCGCCGGCGCGAGCACCAGCGCCATCGCCAGCCCGGCACCGAGGGCGAGGCCGGCGAGGTAGCCCGGCACGGCGTAGAGTGCGGTTTCCCCCAGCGCCGCGCCGAGGGTCGCGCGGTGCTCCGCCGCACCGGCGCCGGTGACGAGGAAGGCCCAGATGTCGCCCGGCCCCTTGGCGAAGAACGCGTTGAGGCCCAGCAGCCACGGCGTCGCCTGCCACAGCGCCAGTGCGGCCGCCGTGACAACGGCCATGTGCACTGCCTGGTCGCCCCAGCGCCGCCCCGCGGCTTGCGTCGCCGGCGGGGGCGCCAGCAGCGCAGGCGGCGCCTCGGGCGCCAGCGCCCGGCCCAGCGCGCCGAGCGCGGCGTAGGCGGCGATCGATGTCACGGCGGCCAGCGTCGCCAGCGCCCATGTCGCCTCGACGTCGAGCGCGCGCATCGCCTGGATGGCGAGCACGCCCATGCCCCGCTCGGCGCCCGTGAACTCGCCCACCATCGCGCCGAGAATGGCCGCGGGCGCGGCGATCTGGAGGCCGGCGAACAGGTAGGGCAGGGCGGACATGGCCCGGACGTGCACGAGCGCCGCGCCGCGCCCGCGACCGTAGCTCGCGACAAGGTCGAACCACGCCGCGGGTGCCGCGCGCAGGCCCACGAGCAGGGGAACGAGCGTGGTGAAGTAGACGGCGAGCGCGGCCAGCGCGATCTGCGGCCCGGCGCCAGGCCCGAACACCACGCGCAGGATGGGGCCGGTGGCCACCAGCGGCAGGCAGAAGACGATCAGCGCCAGTGCCGCGATGGCCCGCTCGGCCCGCGGCACGATCAGGGCGAGCGCGGCCAGCGCCACCGCCGCGAGGTTGCCCAGCACGAAGCCCGCCGCGGCGTTCGTCAGCGTCTCGGCCAGGGCCCGGCCCATCAGCCTCGCGTTCTGCCAGAGATAGACCGCCACCTCGGTCGGACCGGCGAGCAGGTAGGCCCCCGCCAGCGCCCGCGCCGCCAGTTCCCAGCCGAGGAAGATCACGATCAGGCCGGTCGCCGTCATGCCGCGCGGCCGCGCCGCTCCGACACCGGCGGGGGCGTCGGCCGCGAGGCTCATTGCGCGGCGAGCGGCCGGTCGCGGCCCGCTGCGCCGGCGGCGAGCGCGGCCGAGACCGCATCGGCGATGTCGCGCGCCGCGTCGGTGTGGACGACCGAGGCGGAGCGGGGGCGCTCCAGCGGCACGGCGATGTCGGCCACGACCTCGGCGGGGCGCGGCGAGAAGACGAGGATGCGGTCGGACAGCGTCACCGCCTCGGTCACCGAATGGGTCACCAGCAGGGTCGTGGTGCCCCGCGCCTCCCAGATGCGGGGCAGGTCCTCGGCCAGTTGGCGGCGGGTCAGTTCGTCGACCGCGCCGAAGGGCTCGTCGAGCAGCAGCAGGCGCGGCTCGGTCACGAGGCAGCGGGCGATGGCCGCGCGCTGGCGCATCCCGCCCGATAGCGCGCCGGGCCGCGTGTCCTCGAAGCCCTGCAACCCGACAAGGGCGACCAGCCGGTCGATGGCGGCGGGGTCGGCGTCGCGGCGGGCAAGCGTCAGCGCCAGCGCCACGTTGCCGCGCACCGTCCGCCACGGCAGCAGCGAGGGATCCTGGAAGGCGACGGCGAGGCCGGCGGCACGGCGCACCGCCTCGGGGCTCTCGCCGCCGATCGAGACGGTGCCGGCGCTGGGGCGTTCCAGCCCCGCCACCAGCCGCAGGAGCGTGGACTTGCCGCAGCCCGAGGGGCCGACGAGCGCGGTCGTTTCGCCGCCCGCCAGAGTCAGGTCGAGCGGGCGCACCGCCTCTACCCCGCCGGGGAACGTCTTGGCGAGCCGCTCCAGCCGGATCTCGGGCGGCGCGCCCTCTGGCGCCTCAGCCCGCATGGACCTCTTCGAGGATCGAGCGGTCCCACAGGTCGGGCGTCACGCTGCGGCCCAGCAGCGCCAGCGTCTCGACATTGGCGGCCACGGTGTCGTCGGTCCACCAGCCGAAGCCGTTGGCCTCCGTCAGGTCGGAGAACATCAGGGGCACCTGCCGCTGCGCCTGCAGCTCCTGCGTCTCGAGGTCGAGACCGAGGTCGGGGAAAGTCTCGACCGTGAGCGCCGCGGCGGCGTCGGTATCCGCGCGGTAGGCGTCCCATCCCTGCACCTCGCCCCGCAGCAGAGCCACCAGCTCGTCGCGGCGGTTGGCGATACTGTCCTCGGTGGCGATGTAGGTCTGCGAATGCACCGAATAGTCGAAATCGGCCATCAGCATGGTGCGGCTCTCGACGCCCTGGATCGCCATGGCCACGGGCAGGTCGGTCTCCCAGCACAGCAGGCAGTCGACCTCGCCGTTCAGGAGCGGCGCGGCGGAATACTGGGTCGGCACCATCTCGATGGCGTCGATATCGACGTCGTTGAGCGTGCACAGCGCTTCCAGTACCGGGCGATTGGCCAGAGCCATGCCCAGCCGCTTGCCCTGAAGGTCGGCCGGCGCATCGACGGGGTTGCCCGGCAGCGAGGCGATGACGAAGGGGTTCTTCTGCATGGCCACCATCAGTATCTTGAATGGCGCTCCCTGCTCCACGGCCGCCGCGGTGTAGTCGGCCGCCGAGATTCCCACCAGCGCGTCGCCCGAGATGACCGGCGGCTCGACCGGCGCGTTGGGGCCGCCCGGGTTGAGCGAGACGTCGAGGCCGGCATCGGCCCACAGCCCGCGCTCCTGCGCGATGTAGGAGCCGGCGAACTGCACCGAGTGCAGCCACGACAGTTGCAGTGTCACGGGCGACTGGGCGCGGGCGAGGCGGGGCAGGGCGGGCAGCGCCAGCGCGGCGCCGCCGGCGGCCAGCACGCCCCGACGGGTCATCGGGCGTCGGATCATCGTTTCTTCCTCTCCTGTTGCCCGGTGAAGTGTAGGGAGCCGCCCCGCCCCGGCAACCGGGCGGAATGGCTCACTCGGCGGGATTGCGCGAGCCGTGGCCGTCGCCGCCGGTGCCTCGCTCGTCGCGGCGCGTCAGCCGGGCGAGGCGCGCGCCCGCGCGGCGGCGCAGGGCGACGAGGGGCGGGTCGGGCTCGATCAGGTCGTCGGGGTCGACGAGGCCCTCGAGGTCGTCGAGCTCGGCGATGTCCTCGGGCGTCAGCTCGACCCGTCCCATCCGCAGGAACGGGAGCAGCCCCGGCAGTGCGGCGACGATGAAGGTGAGGCCGAAGGTGACCGAAGCCGCGAGGCCCGCCTCGGCCGAGGCGCCGGCCAAGGGAAAGAGGGCGGCTGCCGCCCCCTCGCGCAGGCCCCAGCCGCTGACCGTGAGCGGGATCAGCATGAAGGCGAGGATGGCGGGGCCAAGCGCCAGGATCTCGGCGAGGCTGAGCTGGGTGCCGGTGGCGCGGGCGGCGAAGTAGAAGGCGGCCACGTTCAGCCCCGCCGTGGCGAAGCTCAGCACCACCTGCAGCGGGAAGGCGCGGCGGTCGAGAACGCTCGCGCGGAACGCCGCCTGCAGGTCGTTGAGGCCGCGGCCCGCCGCGCCCGGCAGCTTCGCGCCGAGCGCGATCAGCCCTGCGAGCGCGGCGAGGCCCGCTGCCGGGGCGAGGCCCGCCGCCGTCAGCCACAGCGGCCATGACGCGCCGAAGGGGATGAGCATCGCCACGAGAAAGGCGAAGGCCATGATGGCAAACAGCGCGAACTGCCCCATCAGCCGCTCGAACGCCACCGCCTGGCTCGCCCGGATCAGCCCGGCATGGTGGCGCGCGCGGATGGCGCGGCCGGCGTCGCCGAGCAGGCCGCCCGGCAGCGTCTGGTTGAAGAACTGCGCGAGGTAGTACTCGGAAACCGCCTTGATAAAACCGAAATCCTGCCCGAGCGCTCGAGCGGTCATGCGCCAGCGCAGGGCCGAGGCGAAGGTCTGCACCGTCAGCGCCACGAGCGCCCAGCCGAGCCAGCCCCAGTCGACGCCGACGAGCAGGCGCGCCACCTCGGCCCCGTCGAGGCCCCGCCACAGCAGCACCAGCAGCGCAAGCCCGAAGGCTGCCTGGGCGCCGATCCGCAGCTTCGCCCAGAGGCTCATCGCGCCGCCTCCCCTACGGCGGCGCTGCGGCTCGCGT
>LJNT01000050.1 GCA_001314685.1 Rhodobacteraceae bacterium HLUCCA09
ATTCAACGCCACGCACCAACGCTGTCGCGTTCACTGGATGAGGAATGCGCTCGCCCATGCCCCGGCCAAGCAGCGGACAGCCGTGGCCGCGATGCTGAACACCATCTTCGCCCAAAAGAACAAGGCGGATGCCGGAGCCCGGTGGGATGCTGTCGCGGAGGCGCTCGCTCGGGGAGACGCAGCCCAAGCCCGGCCCGCTCATGGAGAGCTCCCGGGATGATGTCCTCGCCTTGCCGGTCGACGTTCCGTTTCGATGGTGGATTGGCGTGGGGCGCGGGACGATGCCGTTGGGGGGCGCGGTCGCGAGGCCGGCGGCCGGTCCGGGTCGCGGGTGCCTCGGGTGGCCGGGCCCCGGAGAGGGGCCGCCCGAGGTGCGCCGGCATGTCACGATCGGGCGCGGCGCGGGCGCGATCGTGCCTCAATCGCGGAAGTTGCGGCTATCCTTGATCTGGTCCCAGGCCCAGACGACTTCCTGCAGGCGTTCCTCGTCGGAGCGGTCGCCGCCATTCATGTCGGGGTGCAGCACCTTGATGAGTGCCTTGTACGACTTGCGCACTTCGGCCTTCGTCCAGTGGTCCTTGGCGTCGAGGATCTCGAGCGCCTTGCGCTCGTTGGGCGGCAACCTGCGGGTGCCCGTCACCGACTTGCCGGGGTTGCGGGTGGCGTTGTCGCCCAGCACCTGGTGCGGGTCGTCGACGCCCAGCCGCGCCCAGGCGCGCTCCTCGGCCGATTGCTTGAACGATTTCGTCTTGCGACCCCAGACACGGTCATTGTCGATCTGGGCGGAGAACTCTTCCTCGGTGGAGCCCTCGAAGAAGTTCCACTTGAGGTTGTACTCGCGGACATGCTGCTTGCAGAACCAGTAATAGTCGTCGAGTTCGTCGGGCGACTTGGGCGCGCGGTAGAGCCCGCGCTCCTCGCAGCCGGGATGGTCGCAGACGCGCTGCGAGGTTTCGAAGGCGCCCGACATGCCCCGCCGCCCGCGATTGCGCTTCTTCTTGTCGACGCTCGCGCGGATGTCGAATCCGAAGGGATCGGACTTGGTCATGGAACGCTGCCTCTCCTGCGGCGCCGCCCTCGGCGCGGGACTCGTACTCTTGCGGGGGGCGCGCCGCGAGGGCTATCCCCGACTCGGACGCGTGAGTGTAGTCACTGGCGCGCGCATGAGAAGAGGGAGGTGCCGAAAATGTCGGCAACGAGCGACGCCGCCGAGTCTCCGGTGCCCGCCGAGGGCCCGGTCGCGGCAGAGATCCGCGCGCGGCTTCGGGAGGCGTTCGCGCCCCTCGAGCTGGTCGTGATCGACGACAGCGAGAGCCACCGGGGCCATTCCGGCTACCGCGAGGGCGGTCAGAGCCATTTCCAGGTGCGGATCCGCGCCGAGGCGTTTCGCGGGCAGTCGCGCCTCGCCCGACACCGGGCGGTGCACGGGGCCTTGGGCGAGGATCTGGTGGGCCGGATCCACGCCCTCGCCCTCGACATCGACGCGCCCTGACGGCGCGTCCTTGCGATGGCCGCGGCGCCGGTCCGGCCCGGAAGGGCCGAGCCGGCGCCGCGGCGCGCGCCGGACGCGGTGACGGATAGCGGCAAACGAGACGGTGCCCGGCCACGGGCGTGGAGTGCGGGCCGGCGCGTGCCTCGGCGCGAGGCGGCCGGCGACGAAAAGGAGACGGAGATGTTCGATCTGACGGGGAAGGCGGCGCTGGTGACGGGCGCCTCGGGCGGCATCGGCGGTGCGGTCGCGCGGGCGCTGCACGGCGCCGGCGCGACGGTGGCGCTTTCGGGCACGCGGGAGGGACCGCTGGAGGAGCTGGCGAACGCGCTTGGCGAGCGGGCGCATGTCCTGCCTTGCAACCTCGCCGAGGCGGAGGCGGTCGACGCGCTGCCGAAGCGGGCGGCCGAGGCGATGGGCGCGCTCGACATCCTGGTCAACAATGCCGGGGTCACGCGGGACAATCTGTTCATGCGGATGTCGGACGCCGAGTGGGAGGAGGTGCTGAACGTCAACCTCACGTCGGCCTTCCGCCTGTCGCGGGGCGTGCTGCGCGGCATGATGAAGGCGCGTTGGGGTCGCATCGTCAACGTCGGCTCGGTCGTGGGCGCCACGGGCAACCCCGGGCAGGGGAACTATGCCGCTGCGAAGGCCGGGCTGGTCGGCATGTCGAAGTCGCTCGCCTACGAGGTGGCGAGCCGAGGCGTGACGGTGAACGTGATCGCGCCGGGCTTCGTCGCAACCGCCATGACCGACAAGCTGACCGACGAGCAGAAGGAGAGGATCCTTGCGCAGGTGCCCGCGGGCCGGATGGGCGAGCCGGGCGAGATCGGCGCGGCGGCGCTCTACCTGGCGAGCCCGGAGGCGGCCTATGTCACCGGCGCGGTGCTGCACGTGAATGGCGGTCTGGCCATGATCTGAGGGGTGTTTCGCGCCGCGCTTCGGCCTGGGCGAAAGCGTTTGCTTTCCCCGGCGAAGATGCTAATGGGGCGCAGCTTTCGGCGGGGGGGCGTGGCCGTCCGGCAGGCCCTCCGTATGGGCGCGGCAGACCGCATACCCGGAGAAACGAGGCACGCCCGGGAGACGACAGCCGCCCCGGGGGGCACGGGACAGAGAAAAGAGGGGCGGAGACGCGCCCCGGCAAGTGAGGAACGGAAATGAGCGACATCGCGGAGCGCGTGAAGAAGATCGTGGTCGAGCATCTGAGCGTCGACGAGGACAAGGTGACCGAGAGCGCCTCGTTCATCGACGATCTGGGCGCCGACAGCCTCGACACGGTGGAGCTGGTCATGGCGTTCGAGGAGGAGTTCGGCATCGAGATCCCCGACGACGCGGCGGAGACGATCCAGACCTTCGGCGATGCGGTGAAGTTCATCCAGGAACGTCAGTAACGCGCGCGCCCGTCCGCTTCGGCGGTCGGGGCAGGCGAAGGATCGGCGGCGCTCCCGCGGGGGCGCCGTCTTGATTCGGGGCGGGCAGGACTGCTGCGGGATGGCGGTCGCCGCCGGCGCCAAGGTGCGGTGCCGAATCGCGCAGGGTCGTGCGGGGTCGGGTCGAGGCCGCAGACAGCGGCTTTGGGCCGGGCCGCGCCCGGCTGAGCCACCGTCGGTCGTCGATGCGCGGTCCGCCGCCTCAGGACGCCGAGGGATTGCCCCACCCCGGCGGCCGGGCTATCAGGCGCGCAAACGGGAAAGAACGCTCGGGGGCAGGCATGCGGCGCGTTGTCGTGACGGGACTCGGACTGGTTTCACCGCTTGCGACGGGGGTGAACGAGACGTGGGAGCGGCTGCTCGCCGGGCATTCGGCCGGCCGGACAATCTCGAAGTTCGACGCCTCGCACCTGGCCACCACCTATGCCTGCGAAGTGCTGTACGGCGACGGCCGCGACGGCAGCTTCAACCCCGACGACTGGATGGCGCCGAAGGAGCGGCGGAAGGTCGACGACTTCATCCTCTACGCGGTCGCCGCGGCCGAGCAGGCGGTGCGCGACGCCGAGTGGACGCCCGAAGACGACGAGAGCCGCGAGCGCACCGGCGTGATGATCGGCTCGGGCATCGGCGGGCTCAACTCCATCGCCGAGACCGCGCTGCTGATCCGGGACAAGGGCGCGCGGCGCGTCTCGCCCTTCTTCATCCCCGGATCGCTCATCAATCTCGCCTCGGGGCAGGTGAGCATCCGCTTCGGCTTCAAGGGTCCGAACCACGCGGTGGTGACGGCCTGCTCGACGGGTGCGCACGCCATCGGCGACGCGGCGCGGCTGATCATGTCGGACGACGCCGACGTGATGGTGGCGGGCGGCGCCGAGAGCGCGATCAGCGAGATCGGAATCGCGGGCTTCAACGCCTGCAAGGCGCTCTCGACCAAGCGCGGCAACGCGCCCGAGACGGCGAGCCGGCCCTATGACGCAGACCGCGACGGCTTCGTCATGGGCGAGGGCGCGGGCATCGTGGTGCTGGAGGAACTGGAGCACGCGAAGGCGCGCGGCGCGCGGATCTATGCCGAGGTGTTGGGCTATGGCCTGTCAGGCGACGCCTACCACATCACCGCTCCGTCCGAGGACGGCGAAGGCGGCGAGCGCTCGATGCGGGTGGCGCTGAAGCGGGCGGCCAAGACGCCGGCAGACATCGACTACATCAACGCGCACGGCACCAGCACGATGGCCGACGTGATCGAACTGTCGGCGGTAGAGCGGATGCTGGGCGACGCGGCGGGCACGGCCACGATGAGCTCGACCAAGAGCGCGATCGGCCACCTGCTGGGCGCGGCCGGCTCGGTCGAGGCGATCTTCTGCATCCTTGCCCTGCGCGACCAGGTGGCGCCGCCCACGATCAACCTCGACGACCCTGCGGTGGAGACGCCGATCGACCTTGCGCCCAACCAGGCCCGAGAGCGGAAGATCGACGTGGCGCTATCGAACAGCTTTGGCTTCGGCGGCACCAATGCGAGCCTTGTCCTGGGGCGGTGGGCCGGCTGATGGCGCGGGCGCTCGCCTCGAACGCGTTGACCTTGCTGATCCCGCTGCTGCTGGCGTTCGCCGGGATCCTCGCCTGGGGGCAGGCGCAGTATCGCGGCCCCGGGCCTCTGGCGCAGGCGATTTGCGTCGAGGTGGCGCCGGGCTCGACGATGTCGCAGGTTTCCCGGCAGCTGGCTGAGCAGGGCGCGATCTCGAACCCTATGCTGTTCCGTCTGGGGGCCGATTACACTGAGCGTTCGGGCCTGCTGAAGGCTGGCAGCTTCATGGTGGAGCCGGGCGCCTCGATGGAGGAGATCGTGGCAGTCGTCACCGAGAGCGGACGGAGCACCTGCGGGACCGAGGTGAACTTTCGCATCGGTGTTACGACCGCCGAGGTTCTGGTGCGGGAGCTCGACCCTGCCACGCAAACCTTCGAGGAAGTCGCGCGGTTCCGCCCCGCCGACGAGGAGCCGCCTGCGGCCTATCGCGAGGAGCTGGAGGAGCCCGGCACGCGCTTTCGCGTCACGCTGGCCGAGGGGGTGACGAGCTGGCAGGTGGTGGAGAGCCTGCGCGCGCTCGATCTGCTGAGCGGGGAGGTCGAGGATATCCCGGCCGAGGGCAACCTGGCGCCCGACAGTTACGAGGTGCGTCCCGGCGACGACAAGGCGGCACTGATCGCCGAGATGCAGGCGCGGCAGGCGCGTATCCTGTCCGATCTGTGGGCGGCCCGGCAGGCTGGCCTGCCGCTCGAAAGCCCGGAGGAGGCGCTGATTCTCGCCTCGATCGTCGAGAAAGAGACAGCCCAGCCCGAAGAGCGGCCGCTAGTGGCGAGCGTCTTCGTCAACCGGCTGCGCGACGGCATGCGGCTGCAGACCGACCCGACGGTGATCTACGGCGTCACGGAAGGGCGGGGGACGCTGGGGCGCGGCCTTCGGCAGAGCGAACTGCGCGCGGCGACGCCGTGGAATACTTACGTCATCCAGGGGCTGCCGCCGACGCCCATCGCCAATCCGGGGCGCGAGAGCATCGCCGCGACGCTCAACCCTGTGGAGAGCGACTACATCTTCTTCGTGGCAGACGGCACGGGTGGCCATGCCTTCGCGGTGACGCTGGCCGAGCACAACGAGAACGTGGCGCGCTGGCGGGCCATCGAGGCGGAGCGGCGCGAGACTGTCGGGGAGTGACGTTGCCGAATGGTGACCGGCGCGCGCGGGGTGCCATGCACAACCCTGGATTTAGCGCTTGACTCTGCGAACGCTCTCCGGTAGAAAACAGGCAAGATGGGAAAAGTAGGCAGGCGGCCACCTTCGGGGTGAGCCGCCTTTTTCGTTCCCGGCTCGCCGGTGTCGGCCGGACGCGCGCATGGGTCTCCCCGTGCTGCGTGCCGGGAGCCGTGCGGCAGCGATCCTTCGAATTGCGCGACCGGCGGGCTGCGGCGGTCGACGATGCTGCGGGGGAGGGCGGAGGCTGAATGTCGGATAGCGAACGCGACGATGCAGCGCAGCGGGCAGAGGTCGAACTGGCCGCGGCGCGAGACGTGTTCGAGACCTTTCGCGACGAACTGGCGACGCTGCTCGCGGAGGTGCGGGCGGGCAAGACGGCGCAGGCCAAGCGGCTCAAGCCTGTCGTGACCGAACTCGCCCGGGCGGTTGCCCGCATGGCCGAGGACGAGGGGAAGCTGCATGGCGCCAGACGGGGGCGGGACGGAACCGGAGCGGGCGGCGACCTTTCGGAGCTGCCGCTCGATCTTGACGCCGCGCGAAGCGAGGTGTGCCGCCGTCTGGCTCGCCTCCGGACCGCCGGAGCGTGAGCGTGCCTTTCTCGAGGGGCTGGACGACCATGCCATAACGGCGCTGCCCTGGCTTTTCGAGGTCTGGGCGCTGCCGCACCAGTTGCCTCCGGCCGGTGACTGGCGGACCTGGGTGGTGCTCGGGGGGCGCGGCGCGGGCAAGACGCGGGCCGGCTCGGAATGGGTGCGCCGCATGGTCGAGGGCGGCACGCCCGAGGCGCCGGGTGCGGCGCGCCGGGTAGCGCTTGTGGGCGAGACTCTCGACCAGGCGCGCGACGTGATGGTGTTCGGCGAGAGCGGGATCGTCGCCTGCACGCCCCCGGATCGGCGCCCGCGCTGGCATGCGACCCGGCGACGTCTGGAATGGCCCAACGGCGCACAGGCGCAGATCTTTTCGGCGCGCGACGCCGAGAGCCTGCGCGGCCCACAGTTCGACGCCGCGTGGGCGGACGAGTTGGCCAAGTGGCCGCGGCCGGAGGCGGCGTGGGACATGCTGCAATTCGCGTTGCGCCTCGGCGACGACCCTCGGGCCTGCGTGACGACGACGCCCCGCAACGTGGCGGCGCTGAAGCGGCTGGTGCACCTGCCCTCGACGGCGGTGACCCATGCCCCGACCGAGGCGAACCGGGCGCATCTGGCGGAGTCGTTTCTGCAGGAGGTGCGGGCGCGCTACGGCGGCACGCGGCTCGGCCGGCAGGAGCTCGACGGCGAGCTGCTCGACGAGGCGGAGGGGGCGCTGTGGTCGCTCGCCACGCTCGAGGCGGCCTCGGTGGCGGAGGCGCCCGAACTCGACCGGATCGTGGTCGCCGTCGACCCGCCGGCGACCGGCAGGACGGCGTCGGACCTGTGCGGCATCGTCGTGGCTGGGGTGAAGATGGAGGGGCCGCCGCGCGACTGGGTGGGCTGGGTGCTGGAGGATCTGAGCCTTGCCGGCGCATCGCCCTCGGCCTGGGCGCACCGTGCCGTGGCGGCGATGGATCGCTGGGGTGCCGACCGGCTGGTGGCCGAGGTCAACCAGGGGGGCGACATGGTCAAGCAGGTGCTCGACCAGTTCGACCCGACGCTGCCCTACCGCGCGGTGCACGCCACGCGGTCGAAGGCGATGCGGGCCGAGCCGGTCGCCGCGCTCTACGAGCAGGGGCGGGTGAAGCATCTGCCGGGGCTGGGCGAGCTGGAGGATCAGATGTGCCGGATGACGCTGCAGGGCTACGAGGGGCAGGGCAGCCCCGACCGGCTGGATGCGCTCGTGTGGGCTCTGACGGAATTGATGATCCTGCCGGTGCGGCGGATGCGCGATCCCGGCATCCGGACGCTCGCCCGGTGAAAGGCAACTGACGGACAATCGAGGCGAAGGCGGAGCGGAGCGCGGCCCGAGGGCGCGCCTCCGCCCCTTCCGGCCCGCCCCCTGCCGAGCCCGGCAGGGGGCCGGGTGGCGTGCGCCTTGCGGGGGCCGAGGCCGGCGGGCCGGCGACGAAGGAGAGAGCGAATGGGATGGAGCTTGCCTTGGCGCCGCGCGGCGCCGGACGGGGACAAGACTGAGTCGGGCGCCCCGGAGGGCGGCGCGGCGCCGCCGGTGCCAGTGCGCGCGGTGCCCTACCGGGGTCGCAAGGCCTCGGCGACGGGGGCGGTTGCGGCGGCGGTGGCGGGCGCGGGGCGTCCGGTCTGGTCGGCGCGCGACGTGGCGACGCTGACGCGCGCCGGTTTCGTCGGCAACCCGGTGGGCTTTCGCGCGGTGAAGCTGGTGGCCGAGGCGGCGGCGGCGCTGCCGCTGGTCTGCCAGGACCGGACGGCACGCTACGAGACACACCCGGTGCTCGACCTGATCCGGCGGCCCAACGCGGGGCAGGGGCGCGCGGAACTGCTCGAGGCACTCTTCGCTCAGCTCCTCCTGACCGGCGACGGCTATGTCGAGGCCGTCGGCTCCGGGGGACTGCCGGTAGAGTTGCACGTCCTGCGCTCGGACCGGATGACCGTGGTGCCGGGGGCCGATGGCTGGCCAGTGGCCTACGATTACACGGTGGGCGGGAAGACGCACCGCTTCGCCATGACGGGCGACGTGCCGCCGATCTGTCACCTGCGCAGCTTCCACCCTCAGGACGACCATTACGGGCTCTCGCCCCTGCGCGCTGCGGCGCAGGCGGTCGACGTGCATAACGCTGCCTCGCGCTGGTCGAAGGCGCTGCTTGACAACGCCGCGCGCCCGTCGGGCGCGATCGTCTATAGCGGCGAAGACGGGGCAGGCACGCTGACGCCCGAGCAGTACGACCGGCTGCTCGCCGAGATGGAGCAACACCACCAGGGCGCGCGCAATGCCGGGCGGCCGATGCTGCTGGAGGGCGGGCTCGACTGGAAGCCGATGGGCTTCTCGCCTTCGGACATGGAATTTCAGAAGACCAAGGAGGCGGCGGCGCGGGAGATCGCCACCGCCTTCGGGGTGCCGCCGATGCTCCTCGGCATTCCCGGCGATGCCACCTATGCCAACTACCAGGAGGCCAACCGCGCCTTCTATCGCCTGACCGTGCTGCCGCTGGCGTCTCGCGCGATGGCGGCCCTGTCGGCATGGCTGGGGCGTTTCGCCCCCGATCAGGCGGTGGAGCTTCGGCCCGACCTCGACCAGGTGCCCGCGCTCGGGCCGGAGCGCGAGGCAGCGTGGCGGCGGATCGGCGAGGCCGACTTTCTGACAGACGCGGAGAAGCGGGCGCTCTTGGGGCTGCCGGCGCAGATGGAAGGGGACGCATGATGACGACCGCGATTGGCCCGGGCGAGACCGGGCTGGAGGTGAAATACTGCCAGACTAAGGCGGGTCTGTCGCTCGTCGACGGCATGAAGGTGGAGGGCTACGCCTCGCTGTTCGGCCAGCCCGACCGGAGTGGCGACGTGGTCCAGCCCGGCGCCTACGCCGCCTCGCTCGCGCAGCTCAAGCGCGAGGGGCGCAAGGTGAAGATGCTGTGGCAGCACGACCCCGGCCAGCCCATCGGCGTCTGGGACGAGGTGCGCGAGGACCGACGCGGCCTGTTCGTGCGCGGGCGGCTCCTGCGCGACGTGGCGCGGGGCCGCGAGGCGGCTGCGCTGGTCGAGGCGGGCGCGATCGACGGGCTGTCGATCGGGTACCGCACGAAACAGGCGGAGCGCGACCGCGCCGGACGGCGCCTTCTGCAAGAGATTGAGCTCTGGGAGGTGTCGCTGGTGACCTTTCCGATGCTCACCGAGGCACGGGTCGGCCGCAAGGAAGAAGAACCCTGCGAGGACCCGCTGCACGACCTGGTCGCGGCGATCGAGTCCGTTCGCCAGGAGATGGGCGCTGGCTGACGCGGCCCGGAGACCGACCAACCGGACAACCACGACAATCGAGGAACCGATGAGCACGACCGACAGACCGGACGGGCGCGGGCCCGGTGCGCCCGAGACCAAGGGCGCGAGCGGCCCCGACCTGCGCGTGGCGCTGACCGGCTTTCTGAGCGACTTCAGGTCGTTCCGGGCCGAAACGCTGAAGAAGATCGACACACAGGAAGAGCGACTGACCATGCTGGACCGCAAGACCGCGCCGCTGGGGCGCCCCGCCCTCGCCGCGCCCGACCACGACGACCTCGCCGCGCCGCATGTCAAGGCCTTCGAGACCTACTTGCGCTCGGGTGACGACGATGCGCTGCGCGGCCTCGACTACGAGGCGAAGGCCATGTCGACGGCGGTGGCCGGCGACGGCGGCTATCTCGTCGACCCGGTGACCTCCGACACGATCCGCTCCGTGCTCGACAGCACGGCTTCGATCCGCGCCGTCGCCAACGTCGTCAACGTCGAGGCGGGCGCCTACGATGTGCTGGTCGACCGCGGCACCCTAGAGACCGGGTGGGCCGACGAGACGGCGGCGCAGACCGAGACGGGCACGCCGATCATCGAGCGCATCTCGATCCCGCTGCACGAGCTCTCGGCGATGCCCAAGGCCAGCCAGCGGCTGCTCGACGACAGCGCCTTCGACATCGACGCCTGGCTCGCCACGCGCATCGCCGAGAAGTTCGCCCGCGCCGAGGCGGCGGCCTTCATCAGCGGGACCGGCTCGGGGCGGCCGCGCGGCTTCCTCGACCACACCATCGCCGACAACGAGACCTGGGCCTGGGGCGAGATCGGCTATGTCCCCTCGGGGGCCGATGGCGATTTCGGCTCTGCCGACGCGCTGATCGACCTCGTCTACGCGCTTGGCGCCACCTACCGCGCCAACGCGGCCTTCGTGATGAACTCAAAGACGGCCGGTGCGGTGCGCCGGCTGAAGGACAACGATGGCCGGTTCCTGTGGGCCGACGGGCTGGCGGCCGGCGAGCCGGCACGCCTGCTGGGCTACCCCGTGCTGATCGCCGAGGACATGCCCGAGATCGCGACGAACGCACCGGCCATCGCCTTCGGCGATTTCCACGCGGGCTACACGGTGGCCGAGCGCCCCGACATCCGGGTGCTGCGCGACCCGTTCTCGGCGAAGCCGAACGTGCTGTTCTACGCCACCAAGCGCGTGGGCGGCGATGTGACGGACTTCGCCGCGATCAAGGTGCTTCGTTTCTCGGCCACCTGATCTCTGCGGGGCGCGGGGGCAGTCTCGCCCCCGCGCTCGACGACGATGCGAGCGGAGAGATGGGATGATGCTGACCGAAGTGACGGCGGTGCCCACGCAGGCGCTGCCGGTATTGCAGTTCCGTGACCATCTGCGGCTGGGCACGGGATTTGCCGATGACGGGTTCGAGGACGCGCTCCTCGAGACGTATCTGCGCGCGGCCATCGCGGCCGTCGAGGCGTGGACCGGCAAGGCGCTGCTGGCGCGGGACTTCGCGCTGGAGGTGCAGGACTGGACGGGCCCGGAGGCGCAGACCTTTCCGGTGGCGCCCGTGAGCGCGGTCGGTTCGGTCGCTCTGGTGGCGGCGGACGGGACGCCCGAGACGGTCGACCCGGCACGCTACTGGCTGGTCGAGGACACGCATGTGCCGGCGCTCAGGGGCGCGGCAGGTTACCTGCCGACGATCCCCTTCGGCGGACGGGCGCGCCTCGCCTTTACCGCGGGGTTCGGCGTGGAGTGGGGGCTGGTGCCGCAGGACCTCGCCCACGCGGTGCTAATGCTCGCCGCCTACTACTACGAGTATCGCCACGAGGCGCGGATCGGGGCCGAGCGCATTCCCTACGGCGTCTCGCGGCTGATCTCGTCGTGGCGCGTGGTGCGGCTCGGCCGGGGGGCGGCGCGATGAGGGCGTCGCAGCCCGTGCTGACTCGCCGCCTCGTGCTTGAAGCGCGGCGGCGTGAGCCGGATGGCGCGGGCGGCTATGTCGAGACCTGGGAGGCGCTCGGCGTGCACTGGGCCGAGGTGAAGCCGCGGCGGGGGCGGGCGCTGGCGAGCGACGCGCTGCCCAAGGCGGTCATCCCCGTCGACATCGTGGTGCGCGCGATGGCTCCCGGCCGGCCGGGCCGTCCGCGGGCTGACCAGCGTTTCCGCGAGGGGACACGCACGTGGCGGATCGAGGCGGTGTCCGAGGCCGATCGAGGGGCACACTTTCTGGTCTGCGAGGCGCGAGAAGAGGAGGTCAGCCCATGAGCTATGGAGCGGCGGCCGCGCTTCAGGCGGCGATCTACCAGAGGCTGGTGGCGGACCCGGTCGTGCAGGCGCTTGCAGGTGGGCGGATCTACGACGCCGCGCCCGTGGGCGCAGTGCCCGATCTCTACGTGTTGCTCGGGCCGGAGGATGCGCGCGACCGGGGCGACTTCACCGGCCACGCGGCGCGCCACGATTTCACCGTGAGCGTGGTGGCCGACACGGGCGGCTTCCACCGCGCGAAGGAGATCGCCGCAGCGATCTCGGACGCGCTGGTGGATGCGCGCCCGGCCCTCACGCGCGGCCGGGTGGTGCGGATGGACTTCGTGCGGGCGGTGGCCCGCCGGGTGGGGCGGGCCGCGCGACGACGCATCGACATGCGCTTCGCCGCGCTGGTGGCCGAGGACTGAGCCTCGGGCGCCCGTTTCCCGAAACGCGAACATAAAGGAGGTGGGCCATGGGGGCTCAATCCGGCAAGGATCTGTTGATCAAGATCGAGGCCTCGGGCGGCGGCGCCTTCGAGACACTGGCGGGTCTGCGCGCAACGCGGCTCAGCCTCAACGCGCAGACGGTCGACGTGACGACGCTCGACAGCCCGGGCGGCTGGCGCGAACTGCTCGTCGGTGCGGGCGTGCGGAGCGCGTCGCTCTCGGGATCGGGCGTGTTCAAGGACGCGGCGAGCGATGCGCGGGCGCGCGAGGTGTTCTTTGGCCAGCAGGCGCCGGCCTTCCAGGTGGTCGTGCCCGATTTCGGCACGATCGAGGGGCCTTTCCAGATCACGGCCATCGAGTATGCCGGCGATTACGACGGCGAGGCCACCTACGAGGTGAGCATGGCCTCGGCCGGCGCGATCAGCTTCATTGCGGCCTGAGCCATGGCCAATCCGTGGGCGGGGGAAGTTGCGCTCGTCGTCGATGGCGAGCGGCGGGTGGCGAAGCTGACGCTGGGCGCGCTGGCCGAGCTCGAGGCGGAGCTCGCCTGCGGGAGCCTCGTCGAGGTGATCGACCGCTTCGAGCAGGGCCGCCACAGCGCGCGCGACGTGCAGGCGGTGCTCGTGGCTGGCTTGCGTGGCGGCGGCTGGGACGTGACGGCGGCCCAGCTGATCTCGGCCGACATCGCGGGTGGGCCGCTCTCGGCGGGCGCGGTGGCGGCGGAGCTGCTGGTACGCGCCTTTTCCCTGCCGGAGCAGTGACGGCATGGACTGGCAGGGGCTGATGCGGCTCGGGCTGGCCGAGCTGCGGCTGGACCCGGCCGTCTTCTGGGCTTTGACGCCCGTGGAACTCTTGATTCTGGCTGGGCGCGATGGGGGCACGGCGCCGATGGCCCGGGCGCATCTCGACGCGCTCGCCGCCCGCTATCCCGACGAGACAGGAGGACGACATGGCCGATGAGGCAGAGCGCAGTGACGCGCTCGAGACGCAGCTCGAGCAGTTGGAGGAGCGGCTGGGTGGCGCGGGTGCCATGGTCGAGCGCTTCGATGCCGAACTCGCGCGGATGACGTCGAGCATGAGCCGGGCCCAGGCAAGCGCGAGCACGCTGTCGAACTCGATCAGCCGCGGTCTCAGGCGGGCCTTCGACGGGCTCGTTTTCGACGGCAAGTCGGCTACGGACGCGCTGCGCACCGTCTCCACGTCGATCGCGAACGCGACCTATTCGGCGGCGCTGCGCCCGATCGCGAAGCAGTTCGGCGGGCTGGTCGGGCAGGGGCTGGCGCAGATCGGGGCTGTGGGCTTCGCCGATGGCGGCGTGTTCGCCGGAGGGCGGGCGACGCCGGGGGCCGGGGCGCGCGTGCGCGCCTTCGCACGGGGCGGCGTTGTCTCGGGCCCGACCACCTTCCCGATGCGGGGCGGCACCGGGCTGATGGGCGAGGCGGGACCCGAGGCGATCCTGCCGCTCGAACGGGGGCCCGACGGGCGGCTTGGCGTGCAGGCCGGAGGCGGGGCACGGCCCGTGCAGGTGGTGATGAACGTGACCACGCCCGACGTCGAGGGCTTCCGCCGCTCGGGGGGGCAGATCGCCGCGCAGGTGGGCCGGGCGCTCGCCCGCGGCCAGCGGAACAGGTGAGGAGGGCAGTATGGCCTTTCACGAGGTACGGTTCCCCGCTTCGCTCAGCTTCGGATCGAGCGGCGGACCGGAGCGGCGGACCGAGATCGTCACGCTGAGCAACGGTTTCGAGGAGCGCAACACACCGTGGGAGGCCTCGCGGCGGCGCTACGATGCGGGGCTCGGCATGCGCTCGCTGGACGATATCGACGCGCTCATCGCCTTCTTCGAGGCGCGGCGGGGGCCGCTGCACGGCTTTCGCTGGAAGGACTGGGGCGACTGGCGATCCTGCGCGCCGTCTGCCGAGGTCGCCGCGACCGACCAGTGGATCGGCACCGGAGGCGGGGCGCGCGAGACCTTCGATCTGCTCAAGACCTATGTATCGGGAACCGAAACCTGGATGCGCCGGATCGCCAAGCCGGTGGCGGGCACCGTGCGCGTGGCGGTCGACGGGGTGGAACAGGCGGAGGGGGTCGACTGGACGCTCGATGCCGCGACGGGTGTCGTGACCTTCGCCGTGCCGCCCGGGCCGGGAACGGGGGTGACCGCCGGCTTCGAGTTCGACGTTCCGGTGCGGTTCGACACGGATCGGCTCGACATCTCCTATTCCGGCGTTGCTGCAGGCGAGGTGCCGAGCGTGCCGGTCGTGGAGATCCGGACATGAGCGGGGGGCGCGAGGCACTGCTCGCCCAACTGGGCACCGGCGCGACGTCGATCTGCCGCGCCTGGGCCCTGGAGCGGAAAGACGGTGTGCGGCTGGGTTTCACCGACCATGACCGCGATCTGGCATTCGACGGCTGGGAGTTTCGTGCCGAGACCGGCATGAGCGCGGGCGCCCTGATGCAGACAACGGGGCTCGCGATCGACAACGTCGAGGCGGCGGGCGCGCTGTCCTCTTCGGCGATCACGGAGATCGACATCGCGGCCGGGCGATACGACGGTGCCGCGGTGACCTGCTGGCTGGTCGACTGGACCGACGTGGCGCGACGGATGGTGCTGTTTCGCGGCCATCTGGGCGAGCTGACGTGGGGCACGGGCGCCTTCCGCGCCGACCTGCGCGGGCTCACCGAAGAGCTGAACCAGCCCCGCGGCCACGTCTACCAACGGATCTGCGGGGCGGTGTTGGGCGACGGGGGCTGCGGCGTCGATCTCGACGACCCCGCCTATTCGGCCGAGGTGGCCGTCGAGGACGTCGATGGCAGCCGCAAGTTTCGCTTCACCTCGCTGCAGGGCTTCGCGGAGGGGTGGTTCGCCCGCGGGCGGCTTCGCGTGCTGACGGGGGCGGCTGCGGGCCTCGTCGGTCAGGTGCGCGACGATTGGCTGGGGGCCTCCGATCGGACGCTCGAGCTCTGGCAGGAGCTGCGCGCGCAGGTGTCCGTGGGCGATACGGTGCGCGTCGAGGCGGGGTGCGACAAGGCGCTGGAGACGTGTCGGGGCAAGTTCGGAAACGTCGTCAACTTCCGTGGCTTTCCCTACATCCCCGGCGACGACTGGGTGACAGTCTACCCGCAACGCGCGGGCCTGAACGACGGCGGCAGCTATCGCCCCCGCACGCGAGACCTGACATGAGCGGGGCGGAGGTGGTCGCGGCCGCGCGGCACTGGCTCGGCACGCCCTACCGGCATCAGGCCTCGCGCCGTGGCGCTGGCTGCGATTGCCTCGGCCTCGTGCGGGGGGTGTGGCGAGCGCTCTACGGACGCGAGCCGCAGGCCATCCCGCCCTACAGCCCGGACTGGGGCGAGCCACAGGGCCGCGAGGTGCTGTGGGAGGCGGCGCGGCGCCATTTGCGGATGCGGGGCGCGGCCGAGCCGGGCTTGGCGGGCGACCTGCTGTTGTTCCGCATGCGGGCGCGCGGGGTGGCCAAGCACCTCGGCATCGCAGCCGAGGGGCCTGCTGGCCCAACCTTCATCCACGCCATGAGCGGGCGCGGGGTGGTGGAGAGCGCGCTCTCCGCCCCCTGGGCGCGGCGCATCGTGGCGCGGTTCGTCTTTCCCGACACTGACACGCACACGCGAGGCTGAGGCATGGCGACGATCCTTCTTTCGGCGGCCGGCGCGGCGATCGGCGGGGCCGTGGGCGGCTCTGTACTCGGCCTTTCCTCGGTCGTGATCGGGCGCGCGATCGGCGCGACGGTCGGCCGGGTCATCGACCAGCGGCTGATGGGGGCGGGCAGCGACGTCGTCGAGATAGGCAAGCTTTCACGCTATCGGGTGACGGGAGCGAGCGAGGGCACGGCGATGGCCCGCACCTACGCCCGCACGCGCGTGGGCGGGCAGGTGATCTGGTCGACCCGGTTCAAGGAGCGGGTGCGCAAGGAGGACGTGGGGGGCAAGGGCGGCGGTGGTGCAACGACCAAGACCTATTCCTACTCGGTCAGTCTCGCTGTCGCGCTGGGGGAGGGGCCGATCCTGCGGGTGGGCCGCGTCTGGGCCGACGGGATCGAGATCGGGCGCGACGAGCTCGACATGCGGATCTACCCCGGCGACGAGGATCAGCTGCCCGACCCGCTGATCGAGGCGGTGGAAGGGGCAGGCAACGCGCCCGCCCATCGCGGTACCGCTTATGTGGTGATCGAGGGGCTGGAGCTCGGGCCGTTCGGCAACCGGGTACCGCAGCTGTCGTTCGAGGTGGTGCGCCCGACCGACGAGGACGTGGTGCCGGAGGATACGCGGAGCCTGTCCAGCATGATCCGCGGCGTGGCGCTGGTGCCCGGCTCGGGTGAATACGTGCTTGAGCCCGAGCGGGTGACGCGCACGACCGAGCCGGGCAGGACGGAGGCGCTGAATCACAACGCGCCGGGGCTCGAGGCCGATTTCCGTGTGGCGATGCGTCAGCTCGAGGAGGAGTTGCCTCTCGCGGAGTCGGTGACGATGGTCGTCTGCTGGTTCGGCGACGACCTGCGCTGCGGGGAGTGCAGGCTGCGCCCCAAGGCCGAGCAGACCGAGATCGATGCCGACAACCTGCCGTGGTACGTGAGCGGCGTGGCGCGCGAGGACGCACAGGTTGTGCCGCTCGTCGATGGCCGGCCCCTTTATGGCGGCACGCCGACCGACCAGTCGGTGATCGCCGCCATCGAGGAGATGCGGGCAGCCGGCAAACATGTCGTCTTCTACCCGTTCATCCTGATGGATCAGATGACGGGTAACACGCTGCCCGACCCGTGGACGGGCGATGTGGGGCAGGCGGCCCTGCCGTGGCGGGGCCGGATCACCACGTCGCTTGCGCCCGGGCTGCCCGGCACGCCCGACCGCACGGCGGCGGCCGAGGCGGAAGTGGCGGACTTTTTCGGCAACGCGCAGCCGGGCGATTTCGAGGAGGTCGAGGTCGCACCGCCCGTGCCAGAGGAAAGCGGGGGCGAGGGGCAGGACACTGTGCGGATCGTGACGCCCGCCTCGTCAGCGCCGCCGCGCCCGGCCGTCGCCTACACCGGGCCGCAGGACTGGGGCTACCGGCGGTTCATCCTGCACTACGCCCATGTCTGCAAGGCGGCGGGCGGCGTCGACGCCTTTTGCATCGGCTCGGAAATGCGCGCGTTGACGCAGATCCGCGCGGCCGGCGACAGCTTTCCGGCCGTCGCTGCGATGCGGACACTGGCGCAGGAGGTGCGCGACATCCTGGGGCCAGACTGTAGGATCGGCTACGCGGCCGACTGGTCGGAGTATTTCGGCTACCAGCCGGCGGACGGGTCGGGCGACGTATACTTCCATCTCGACTCGCTCTGGGGCGACCCTGCGATCGATTTCGTGGGGATCGACAACTACATGCCGCTGTCTGACTGGCGCGAGGGGCTGGAGCATCTCGACGCGCAGGACGGCACCTCGGCCATCTACGACATCGCCTATCTCAAGAGGGGCGTTGCAGGCGGCGAGGGCTACGACTGGTACTACCCCGACAAGGCGGCGCGCGACGCGCAGGACCGGCTGCCTATCGAGGACGGTGCCCATGGCGAGCCCTGGATCTACCGCTACAAGGATCTCCGCAGCTGGTGGGAGAATACCCACCACGAGCGGCGGGGCGGCGTGCGGCAGGCCCAGGCAACCGACTGGGTGCCGATGTCGAAACCGATCTGGTTCACCGAGTTCGGCTGTGCCGCGGTCGACAAGGCGACCAACCAGCCCAACAAGTTCATCGACCCCAAGTCGTCGGAATCGCGGCTGCCCTGGTACTCGACTGGCCAACGCGACGAGCTGATCCAGCAGCAATACCTTCGTGCGGTGATCTCCTACTGGGAGGACCCGGCGAACAACCCGGTCAGCCCGGTCTATGGCGGGCCGATGCTCGACATGGGTCGCGCGCATGTCTGGGCGTGGGACACGCGGCCCTTTCCGCAGTTTCCCAACCGGCTCGACCTGTGGTCGGACGGCGAGAACTATGCCCGTGGACACTGGCTGAACGGACGCACCTCGCACGAGTCGCTTGCCGCAGTCATCTACGACATCTGCCACCGCGCAGGGGTGACGGGGGTTGACGTTTCGCGGGTCTACGGCCTCGTACGCGGCTACGAGACGGACATGGGCGGTGGCGCGCGGGGAGCGCTGCAGCCGCTGCTACTCGCCTACGGTGTCAACGCGGCCGAGCGCGAGGGCAATCTACGCTACACGATGCGGACGGGGCGGAGCTCGACGGCGCTCTCGACGGGCGTTCTGGCCGTGCGCTCCGAGATCGACGGCGATCTCGAGATGTCGCGCGCGCCAGCGGCCGAGAGCCCGGGGCGGGTGCGGCTGGCCTTCGTGCGCGCAGGGGGCGACTTCGAGACGGCGGCGACCGAGGCGGCGTTTCCGGGCGAGGAGTCAAAGACGCCTGCGGCAAGCGAGGTGCCGCTGGTGCTGGGCGAGGCCGAGGCGCAGGGCATGGCCGAGCGCTGGCTGGCCGAGGGTCGGGTGGCGCGCGACGCGGCGCGCTTTGCGCTGCCGCCCTCGGCGCTTGGTCTCGGCGCGGGCGACGTCGTGACGCTCGAGGGCGCGAACTGGCGGATCGACCGGGTGGAGCTGGGCGCCGGCCAGCTCGTCGAGGCCGTGCGGGTCGAGCCCGGCTCGTACGAGACGGCGCCGGCCGAGGAGGCGCCCGCGCCGTCGCGCCCGGTCGTGCCGCCAGTGCCGGTGGCGCCGGTCTTCCTCGATCTGCCGTTGATGACAGGGGCGGAGGTGCCGCATGCGCCGCACCTCGCCGTCGCGGCGGAGCCGTGGCCCGGTCCGGTTGCAGTGCTGAGCGCGGCGTCGGACGCCGGCTATGCGCTCGACCGGCTGGTGGGCGCATCGGCCACGCTGGGGCGGACGCTCGATGCGATGCCTGCCGCGCGACCGGGCCGGTGGGACAGGGGCGCGCCGGTCAGGGTGCGGATGGCGACCGGAGGCGTGCTCGCCTCGGTCGACGTCGCGGCCCTTCTGGCCGGCGCCAACCTCTTCGCCATCGGCTCTGGCGGTCCGTCCGGGTGGGAGCTGTTCCAGGCCGCGCAGGCGGACCTCGTCGATGACGACACCTGGGCGCTGTCGCTGCGGCTGCGCGGCCAGCTCGGAACGGAGGCCGACATGGCGCCGGCTTGGCCAGCGGGCGCGCGCGTCGTTGTCATCGATCCGGCGCTCGTGCAGATCGGCCTGCCGGCTTCGGCCCGCGGGCTCGAGCGGCACTTCCGGATCGGGCCGGCGGGGCTGCCGCTCGACGACCCCGCGATCCTGCACCTCGTCGCCGCCTTCGAGGGCGTGGGGCTAAGGCCTTATGCGCCGGTGCATCTGCGGGTCGTCGACCGCGGGGATGGCGGGCTCGACCTCACGTGGGTCCGCCGGACGCGGATCGACGGTGACAGCTGGCTCGGCGAGGACGTGCCGCTCGGCGAGGAATCGGAGCGCTATCGCGTCCGGGTGCTCGCCGCGGCGGATGTGGTGATGCGCGAGGTTGATGTGACCGCTCCGGCGTGGACGTGGAGTGCCGCGGCACGCGCGGCGGATACCGGCGCCATGGCGCTCGCGGTGGCGCAGGTGAGCCAGGCTTTCGGTGCGGGCCCTTACAGAAGGATCGAACTCGATGGATGAGACGCCGAATCTCGGCCTGCCGCTGGTGATGCCCAGCCAGGCGCAGAAGCATGTGACGGTCAACGAGGCGCTCCTGCGGCTCGACGCTGCGGCGCAGCTGGTGCTGGAGGAGGCTGCGCGGGCCGACCCGCCGGCATCCGCGCCCGATGGCGCCTGCTATGGCGTGGGCCCCGCGGCCACGGGGGCGTGGGCCGGGCAGGAGGGCCGGGTGGCCGTCGCCGACAATGGCGGCTGGTCGTTCCTCGACCCGCTTCCCGGCTGGCGCGCGTGGGATGTGGGAGAGGGCCAGGGGCTGCTCCGCGTGGGTGGAGGCTGGGCGCCGGAGGGCGTGTCGCGGGCACCCTCGGGCGCGGCGGCGCGCTTCATCACGGTCGAGGCGCTGCACGACGTGGTGCCAGGGGCCGACAACGTGACGGCGCTCGTCATCCCCGCGCAGGTGACGATCTTCGCCGCCTCGGCGCGGGTGGCAAGCGAGGTCACCGGCACGGCGACAACATGGCGGCTGGGCGAGGCGGGCGCGACGAACCGCTTCGGCTCGGGCCTCGGCCGCGCGGCCGGGAGCTATGCCGATGGGCTGCTCGGGCAGCCGCAGGCCTATTATGCGCCGACACCGCTCGTCGTGACGGGGGAGGGCGGGGATCTTGCCGGCGGCCAGATCCGGCTCGCCCTCCATTATCTCGCCTACGACCTGCCGGGCGCGTGAGATGCGCCGTCCCCTTCCAGGCGACATCGCGGCGATCGCGCGCGTACTGCTCGCTCTTCCGCCCTCTGCCCGGCCGATCCGCCTCGCCCGCCTGATCGCAGCGGCCGAGACGGCGGACGCGCATCGGCAGACCGTGGGCCGCGCGCATCCTCGTTGGGGCACGGGCAGCCTCATGGCGGCTGCGAGCGGCATGCCGAAGGCCACCGATCCGGGCTTTGGCGACGACGAGTATTGCCGGTGCTGGGTGTTGACGCTCGAGGCGCTGATCCGTCACCGGGCGCGGCGGGCCGGGCGCTAGCCAGACGCGCAGGAAACGCACAGGGGCGTGGTCGGATCGATCTCGAGTCGCTTCTCGGGAATTTCCTCGCCGCAGTCGCCGCACTCGCCGAACGATCCGTCGTCGATGCGGACGAGGGCGGCGGCGATCCGACGCGCCTCTCCGGCGCGCCTGCGCCCTCCAGCCTGCGCCATCGCCTGGTTCTGCAGAGCGTCCATTCGGGCGAGCCGGCCGACCGACTGCTGATCGAGCTCGACCGTCTTCTGCCCTTCCTTACCCATCTCCTCTGCTCTTTTCAGCTCAGCGAGCATCTGCTCGAGTTGCATCCGGAACGCGGCCTGCCGTTCGGGCGTCATGTTGCCTCGCTTCCCCTTTGCCGGCTGACAACGCAGACCTATGTGCGCTAGTTGTCAAGGCGGGACAGGAGACGCGCGATGCCGACGCCGAGAGAACGCCGGGCGGAACTGACTGCAATCGATCCGGTCTGGAGCCGCATCCGGGACGAGGCGCAGGCCGCCATCGAGGACGAGCCACTGCTCGGCGGCATGATGCAACTCTCCGTCCTTCACCACGACACGCTCGAGCGGGCGCTGTCGTACCGGATCTCCGTCAAGCTCGCCTCGGGCGAGATGTCGGAGCAGATCCTGCGCGAGATCGCCGACGAGGCGATCACGGCCGATCCCGCGATCGGCCAGGCCGCCCGGGCCGACCTCGTGGCGACGCAGGAGCGTGACCCCGCCTGCGAGCGCTTCCTCGAGCCGCTGCTCTACTTCAAGGGGTTCCAGGCGCTGCAGGCGCACCGCGTCGCCCACTGGCTCTGGGCGGAGGGGCGGCGCGACATGGCGCAATTTCTCCAGGCCCGCGTTTCGGAAGTGTTCGGCGTCGACATCCACCCCGCCGCGGTGATGGGACGGGGCATCATGATCGACCATGCGCATTCCATCGTGATTGGCGAGACCGCTCGCGTGGGCAACAACGTCTCCATGCTGCACTCGGTGACGCTCGGCGGCACCGGGAAGGAAGACGGCGACCGCCACCCGAAGATCGCCGACGGCGTGCTGATCGGGGCCGGGGCCAAGGTGCTCGGCAACATCCATGTCGGGCAATGCTCTCGCATCGCGGCGGGCTCTGTCGTGCTGCAGGATGTGGAGCCACGCAAGACGGTCGCCGGCATCCCCGCACGCGTCGTGGGCGAGAGCGGCTGTCCGACGCCGTCGCTTTCGATGGATCACCTGTTCCCTGCCGGCAGCGACTAGAAGGCTGCTGAAGAAGTCGGCCTTGAAGGACGTTATACCGACGCGCTCAACCAATGACTTTCTGGATGTACGGGTAGAGACAGAGAGACCGGATGCGCTCGGCGTCGTCGGCGATTGCGTTCCAGGCGATG
>LJNT01000222.1 GCA_001314685.1 Rhodobacteraceae bacterium HLUCCA09
GGTCGGTGTCGTTGGCCAGAACGCCATCGGCGGCGACCGTCAGCGGCTCGTCCTCGCTGGCGAGGGCCGTGTCGGCGACCGCCGTCGGCGCCTCGTTGGAGAGCGACGCGGCGTAGGCGTCGATCTCGGCCTGGGCGGCATCGATCGATTCCGGCGTGCCGTCGGTGTTGGCGACCACCGACTTGGCGAGCGCCTCGGCCTCGGCGTTGGGGGTGCCGTCGGCGTCGAGGTAGCTGAAGTCGGGATCGTCGATGAACGCGTCGACGTAGGCCTGCGAAGCCTCCGCCTTGTTGCCGAGAACGGTCTCGTCACCGCCCTTGGCGCCGTTGATGATCTGCGCGATCGCCTCTTCGACGGCCAGTTCGCCGCTCACGATGGACGGCACGTAGAAATCGCGGCCGCCGGCGTCGAGGCTGCGGTTGAAAAGATTCTGGTAGACGTCTTCGAGGAAGTTCTCGACGCGGGCCTCGGTGAGGAAGCCGGGAGTGCCGAGCAGCGGGTAGATGTCCTGCGCCTCGTCGGACTCGGAGAATTGACGCGCAAGCTGGACAAGCGTCAGGTCCTGCTCATCGGACACGCGCAGCCAGTAGGCGAAGCCTTCCGGATCCGGGGCGCGATTGAAGTACGAGATGTACTGCGTGATGAGCTGTATTGGTGTGATCGACATTCCTTAGCCCTCTCTGGTTCTCGCGGAGCGCAAGCTCGACGCTCGTGGCACGCGACCGCCCCACCGCTCCTCGATGTTCGCCCTAGCGCCTTACAACCGCGCGAGCAAGCGGAAAGGTAGCGCGGTTTTCATACGGCGTGCAAATCGGCATCACCTTGCCAATCCGACCGCGGCGCCCGCATGAAGCACAGGGAACGGTTCGCCCGACAGCGGCGCGGGTGCCCGTGTCGCCCCCGAGGCCCGTGACACCCCTGGGGCAGGAGCGTATCACGAGCGGCGCGCCGATACGCGCCGCCGACACGCGCTGCGGAGGAAAAACCCGTGACCGACCCAGAGCAGCCACACCTGCAGGCCCATGCGCCGGCCCTGCGCGACCGGGCCCTGGCCCCCACGGAAGAGCCCGAGTCCCGCCAGGGCGAAGCCGGGCCCCGCCAGGGCGAAATCGCCCCACCCGTGCGGGCGGCAGCCCCGCCGCCCGCGGCCGAGCCGAAGCCGCGCCCGCCCCTGCACAAGCGGCTCGAGCGCAGCCTCACCGCCGTCTTCAAGCTCGGGCGCACCGAGGAGATGGCGAAGCGCAGCAGCCGGGCGGTCGCTCGCATCGACGAGACTCTCGCCGCGCTGAGCCAGAATATCTCCGAGTTGCGCCAGCATGTCGACGGCCTGCAGCAGAACATCGAGCGCACGACCGACCACACCCACCGCCTGCAGATCGGCTTCGAGAAGCACTCCGACGACCTGCTCGATGCCCTCGACCGGGTGCAATCGGCCGACGCGGCGCTGGGGCGCGCCGCGGCCGAGCGCACGACGCTGCGCCGCGAGCTGTCTCTGCGGCTCGACGCGATGGAACTCGCCGTGCGCAACATGACGGCGCGCCTCGACAGCACGGCTCAAGGCACCGACACCGGGGTGAGCACGCCGCCTGCCGCGCCCGGCGACAGCCCCACGTCCGACACCGACCCCGACCACGCGGCGTTCCTCGACCGCTTCTACCGCGCCTTCGAAGACCGGCATCGCGGCTCGGAGGAAAAGATCATGCGCCGCCTGCGTGTCTATCTCCCGGTCGTCAAGGAAGCCTCGGCGCGGACGGGCGGGCGCCCCGCGCTCGACCTCGGCTGCGGCCGGGGGGAATGGCTGACGCTCCTGCGCGAGGCCGGCGTGACCGGCACCGGCGTCGACAGCAATCCCGAGCAGATTGCCGACGCCATCGAGCGCGGGCTCGACATCCGCCTTGGCGACGTGCTCGCCGCGCTCGACGACGCAGACGACGGCAGCCTGTCGGTGATCACGGCGCACCATGTGGTCGAGCATCTGCCGTTCGATCTGGTGGTGCGGCTGGTGCGAGGGGCGTTCCGCGCCCTCGCGCCGGGGGGCGTGCTGATCGTCGAGACGCCGAACACCTCGAACGTACTCGTCGGTGCGACGACGTTCTTCACCGACCCCACCCACCTCAAGCCGATGCCCGAGCATATCCTCGGCGTGCTGTTCGAGACGGCAGGCTACGCCCCCGTTCGCCTGATGCATCTCAATCCGCACGAACGGCTGGAGGATGCCTTCGCGCGTCCGGGCTTCGACGCAGAAATCGCCCACCTGCTCTACGGCCCGCAAGACCTCGGCGTGGTCGGCACCAAGCCCGAGCCGATTGACGCGCCGTTCGACACGGACGCACCGGACTGGGGCGCACCGGACGGGGGCGGGGGCGTCTGATGCGGGTCGCCCTTCTCAACACGCAGGTCCCCTTCGTGAGCGGGGGTGCGGAGCGTCACGCCGCGCGGCTGGCCGAGGCCCTGCAGACGCACGGCCACGAGGCCGTCGAGGTCACTTTGCCGTTCAAGTGGTATCCCGGCGCCACGCTCGCACGGTCGATCCTCGCAGCGAAGCTGCTCGACGTGTCAGAGGCGGCGGGAGTGCCCATCGACCTCGCCGTCGGGCTGCGCTTCCCGGCCTGGCTGATGCGCCACCCCAACAAGGCCTTCTGGATCATCCACCAATACCGGCAGGCCCACGACCTTTGGGAATCCGGCGACAGCGAGTTGCTGGACGACCCCGAAGGCGCCGCCCTGCGCCAGACGATCCTCGCCGAGGATCGCGCCGCGCTCGGCGCGGGCGCGCCGCTCTTCGCCAACTCGCGCAACGTGGCGGCGCGGCTCGACCGGTTCCTCGGGCTCAAGGCCGACGCTCTACCACCCCCCGCCACTGGCCGACCGGCTCACCCCGGGAGAGACGGGCGATTACATCTTCGCCCCGGGCCGGATCACCCCTTTCAAGCGGCTCGACCTGATGATCGAGGCGCTGGCCGAGGCAGGGCGCGGGCCACGCCTCGTCGTGGCCGGCGCAGCCGACACTCCCGCGTATCTCGACCGGCTGCGGGCGCTCGCCCGCGAGAGGGGCGTCGACGACCGGATCGAGTGGCTGGGCGCCATCGACGACGACACGATGATCCGACGCTACTCCGGGGCGCGCGCGGTGGTCTTCGCCCCGAAGGACGAGGATTACGGCTACATCACGCTCGAGGCGATGCTCTCGGGCAAGCCCGTGCTCACCGTGACGGATGCCGGCGGGCCGCTCGAATTCGTCGGCGACGGCGAAGAGGGGCTCGTCGCCGCGCCCACGCCCGCCTCGCTCGGCCGCGCCTTCGCCCGGGTGACCGGGGACGCGGCGCTGGCCGAGCGGATGGGCGCCGCCGGCCGATCTCGCTACGACGCGCTGAACCTCGACTGGGAGCACGTGATCGGCCGCCTGCTCGCGGGCGCCCCGACCTTGTCCCACGCTCCGCCGCCGCCGGCCGCGCCGAAGACTGCGCCGGAGAACGCGCACCGGGAGGACGCGGTCGCCCGACTGCGCGCGGCCGTCGCTGCGCCCTCGGCAACGAGGCTGCCCGTCGCCTCTCCCCACGACGTCGCAGCACGCTTTTCGTTCGACGTTCCGGCAGGCGCGGACGCGCCCGACACACCGCCCGACGATCGCCTCGCGGCCGGGATCGAGGCGGCCTGGCCCCGCTGCGCGGCGGCCATCGGCGCGCTCGACGGGCTGGCGCCGCAGACGATCCTCGACATCGGCTTCTCGGCCCCTCCCCTGCTCGCCGCGCTGCTCGCCGCGCGCTTCCCCGGGGCGCGCCTGCTCGGCCTGCGCGAGGGCCCCGGGCCGAGGACGCACCGCATCCGCGACCACGGCAAAGGCGACGCCGAGATCGGGGTGGAGGTCGCGGCGGCCGACCCCGAGCGCGACCGCTGGCCCTGGGAGGACGGTTCCATCGACCTGGTCGTGGGCATCGAGGTGCTGCAGCACTTCGCCCTCGACCCCCACCACGCCCTCGGCGAGGCGAACCGCATACTGGCGCCGGGCGGTCACCTGCTTCTGACGACGCCAAACATCGCCTCGCACCGCGCCGTCAGCCGGATTCTTGGCCTCGAGGCGCCCTATGCCTGGGGCGGCTTCGCGCCTGCGGGCGGCGTGTCTGCCCGTCACAACCGCGAATACGCGCCCCGCGAGTTGCCCATGCTGGGCGAGGCGGCGGGCTTCGCCACCGTCAGCCTGTCGACGCACGACATGGGTGGCGATCCCGGCGAGGGAATCGACCTCGCCACGGCCGAGTTGCTGGCGCGGCAGGGACAGCCTCTCGCGCTGCGGGGGGAGACGATCCTTTATCTCGGGCGCAAGGACGGGCCGCCGCGCGGCGCGCCGAAGCGCTTCTACGCGGGCGATCCGACCCGCATGGCGGGGCGGCTGGCACTCACGGGCGGGCCCGACCCAAAGGGGGGCGCCGAGATCGCCCTGACCAACACCTCCACGGGCTGGTGGACGGTGGAAGGGCCGCACCGCACGACCCTTCTGGCGGAATGGCTCGACGCCGAGGGTGGATATCACGGGCGCTGCGCCCTGCCCGGCCCGGACGATCCGGTGCCCCCCGGCGCGACCGCCCATGTCAGGCTCGCCGTCGACGGTGCGCCGGAGGGAAGCACGCCGGGCCGCATCCGCCTGCACCTCTGCCAGGAGGGGGCGGGCCCCTTCACCGGCACCGGCCGCGCCGCGCCGCTCGACCTGCCCTGCAGCCGCGAGGCGTTCGACCGCCTGGGGCGCCCGGCATGAACGCCTCGCGCGACAGGGGCGGCGCCACGGAGCGGCCACGGGTGCATTGGGTCTCGCCGCTGCCACCGGCCGAGACCGACATCGCCCATTACACCGCCCGGATCCTGCCCGAACTCGCCGAAGCGACCGACCTCACGCTCTGGACGGACGCGCCGAGGTGGGACTGGCGACTCGAGCGCCATGCGCCAGTGCGGATGCTCTGCCCCGGCCGCGCCCTGCCGCGCGATTTTGCGGGCGAGACCCGCGCCGACGGGCGGGCCGAGGCGATCTTCATCCATATCGGCAATTCCTGGGTCTTTCACGCGGGTCTTCTGCGGCTCGCGATGCGCGTGCCCTCGATCGTCGTGCTGCACGACCTCGCCATCCAGGACCTGTGCCTCGGCGCCGTGGCCAACGGCATCCTGCCACCGGACGACTACCTGTCGGCCATGTCGCGCTGGTACGGACAGGCCGGCGCCGAGTTCGGCCCCCGCCTGCTCGACGGACGCATGATGCCGAACGACCTCGCTGCGGTCGCTCCCGGCTTCGAGATCGTGCTCGACCGCGCGGCGGGTGTGCTGACGCATACGCCCCTCGCCTTCGAGCGGGTCGCGGCGCGTCGCGCGATGCCCGCCTGGCGGCTGGAGCTGCCGTTCCGCGCCACGCCGGGGCCGCCGGGGCGCCTGCCCGCGCACGGGCCGCTGCGCCTCGTGCAGTTCGGTCACATCTGGCCGAACCGCCGGCTGCTGGAGGTGCTCGACGTCCTCGGCGCTCTCAAGGACGAAATCGGCTTCCGCTTCGACATCATGGGCCGGGTCTGGGACGAACAGGCCGTCGCCGCCCGTGCCGCCGCACTCGGCATCGCCGAGCGCGTGCGGGTGCACGGGTTCGTCTCCGAGGGCGAGCTCGACCGGCGGCTCGCCGAGGCCGACCTCGTGTTCAACCTGCGCTGGCCGACGATGGGCGAGGCCTCGGGCAGCCAGTTGCGGATCTGGAACGCGGGCGCCCCCTCGGTCGTCACCGATGCGGGCTGGTATTCCGAGCTCGACGATTCGACCGTGTTCAAGACCCGCATCGAGAGCGAGGCCGGGGATCTGACGGCCCTGCTGCGCCGCCTCGCCGCCGACCGGTCTCTCGGGGCGGAACGCGGGGCCGCCGGGCGCGCGCTCCTCGAGACACGGCACGCGCCGCGCGGCTATGCCCGCGCCATCGCCGAGATCGCGCGCCAGAGCCCCGCGGCCCTGCACGACGCGACGCTTGCGCGGGCGGTCGCGCCGATCGGACAGGCGGTCGTTTCCGGGAGCGCCGCGGCAGACCTCTACGCGCGAGCCTTCGCCGCCGGGATGGAGGGCTAGACAGGGGGCCGGGAGCCTGAAGCGGCGCGCCCGCCGGGCCGGGCCATACTGGAGGGAGCGACCAATTCCGCAACCGGCTGCGCCGCGCCCTCGCGCGCCCCCTCGTCGCGGATGCAGGCATCGATCACACCGCGCGACACGGCATGGCGAAACCGCAGCCCGGCATAGCTGGCATTGGCCCATTGCACGCGCCCGATGCGGCGGAAATGGGTGCAACTGACCTCGACCATGTCGCCGATCTCGAGCTGGAGATCCTGCAGGCGCAACCGCGCGCCGTAGAGCGAGATGTCCTCGACACGCGTCTCGCCCGCGAGGTCGCGCACCCGCATCCGCGCCGGTACCCGGCAGGGATAGCGCCGTGCGCCCGCCGGCCGGCCGACGAAGTGCCAGTGAAGCCAGATTGCCGCGACGACCGCCGGAGCGACGAGCGCCGCGACCCGGCCGGTGATGGCGCCGTGGCCCTGCATCTCGGCAGCCTCGGCCGCCCCGGGCAGAGGCGCGCCCTCGTCGCCCTCGCGACGGACGATGGCCGGGGTGAGACCGCCGGGATCGTCAGCCGGCGCTCGCGGATCGCGGGCAGCGGTCGCGGGGGGTCGGGGCGTGACGACCCGTCCGTCGAGAGACCCGTCCATCGCTGGCAGGTCGCAGGCGGGCAGCAGCCACCGCAACTCGCTCGCCGCGCGGCGGAGGCTGGTGGCAAACGCCACCGGAGACGGGCTCGCCCGGGCCGACCGGTAGGCGAGGGACAGCGCGAGAAGCTGGCGGGACAGGTCGGCGTGGGTGGCGGCGAGGGTGCCGATCTGCTCGATCCGCGCCGCGGCGACGTCGGGCGGCGGCATCCGCCCCTCGAGCGCATCGGCCGCCTCCGTCTCGACCTCGAGGAGCAGGGCGCACAGGGCGTCGGCCGCGGCCATGCCACCGCCGAGGGGCAGCAGGGCGAGGACCGCCGCAATGGCCCAGGGCGGCGGCCGAAAGGCATGGCGGACCGCACGTGTCATGAAAAACCTTAATCACTCACCCTGTGAACGGGCGGTGAACAGGCACAAGATCACGGTATCACCGAGCCTTGGGCAGCCCCTGCACTGTCTCGCCACGCGCGTCGGCACCCAGCACCGAGAGCACCTTGGCCTCGATGTCGGCGGCGTTGAGCCCTGCGACGGCATACATGTCGCCGGGGCTCGCCTGGTCGATGAAGATGTCGGGCAGCACCATCGAGCGGAAGCGCAGACCGGTGTCGAACACGCCTTCCTCGGCCAGCAGCTGCGCGACGTGGCTGCCGAAGCCGCCGACGGCCCCCTCCTCGATGGTGATGAGCGCCTCGTGCTCCGCCGCGAGCCGCAGAACGAGGTCGCGGTCGAGCGGCTTGGCAAAACGGGCGTCGGCGATGGTCGGCACGATCCCCCTTGCGCCCAGCGCCTCGGCGGCCTCGCGCACTTCCTTCAGCCGGGCGCCGAAATTGAGCAGCGCCACGCCACGCCCCTCCTGGATCATGCGGCCCTTGCCGATCTCGAGCGGCACGCCGCGCTCGGGCATCTCGACGCCCACGCCCTCGCCTCGGGGAAAGCGAAACGCGATGGGCCCCTCGTCGTGCGCCACGGCAGTGGCCACCATGTGAACGAGCTCCGCCTCGTCGGCCGCCGCCATCACGGTGAAGCCGGGCAGGTTGGAGAGGAACGCGATGTCGAAAGCGCCCGCATGGGTCGCCCCATCGGCCCCCACCAGCCCCGCGCGGTCGATGGCGAAGCGCACGGGCAGCCGCTGGATCGCCACGTCGTGCACCACCTGGTCGTAGCCCCGCTGCAGGAAGGTGGAGTAGATCGCGGCGAAGGGTTTCAGCCCGCCCGCCGCCTGGCCTGCGGCGAAGGTGACCGCGTGCTGCTCGGCGATGCCGACGTCGAAGCACCGGCTCGGGAACCGCTCGGCGAACTGCTTCAGCCCCGTCCCGTCGGGCATGGCGGCGGTGACGGCGGTGATCCGCTCGTCCTGCGCCGCCTGCGCGATCAGGCTCTCGGCGAAGACCTTGGTGTAGGACGGCGCGTTCGACGCCGCCTTCTTCTGCTCGCCGGTGATCACGTCGAACTTCGACACGCCGTGGCCGCGGTCGCGCGCCTCCTCGGCGGGGGCATATCCCTTGCCCTTCTTAGTGATCGCGTGGATCAGGATCGGCCCGTCGGCCCGTGCCCTGACGGTGCGCAGCACCGGCAAGAGCTGCTCCATGTCGTGCCCGTCGATGGGGCCCACGTAGGAAAAGCCGAATTCCTCGAACAGCGTGCCACCGACCGTCAGGTGCTTCAGCAGGTCCTTGGCGCGCTTGGCCCCCTCGCGGAACGGCTCGGGCAGCATGCTCACCGCGCCCTTGGCCACCGCCTTGAACTCCTGGAACGGCGCGCCGGCATAGAGCCGCGACAGGTAGGACGACATCGCGCCCACGGGCGGGGCGATGCTCATCTCGTTGTCGTTGAGAATGACGATCAGCCGCCGCCCCTCGTGGCCGGCGTTGTTCATCGCCTCGTAGGCCATGCCCGCACTCATCGCCCCGTCACCGATCACCGCGATGGCGTCGCCGAGCGGCGGCTCGCCCCGCTCTTCCGGCCGCGCGCCCAGATCCCGCGCCACGGTGAAGCCGAGCGCGGCCGAGATCGATGTCGAGGAATGCGCCGCGCCGAACGGGTCGTACGGGCTCTCCGAGCGCTTGGTGAAGCCCGACAGCCCGTCCTTCTGCCGCAACGTGCGGATGCGGTCGCGCCGCCCGGTCAGGATCTTGTGCGGGTAGCACTGGTGCGAGACGTCCCAGATCAGCCGGTCGCGCGGCGTGTCGAACACCGCGTGCAGCGCCACCGTCAGCTCGACCACGCCCAGCCCCGCGCCAAGGTGCCCGCCCGTCTCGGACACGGCCGAGATCGTTTCGGCCCGCACTTCCGAGGCCAGCCGAACCAGTTCTCCGTCCGACAGGCCCTTCAGGTCGGCGGGCGTGTTCACCCGGTCGAGTAGCGGGGTGCTCGGTCGCGTGCTCATGGATGGCTTCTCCGTCGGGCCCCGGGCCCTCTTGTCACTTCCGCCGGGCGATAACGAAGCGGGCCGCCTGCCGCAACACGTCCGCCCGTTCACCGTAGGCGGCGAGCGCATCGCACGCCTCCTCCACGAGGCCCGCCGCGCGGGCCCTGGCCCCATCGAGACCGAGGAGCGAGACGAAGGTCGCCTTGCCCGCAGCCTCGTCCTTGTGGAGCCGCTTGCCCGCCAGCGCCGCATCTCCCTCGATGTCGAGGATGTCGTCGGCGATCTGAAAGGCCAGCCCCAGCGCCCCGGCATAGTGCCGCAGCGGCGCGGGATCGGAGCCCGCAATCACCGCGCCCGCCTCGCCCGACCAGCGGATCAGCGCGCCGGTCTTGGCCGCCTGCAGCCGCTCGATCTCGGCCAGGCCAAGCGGCACCGCCGCGCATTCGGCAGCGATGTCCAGCGCCTGCCCCAGCACCATGCCGCGCATCCCCGCGGCATCGGCCAGCCCCCGCACCAGCGCCACCCGCCGCTCGGCCGGCCCCAGCACCTCGCGCATGAGCAGGTCGAAGGCGAGGCAGTGCAGCGCGTCGCCCACCAGCACCGCCGTCGCCTCGTCCCACTTGACGTGCACCGTGGGGCGCCCCCGGCGCATGTCGTCGTCGTCCATCGCCGGCAGGTCGTCGTGCACCAGCGAATAGGTGTGCAGCGCCTCGACCGCCGCCGCCGCCGGCGCGGCACGGTCGGGCGGCACCCCGTGCAACGCCGCGCCCTCGATCACGAGGAAGCCGCGCAGCCCCTTGCCCCCCTCCAGCGCATAGCGCATCGCGTGTACCACCGGCACGTCCGGCCCGGCCTCGAGCTCGGCCGCCAGCAGATCGGCCACGCGCGCCGCCGCCTCGGCCAGCCGCGCCTCGAAACGGTCGGTCGCCACCGCGTCACTCATCGAGCGGCCTCACGCCGGTGGGGTTGCCCTCGGCATCGGTCGTGATCTGCTCGACCTTCGCCTCAGCCTCCTTCAGCAGGGCCTCGCAGCGCTTGCGCAGCGCATCGCCCCGCTCGTAGAGGCGGATGGAATCGGCCAGCGGCACCTCGCCACCCTCGAGCCGGCCCACCACCCGCTCGAGCTCGGCCATCGCCGCCTCGAAGCTCAGCTCGGCCACCGGCACCTCCTGCGCCTCGCTCATGCCGCCCCCCGTTCCATCAGCACCTCCACATGGGCCGCGACCGACGAGGCCAGCGCGCCAAGATCGTAGCCCCCTTCCAGCGTCGAGACCACGCGCCCGCCCGCGCTCGCCTCGGCCACGTCGCAGATGCGGCCCGTGATCCAGGCGAAATCGTCCTCCGTAAGCCGCAGGTTGGCCAGCGGATCGTCGGCATGGCCGTCGAACCCGGCCGAGACGAGCACCAGCTCGGGCGCGAACTCCATCAGCGCGGGAAACACCCGCTCCTCCCATGCCCGGCGAAAGGCGGGGCCCGGGGTGCCGGGCGCGAGCGGCACGTTCATCACGTTGTCATGCGCGCCGGTCTCGTGCACGTCGCCGCTGCCGGGCCAGAGCGGCATCTGGTGCGAACTGGCGAAGAGCGCCCGTGCCTCGTGCCAGAGCAGATCCTGCGTGCCGTTGCCGTGATGCACGTCGAAATCGAGCACGGCGACGCGGGCCAGCCCGTGCAGGTCGAGCGCGCGCCTGGCCGCGATCGCGATCGTGCCGAACAGGCAGAAGCCCATCGGCGTCTCGGTCTCGGCGTGGTGGCCGGGCGGGCGCGTGGCGCAGAAGGCGTTCGCCACCTCGCCCGCCAGCACCGCGTCGACCGCCGCTCCCGCCGCGCCCACCCCCCGCAGCGCCGCGTCCAAGGAGCCAGCCACGACATGGGTGTCGGCGTCGAGCGCCCGGCTGCCCCTCGCGGGGATCGACGCCTCGATCTCGGCCACGTAGCTCTCGGGGTGACAGCGCAGCAGGTCTCCGCGCACGGCCAGCGGCGCCTCGCGCCTGTCGAGCGCGGCGAAGGCGGGGGTCGAGAGCGCCCGCGTCACCGCCTCGAGCCGCTCCACCCGCTCGGGATGGCCCGGCGGCGTGACGTGCAGGAGGCAATCCTCGTGGGTGTAGAGTGCCGTGGCCACGCGCGCCGCCCTCCCGGTTTCTTTCTGTCTCAAATACGCACTTGTCAGACGGGGCGGCCCGCGCCGCCCACGGAGGGACTCACTCCGGCGCGAGCATGTAACCCGCCCCGCGCACGGTCTGCAAATAGCGGGGCTGACGCGGGTCGGTCTCGATCTTGCGGCGCAGGCGCGTGATCTGGACGTCGATGGCGCGCTCATGTGCGCCCGGCCCGTCGGGGCCGCCGTCGCGGCCGAGCTGCACCACCAGTTGCGCCCGGCTGAGCGCCTCGCCCGGCCGCGCGGAGAAAATGCGCATCAGCGCCGATTCGGTCGCCGTCAGCCGCACTGGCGCGTCGCCGCGCCACATCTCGCCCCGATCGACGTCGTAGCGCACCGGGCCGAGATGCAGCACCTTGGGGCCCGCCGGGCCCGACGGCTCGGCGGGCATTCGCCTCAGGATCGCGCCGATCCGCAGCAGCAGCTCCTTCGGTTCGAAGGGCTTGGGCAGGTAGTCGTCGGCCCCCGCCTCGAGCCCCGCAATGCGGTCGTCGGTCTCGCCCTTGGCCGTCAGCAGCAGGATCGGCGTGTCGAGGCGGCGGCGCAGGTCGGCGGTCAGCGATACCCCGTCCTCGCCCGGCATCATCACGTCGAGCACGATCAGGTCGAACTCGAGACCGCCGAGCAGCCGCCGCGCCTGGTCGGCGTCGCGCGCGACGCTGACGAGAAAGCCGTTGCGGATGAGGAATTTCTGCAGGAGCGCCCGGATGCGGGCATCGTCGTCGACGATCAGCAGGTGCGCGTCGGAGGGGTCCGGCGCGGCCAGTGGCTGCTCCCCGGCGGTCGGCCGCTCGGGCGGGGGCGCGGTCAGGTCGGTGTCGCTCATCGTCCTGCCTCCGAGAGACGATGGTACTGGCGGCGCTGCTCTGGGTCCATCATCTCTTCGAGCACCGCGCGGAAGCCGACGACCGCCTCCGGCCCCGCGGCGCGGAAGGCGCGCCGCATCCGGTCGCTCTGGGCCTCCGACAGCTCGCGCTCGAGCACCTGACCCTCGTCGGTCAGGTGCAGGTTGCGCTCGCGCCGGTCCGACGCGCCGACGCGCGCCTCCACCAACCCGTCCTCGATCAGCCGCCGCAGCACCCGGTTGAGCGACTGCTTGGTCACGCCGAGGATCGACAGGAGATTGGTCACGGTCGTGCCGGGCGAGCGGTTGATGAAGTGGATCGCCCGGTGATGCGCCCGCCCGTAGCCGTATTCGTCGAGGATGCGGTCGGGGTCGGCCGTGAAGCCGCGATAGGCGAAGAACATCGCCTCGATCCCCTTGCGCAGCTGGTCGTCGGTGAGAAACAGCAGTGTCTCGCCGCCCCGCGGGCCGAGCCCGCCCTTGCCGTCTGCCATGGCCACCTCCCTCGTGCGCGAGATTACGTCAGCGTTGTTGACATTGCCAGAGGCGACTGATACCTGCTGTTCGCTTTTTGCGCAACTTCATGGCCGGATCGGCCGCAAATTGCGCAACTTTCGAAAACGGAGCCTTCGAGGCGAGGGAGAGGGTGACATGGCCGGCAGCTACGCGGACCGCGACGGGCAGATCTGGATGGATGGGGCGCTTGTCCCCTGGCGCGAGGCCAACGTGCACATCCTGTCCCACGCCATGCACTATGCCTCGTCGGTGTTCGAGGGCGAGCGGGCCTATGGCGGCAGGATCTTCGAGAGCCGCAAGCATTCGCAGCGCCTGCGCGATTCGGGCGGGGCGATCGACATGCCCATCCCCTGGACGGTCGACCAGATCGAAAAGGCCAAGCTCGACGTGATGGAGGCCAACGGCCTGTCTGATGCCTACGTGCGCGCCGTCGCATGGCGCGGGGCGGGCGAGGACATGGGGGTGTCGTCCGCCCGCAATCCCGTCCGCGTGGCCATCGCCGCGTGGGAGTGGGGCGCCTATTACGGCGACAGCAAGATGAAGGGAGCGAAGCTCGACGTCTCGAAGTGGAAGCGCCCCTCGCCCGAGACGATCCCCTCCCATGCAAAGGCGGCCGGCCTCTACATGATCTGCACCATGTCCAAGCACGCCGCCGAGGCCAAGGGCTGCGCCGACGCGCTGATGATGGACTATCGCGGCTACGTGGCCGAGGCGACCGGCGCCAACATCTTCTTCGTCAAGGACGGCGAGGTGCACACGCCCACGCCCGACTGCTTTCTCGACGGTATCACCCGGCAGACCGTCATCGGCCTTTTGCATGACCGCCAGATCAGGGTCCACGAGCGCCACATCATGCCGGAAGAGCTCGAGGGCTTCCAGCAATGCTGGTTGACCGGCACCGCCGCCGAGGTGACGCCCGTGGGAGAGATCGGGCCGTGGCGCTTCGAGGTCGGCGAACTGACGCGGAATATCGCCGAATCCTACGAAACTCTCGTGCGCTCCTGAAGCGGGTACAAGGGCCTGTTAACCCCTCGCTGCGACCCTGCGTCAAACGGGTCTTTCGAGCGGAGAGGAGGCACGACATGCCCTGGAGCATGCCCTACACGCTGACGATCGCGGCGCTGGTCGCCGGGCCGTCGGTCGTCACCGCCACCGTCGCCGAGATCATCGGTGACCCGCGGCTGCGCCCCCTCTCGCTGTCGGAAATGCGTCTCGCCGCCTCCGACGCGCGGATCGAGATCGATGGCCCCTATGTGCGCACGCGCATCTACTGGGTCGGCCCCTCTCAGGGCTACGCCACGCCCGACGATCTGCGCATGGCCATCCGCGAGGCGCTCGCCGCCAAGGGAGTTGAGGCGCATGTGGCGGTCATGGCGAGCGATGGCGGCGAAACGCTGCTCGACATGCGGGCGGGCCAGAACGCGTTCGGCCCCTTCCGCGTGGCCGATGCCGCCCGACATGTCGCGCCAGCGGCCGAGGCGGCACGCCTCGCCTATTCCGTGCAATCAGCCCGGACGGTCAACTGAGCGACACCCGCGGCAGACCGGCCGGGCCGCAATCTGCCCAGCCGATCACGGCTCACACTTCGTAGCCGCGCTCGATCCGCAGGAAGGCGCGCATGCGCGCCGCGGGGTTGTACGGCCCCTTGGAGCGGCGGCGCAGGCCGAGGATCTTCTTGTCCGTCGTCTCGTCTGACAGCCGCCGTGCCGCCCCCGCATAGCGGGTCACGGGCGCGTTCGGGCTGACGTCACGGGGATGGTCGAGAACATGCTTCTTCATGACATCCTCCTGTCGTTTCGCGGAACGCTATCAGATTCGCGTCTTCTGCCAAACGCTCACGCCCCGGCGCGCGTTCCTGCCTGTTCGCTCACTTGCGTCAGCCGGCCGAGGGCCCAGCGCGCCGCGTCGGCCACCGCGGGATCGGGGTCGTCCACGAGGCCCCGCGCCGGCTCGGCCAGTGCCGGATCGCCCGAATTGCCGATGGCGTAGAGCACGTTGCGCACGAAGCGGCCTCGCCCGATCCGCTTGATCGGGCTGCCCGAGAACATCGCGCGAAAGCCCGCATCGTCGAGCCGCACGAGATCGGCCAGCCTCGGCGCCTCCAGCCCCTCCAGTGCTGCATAGCGCATCTCCTGCGCTTCCGCGGCGAACTTGTTCCACGGGCACGCCGCCAGGCAGTCGTCGCAGCCGTAGATCCGGTTGCCCAGCGCGGGCCGCAGTGCCTCGTCCACCGGCCCCCGGTGCTCGATCGTCAGGTACGAGATGCAGCGCCGCGCATCGAGTCGGAAGGGCGCAGGGAACGCATCGGTCGGACAGGCGTCGAGGCACGCGCGGCACGACCCGCACCGCTCCTGCCCCGGCGCGTCGACCGGCAGAATGGCCGTGGTGAAGATGCAGCCGAGAAAGAACCAGTTGCCGAGCTCCCGACCCAGCAGGTTGGTGTGCTTGCCCTGCCAGCCGAGGCCCGCCGCCTGCCCCAATGCCTTTTCCGGCACCGGCGCGGTATCCACGAACACCTTCACCTCCGCCCCGCTCTCGCCCACCAGCCAGCGCGCGACACGCTTCAGCCGCTTCTTGACGATGTCGTGGTAGTCTTTCCCCCGGGCGTAGACGCTGATCGCCCCCCGGTCGGGCCGGCCCACGACCGCCATCGGGTCTTCCCCCGGCGTGTAAGGTTCGGCGAGCATCACGACCGAGCGCGCCTCGGGCCAGAGCTTGGCGGGGTCGCCCCGCCACTCCATCCGCTCGGCCATCCAGCCCATCTGCCCGTGATACCCCAGCGCGACGAACTCCTGTAGCCGCCGAGGAACCTCGGGCACCGCGTCGGGCCGACATACCCCCATCGCGGCGAAGCCCTCTGCGATCGCCTGCGCCCGCAGCGCGGCCTTCAGACTGTCGGCAGAACCGTCCACATGCGCCTCCTGCACGGCAGGTAACCCTGCAAGAGCGACACTCCAACCGCCCCTTGTTATATTCTGTTTGTCGAATATGTAGGCCGAAACCGCAGCCACGGAGCAGAACCATGACCGCCAGCCCCAAGGTCCGCGCCTTTTTCGACCGGCCCACCGGCAGCCTTCAGTACGTGTTCCACGATCCCGCCACGATGCAGGGCGCCATCGTCGATCCGGTCTGGAACTACGACCCCGCCGCAGGCGCGGTAACGACCGAAAGCGCCGACGAGATCCTCGCCTACGTGCGCGAGCAGGGAATCGGGATCGCCTGGATCCTCGACACCCACCCCCATGCCGACCACTTCTCGGCCGCGCCCCACCTCGCCGAACGGCTCGGCGCTCCCCGCGCCATCGGCGAGAAGGTGACCGGCGTCCAGAAGCTGTGGCAGGAACTCTACCACCTGCCAGACCTGCCAACCGACGGCCGCCAGTGGGACAGGCTGTTCGCCGATGGCGACACCTTCGAGGTTGGCGAGATCCCGGTGCGCGTGATGTTCTCTCCCGGTCACACGCTCGCCTCGATCACCTATGTCGCGGGCGACGCGGCCTTCGTCCACGATACGCTGATGAAGCCCGAAAGCGGCACGTCGCGAGCCGACTTTCCCGGCGGCTCGACCGAACAGCTCTGGGATTCGATCCGCGCGATCCTCGACCTGCCGGCAGAGACGCGCCTCTACCCGGGCCACGACTACCCGCCCGCTGGACAGGCGCCCCAGTACATGGCCACGGTCGCCGAGCACCGGCTGCGCAACCGCCACGTCAAGGACGGGATCAGCCGGGAAGAATTCATCGCCATGCGCACCGAGCGCGACGCCACCCTGCCCCTGCCCGACCGGATGCTCGCGGCTCTGCAGATCAACATCCGCGGCGGCCGCCTGCCAGACGCAGAGGCCGACGGGCGGCACTACCTCAAGATTCCGGTCGGCCGGTTCGAGCCGCGCTGACCGCCTTCGGGCCCTGCCCGGCCCCACCTGCGCGCCCGGCGCCGGCGGCCGTGCCGCGCGCCGGGTCCATGTGGATCAGGATGTCCGCCTGCGGGTGATCGGCCAGCAGGCGGCGCTTGAGCGAGGCGGCGATCTCGTGCGCCTCGGCGAGCGGCAGGGCCCCGTCGATCTCGACGTGAAAATCGACGAAGACACGCCCGCCCGCCATGCGCGAGCGCAGATCGTGGCAGCCCTCGATGCCGGGATGGGCCGCCGCGGCGCCCATGATCTCGGCGATGAGCGCGGGGTCGGCCCGCCTGTCCATCAGCGCGTCCCACGCGCCGCGACCGATCCGCACCGCCCCCACGGCGAGCACGCCCGCGGCGAGCAGCGCCACGACGCTGTCCACCCCCGACACTCCGAAGGTCGCCGACGCCCAGAGCGCGACGATGGCGCCGAGATTGGGCACGAGATCGCCGACGTAATGCAGCGAATCCGCCTGCACCACACGGTTGCCCGTGCGCCGCGAGACGTGCCGCTGCCAGGCGACGAGGGCGAGGGTGAGCCCGATCGAGATGACCAGCACGATGATCCCACTTCCCTCGGCGTGAAGCTGGGTCTCTCCCCCCGAGGCGAGCCGGTAGAGGGCGACCCCGCCGATCGCGGCCGCCGCGCCGACGAGGAACAGCGCCTGACCGAGCGCGGCGAGATCCTCGGCCGAGCCATGGCCAAAGGCGTGATCCTCATCGGGGGGCCGGGCGGCATAGGCGATGGCCGCGAGGCCTGAGGCAGACACCAGAAGGTCGAGCCCGCTGTCGGCCAGGGTCGCGGCGATCGACAGCGCCTGGGTCTGAGCCAGCGCCCAGGCCTTGAGCACCACGAGCGTCAGGGCGACCGTGACCGAGGCCGCCCCGGCCGAGAGGTTGAGCCGCCGCTTGTCCGCCTCGCTCCGCATCGTGCCTCGCCACCGTTCTCGCGAGGCGTGCCTATCCCGTCACGGGCCGCCGAGGCGATGAGGCAAGACGCCCCCGCCGGGCGGAGCACTCACTCCGCCGGGGCGGGCACGGCCGCCGGCCGGGCTTGTGCCCGCGCACCGCCCGAGGGGCCGCCGCCCGCCTGCGCCGCGCCGCCGGTGAAGCGCAGGCGCAGGGCGTTGGTCAGCACGAAGACGCTCGACAGCGCCATGGCGCCCGCGGCCAGCATCGGCGACAGGAGCGGCCCACCGAAGACGTAGAGCGCGCCCGCGGCCACCGGGATGAGGGCCACGTTGTAGCCAAAGGCCCAGACGAGATTCTGCCGGATGTTGCGCATCGTCGCCCGGCTCATGGCAAAGGCGTTGGCCACGCCTGCGGGATCGCCGGACATCAGCACCACGTCGGCGCTTTCGATGGCGACGTCGGTGCCGCTGCCGATGGCGATGCCCACGTCGGCCGCCGCCAGCGCCGGTGCGTCGTTGATCCCGTCGCCGACGAAGGCAATGCGGCCCTCGCCCCGCAGCCGCTCGACCGCGGCCACCTTGCCGTCGGGCATGACCTCGGCCACCACCTCGTCGATGCCGAGCCGGCGCGCGACCGCATGCGCCGTCGCCGCGCCGTCGCCCGTGACCATCGCCACGCTCAAGCCCAGCCCGTGCAGGTGATCGACCGTGCGCCGCGCACTCTCGCGGATCGGGTCGGACACGGCGGCGAGCGCCGCGAGCCTTCCGCCCACGGCGACGTAGAGCGCCGTCTGCCCCTCTTCGGCCAGCGCCTCGGCGCGCGCGACGAGCGGCGCGGTGTCGACGCCCTCGCGCGCCATCAGCCGGGCAGCGCCGACGAGCACCTCCTCGCCCTGCGCCTGCGCCCGCACGCCGAGCCCCGCCAGCGCCTCGACCATGTCGGGCGCCACCGGCGCCAGTCCGCGCCGCTCGGCCCCGGCCACCACGGCGCGGGCGATCGGGTGCTCCGAGCGGTCCTCGATTCCCGCGACGCGGGCGAGCAGCGCGTCGGCATCGACGCCGGGCACCGCCTCCCACGCGGTCAGGGCGGGGCGCCCCTCGGTCAGCGTGCCGGTCTTGTCCATGGCGACCACGCTCACCCCTTCGAGCGCCTGCAGCGCGTCGCCCCGGCGGAACAGCACGCCGAGGTCGGCCGCGCGGCCGGTGCCGACCATGATCGAGGTCGGCGTGGCGAGGCCCATCGCGCAGGGACAGGCGATGATCAGCACCGACACGCCGGCCACGAGCGCATAGGTCAGCACCGGCTCCGGACCGAAGAGCAGCCACGAGACGACGGTCAGCACCGCCACGACCAGCACCGCGGGCACGAACCACAGCGTGATGCGGTTGACGAGGCTCTGTATCGGCAGCCGCGCGCCCTGCGCCTCCTCGACCATGCGGATGATCTGCGCCAGCACCGTGTCGGCGCCGACCCGCGTCGCGCGGAAAACGAGCGCACCCGATCCGTTGACCGTGCCGCCGGTCACGGGCGCGCCCGCCGCCTTTTCCTCCGGCACCGGCTCGCCCGTGATCATGCTCTCGTCGACGTAGGACGTGCCCTGCGTCACCTCGCCGTCGACCGCGATGCGCTCGCCGGGGCGGACATGGATCAGGTCGCCCGGCGCGATCTCGGAGATGGCGGTCTCGGCCACCTCACCGTTCCGTTCGACGCGCGCGGTTTTCGGCCGCAGCCCGGCGAGACGGCGGATGGCCTCGCCCGTGCGCCCCCGCGCCCGCGCCTCGAGGAAGCGGCCGACGAGGATCAGCGTGACGATCACCGCCGCCGCCTCGAAATAGACCGCGCGGGTGCCGGCGGGCAGCAGCGACGGCAGGAAGGTGGCGACGACCGAATAGGCGTAGGCAGCCGACGTGCCCAGCGCGACGAGCGCGTTCATGTCGGGCGCGCCGCGGAACAGCGCGGGAAAGCCCGCCGTGTAGAACCGGCGCCCCGGCCCGGCGAGCACCAGCGTCGTCAGCACGAACTGCAGCACCCACGAGGCCTGCATGCCGATGGTGCGGTGAACGAGGTCGTGCGCGCCGGGGATCACGTGCCCGCCCATCTCGATCATGAAGACCGGAACCGTCAGCGCCCCCGCGATCAGCGCGTCGCGGCGCAGCGCGGCGGTCTCTTCGGCCTGCGCGGCGTCGCGGTCGGGCACGCCCGCCTCGTCCGGCGCGCCGCCCGCGCGGTGCGGCCGGGCGGGATAGCCCGCCTCGGTCGAGGCCCGCGCCAACTCCTCGGCCGCAACGGCCCCTTCGGCGAAGTGCACGTCCGCCCGGCCGGTGGCGAGGTTCACCTCGGCCGACAGCACGCCCGGCACCGCGCCGAGCGCCCGTTCGAGCCGCCCCACACAGGAGGCGCAGCTCATCCCGTCGACGTCGAGCGTGGCGTGGGCGGTGCGCATCGGCTTGCCCTGCGCCTCGAGCGCCTCGGCCAGTTGCACCGCCGAGACGCGTCCGTCGTGGTGGACGGTCGCGCCGGCGGTGACGAGGTTCGCCTCGGCCTCTGTCACGCCCTCGACGCCGGCGAGCGCGCGCTCGACGCGGCCGACGCAGGAGGCGCAGTGCATCCCGTCGATACGGAGGGTCAGTGTGTCTGCGGTCATGGCGAGGGTCCGGTCATGCGTCATGACCTGCCAGATGGGGTTTCCAGCAACTGGAAGGTCAAGGCCGGTTGGCGCCACGATTGCCGCACCCGCGCGGCGGGGGGCCGAAAATGCGGAGCGGGCCGCCAAACGCGAAGCGCCGGCCACCAGGGCCGGCGCGTTCTTCGGATCAGGTTGGTGCGGTCGAGAAGACTCGAACTTCCACGGGTTTTACCCCACAGCGACCTCAACGCTGCGCGTCTACCAATTCCGCCACGACCGCCCGTGACTTGGTGAACGGCTACCTAGCGAGTCGCGCGCAGCCTCGCAAGAGGGGATGCGCGCACCGTCAGCCCCCACACAAGGCTCCGGCGGGCGGCCCCCTCCCGGCGACGCGGGGGAGGGGACGACATGGGCGCATCGAGGCGCTATGTGGCTGGCGGGGCAGGCTGCGGGCCTGCCGTTCGGGCAACGGACGGATGGATGACCGACTGGCTGATCTCGGAGGCACCGGTGCCTTACGAACGCGCCGTGGCCGAGATGGAGGCGCGCGCCGCCGCCATCGCGTCTGGCACGGCGGATGAGGCCGTCTGGCTGCTCGAGCATCCACCGCTCTACACCGCAGGCACCTCGGCCCGGGTGGAGGATCTGCGCTGGCCCGACCGCTTCCCCGTCCACCAGACGCGGCGGGGCGGGCAGTACACCTACCACGGCCCGGGGCAGCGCATCGTTTACGTCATGCTCGACCTCAACCGGCGCGGGCGCGACGTGCGCGCCTTCGTCTCGGCGCTGGAGGCCTGGGTGATCGGGGCGCTCGACCGGTTCAACGTGGCCGGCGTGGTGCACCGCGACCGGGTGGGCGTCTGGGTGCCGCGGCCAGAGAAGGCGCCCCTGCCCGACGACACCCCGCGCGAGGACAAGATCGCGGCCATCGGCATCCGCCTGCGGCGGTGGGTCAGTTTTCACGGCATCGCCATCAACGTCGAGCCCGACCTCTCGCATTTCGAGGGCATCGTGCCATGCGGCATCGAAGGGCACGGCGTGACCTCGCTGGTCGATCTGGGCCTGCCGGTGACGATGGCCGACCTCGACGTGGCGCTGCGTGCGACCTTCGCCGACCACTTCCCGGCGCTTGCGCCGGGGTCGGGAGACGCGGCACCCACCCCGGAGACAAGGGCGCCCCCGATCCGCCCCCATCCCCGACCCTGAAAATGCGCGGCCCCACCACCGATGGCGCCCCCGGGCCGGTGCAAGGACCTTCTGCCGCGCAGCGCCTGGCCTGCACCGGGGCAATCGCACGACCGAACCGGGATCTCGGGGCCGTGCGAAGCGCCCCACGCCTCGCTGAGCATCGAAGCCGCGACACCCTTCCCCACCGCGCCAGCCTGCGGGCGGACCGCGGCGTTGATCGGCGCATGCTTGGACCGGAGGGCGCTCCCCTCGCTCGCCCCGGTGATCTTCGTGATGTCCACGGTGACGCCCCTCGATCGGCCAGATCGGCGCCACGGCGCCGTCGAGCGTCGCGGGCGCGGGCGCGGCCTTGCGCACCGTTGCCCTGTTCTCGCGCACCGGGCCTGCCTGCGTCAGGCGCCCCGCGCCGTTCTGCCCGCGACGGGCTCGGGCGCCGTGCCGCCCCAGGTGGCGATCATGCGCTCCACGATCTGGTCGCGCGCCTGCCGGTAGGCCTCGAGCTGCCGCTCGCGCGTGCCGCCGAGCCCGGTCGGATCCATCACCGGCCAGTAGAGCACGTCGAGCGAGTGGATGCGCGTGAGCTCCAGCGCCTGCCGCTGCGAGGCGGGCGAGAGCGCCACGATCAGGTCGAAGCCGCCGAGATCGTCGCCCCATTGCTGCATCTCGTCGAAGCTGCGCGAGCGGTGGCGCGACAGCTCGACCCCCAGCTCGGCGCAGACGGCGATGGCGAAGCCGTCGATCTCGCGGTCGCCGTGCACGCCGGCAGACTGCAGGTAGGCCTGGGTGCCGTAGATCTTCTTGGCCAGCCCCTCGGCCATGGGCGAACGCACCGAATTGTGGTCGCAGCAGAAGAGGATCGAGGAGGGGAGTTCGCCCACGCCCGCCTCACATGCCGTAATGCAGCACGCAGATCAGGGTGAACAGCCTCCGCGCGGTGTCGATGTCGACCTCGGCCTTGCCCTCCAGCCGCTCCTGCAGCACCCGCGCGCCCTCGTTGTGGATGCCGCGGCGCGCCATGTCGATCGCCTCTATCTGGCTGGGCGGCAGTTTCTTGACGGCGTCGAAGTAGCTTTCGCAGATCTGCCAGTAATCCTTGACCACCTGCCGGAACGGCGACAGCGACAGGTGGAACTCGCCGACGCGCGCGCCCTCCTCCTGCGCGAGGTCGAAGACGAGCCGGCGCTCGCGGATCGCCAGCGACAGCCGGTAGGGGCCGGGTGGCACCGGCTGGTCGCCTCGGGCTGGCAGGGCGAAGGAATTGTCCTCCAGCAGATCGAAGATCGCCACCTTCCGCTCCTGCTCGATCTCGGGCGTGGGCGGCGGCAGATGCGAGTCGTCGATCTCGATATGCGCGATGCGGGACATGGGCGGCGGCCTTGTGACGCGAAAGCTCTATCGCGGGGCGTTGAGCGGGGCAATCCGGCGGGCGGGGCAATCGGGCGGGCGGGGCGATCGGGCCGATGCAGGCGGCGTCGATCAGCCCGGCGCCTGCGCCTCGCCGCGCGCCTCGCCACGCTCGGCCAGCGCCTGCGTCACGATCTGTGCCGACGACCACAGGAAGAGACCGGCCATCGCCGCCGCGACCAGCAGGTCCGGCCAGGCCGCGCCCGTCAGCACCACGGCGCCGGCGGCGGCGATCACGGCAAGGTTGCCGATCGCGTCGTTGCGGCTGCACAGCCAGACCGAGCGCACGTTGGCATCGCCGTCCCTGTAACGCAGCAGGAGCAGGACGCTGGCGATGTTGGCCGCGAAGGCGAGCGCACCGACCGCGCCCATCACGGGTGCCACCGGCACCTCCGTCGAGAATACCTGCCACAGCGTCGCGCCCAACACCCATAGACCCATCAGCCCGAGGCTCGCCCCCTTCAGGAGCGCCGCACCCGCCCGAACCGAGAGGGGCCGTCCGATGGCCCAGAGCGAGAGCGCGTAGGTCAGGGTGTCGCCCAGGAAGTCGAGCGCATCGGCCTTGAGCGCCTGCGAGCCCGCGAGAGCACCCGCGGTCATCTCGACGACGAACATGCACGCGTTGATCGCTATCACCGCCAGGAGCACGCGGCGATAGCGCCGCGAGACGCCCTCGAACCTGACATTCGTTCCGCAGGAGCAGCCCGCCATGTCGCCTCCTTCGCTGACAGCGATGGTGCCGGCAGGCACGCGTCGACGCAACCCTCCCTACGGCTCGTTCAGACGGTCGAGCCGCAGGCGCACCGACAGACCGTGAGCGCCCAGCCCCTCGGCGGCGGCGAGCGTCTCGGCCGCCGGGCCGATCTGCGCCAGCGCGCCGGGCGTCATGCTCGCCAACGTGGTGCGCTTGAGAAAGTCCATCACCGAAAGGCCGGACGAAAAGCGCGCCGAGCGCGCCGTGGGCAGCACATGGTTGGGCCCGCCGACATAGTCGCCGATCGCCTCGGGGGTCCAGGACCCGATAAAGATCGCGCCCGCGTTGGTCACCTTGGCGGCCAGCGCGTCGGGGTCGTCGACGCACAGCTCCAGATGCTCGGGCGCGAGCCGGTCCGACAGGGCGGCGGCCTCGTCGAGGTCGCGCACCACGATCACAGCGCCGTAGTCGCGCCAACTCGCTCCCGCGATGGCGCCCCGCTCGAGCGTCGGCAGCCGCACCTCGACCGCCTCCGCCACCGCCCGGCCGAACGCGGCGTCGAGCGTGATCAGGATCGACTGCGCGCTCTCGTCGTGCTCGGCCTGACTGAGCAGATCGACCGCCACCCAGTCGGGGTCGGCCGTGGCATCGGCGATCACGAGGATCTCCGAGGGCCCCGCGATCATGTCGATGCCAACCCGCCCGAAAACCCGCCGCTTGGCGGCGGCGACGTAGGCGTTGCCCGGCCCCGTCACCTTGTCGACAGCGGCGATGGTCTCGGTGCCGTAGGCGAGCGCAGCGATCGCCTGCGCGCCGCCCACCCGGTAGACCGCGTCGACCTCCGCCACCCGGCAGGCCGCCAGCACCAGCGGGTTCGCCACCCCGCCGGGCGTGGGCACCGTCACGACGAGCCGCGTCACGCCGGCCACCCGCGCGGGGATCGCGTTCATCAGCACAGACGAGGGGTAGGCGGCCAGCCCCCCGGGCACGTAAAGTCCGGCCGCGCCCACTGCGCTCCAGCGCCAGCCGAGCGTCGCGCCCGCCTCGTCGGTCCAGCTCTCGTCCCACGGCATCTGGCGCTCGTGGTAGGCGCGGATACGGTCGGCCGCGATCTCGAGGGCCGCGCGCTCCGCCGCGGGCACCTCGGCCACCAGCGCATCGATCTCCGCTTCGGAAAAGGCGAGCGTCTCCGGCGTCAGACGGACCCTGTCGAAACGCTCGGTCAGCTCGACCAGCGCCGTGTCACCCCGCGCCCGCACGTCGGCGATGATCGCGTCGACCGTGCCTTCGACCTCCGGCGCATCCTCGCGCTTGGCCGTCAGAAGCGCGCCGAACGCCGTCTCGAACCCCGGCTCCGCGCTGTCCAGAAAGACCGGCATCGCATTCTCCCCTCTCGCCCGCCGGCAGATACCGCTCCCATGCCCAGGTCACAAGCAATCGCTCCGACCGCGCGCCCCTGCCCGACCGCGCGGACCGCGTTCTTGCGAACGACGGCCCGCCCACCCGGGCATCCCTCGCCTGCGCGCGCGGCGCCCCTCCCA
>LJNT01000167.1 GCA_001314685.1 Rhodobacteraceae bacterium HLUCCA09
AAGTGGCGGAGAGACAGGGATTCGAACCCTGGAGACGGTTTCCCGCCTACACGCGTTCCAGGCGTGCGCCTTCGACCACTCGGCCACCTCTCCGTTGGGATGTGTTATCGAATCCGGCCGGGGATGCGCAAGGCCGGGACGGGGTGTAGACCTTCGGCGCTCGATCGGAGGGCGGACGGGCGCTGCGGCCGCCGGTTCGACGGCGCGGGGATCATCAGGTCATGCCAGCGGGCCGGGTGCCGCTCCTGCTCCCCCGGGCGGGCCGACGGCGTGCGAAACCCGGCTCCGGGCATCCTTCGGGCACGCGGCGTTCCCTCGACGGGCGGCCTCGACGTCGTCGCGGGGCTGCGTGCTACCCCCTGCCCGTTCAGCCCTGCCGTTCAGCGAAGCGCGTTCAGCCATGCCCGCGCAGCCCGGCCGGCCGCGAACGATGGCGGCGCGACGGCCCCCTCCGCTCATGTCGCCACGGCCGCACGGAGTCGGCGCCGGGGCGCCTGCGGCCGCCGGAGACCATCATGTGCGGCGTGGCCAGACACTGCCCGTCCGTCCGCGCTCTGGTGCGCCCCGGGCACGATCCGCGCTGAGGCGGGGGTGGACGCCTCCGCGACATGACCACGACCTTGCCGTTGCCCGTGCCCTTCCCGCTGCCCGTGCCCTTGCCCGGAACGCCTCCGCGCAAGACAGCCGGAGACCGCCACCGCCCTGGCCCGCGGCAGCGGTCCGGCACGCATCGGGGCGTGCCTCTCCGCGAGCCAGCGTCGCGGGCCAACGCGGTTGCGGCGAGCGGCGCCGCGCCCTCTTGCGCACCGTCAATGACGTGCGGGCTGCGGGCCTTAGCCTCCGCATCGCGCCATGGGTGATGGCTCTGCAAACATCGAGGGGGCTGGCATGACGGGTCTTCATCTTGGAACGACCTCCGAGAGACCGCTTCATAGGGGCGCGGGCGAGGGGGGGCTCTTTCACCACGTCATGGCCTGCCTCGACCGGGTGCCGCATGCCGCGCGCGTCATTGGCGAGGCCGCGTCGCTCGCCGCCGCCTCTGGCGCGACGCTCACCGCTCTGCGCGTCCTGCCGGCCGGCGGTTCGTCGGGGTCTTTTGCCGATCCCGTCGACTGGGAACTCGCCCGACGGGAGCACCTCGCCGAGATCATGGATCTCGCAGAGACCACAGGCGCGGCCGAGGGCGTCCATGCCGTCGTGGCCAGTGGCTCCGTCGTGCGCTGCGTCCACGAAGAGGCGCGGCGCGAAGGCGTCGACCTGCTCGTGCTCGGCGCGGGCGGAGAAGGCAGGGCGCAGGCTCCGACCCTCGGCGGGACGGCGCGGCATCTCGCCGAGACGTTTCCGGGATCGGTGCTGATCGTGCCCGAGCGCGTCGCGGCCGACCGGACGACCACCCGCCGCGTGATCGTGCCGATGGACGGCTCGCGCGCCGCCGAGGCGGCGCTGCGCTACGGCGCGGAGATCGCCCGGGACCGCGCCGCCGAGCTCGTCGTGCTGCACGCGGTGCCGCGGATCGCGGCCGACGGGGACAGCTGGGCCGAGGCGGACGACGGCACACTCCTGAGCCGGGTGCAGGCCCGCGCGGACCGTGCGGCGACGCAGCGGCTCGAACGTCTGCACCGTCTCCTGCCGGTGCAGAACCGCGCCGGGCGGATCGTCCGCCTCGGCGGCGACGATCCGCGCCGGGCTCTGCTGCGCGCGATCGGCGAAGAGAATGGCGAGCTCGTCGTTCTGTCGGCCCGCGGCCTCGGGACCGATCCCGACCTGCCGATCGGCAGCACCGCGGAGTACCTGCTGTCGCGTCTCGTCACGCCGACGCTGCTGGTCCGGACCGCGGAAGCCGGGCCGCACCCCGCCACGATCATGGCGCCACGCGGCCCACGGGCGAAGGCAGGCCGGGACAGGTGACCGCCCCTTCGGCGGCCCCCTCGGGTGCCCTCCGCGCCGCGGCCGCGAGCCACCGGGCGCGCCACGGCACCTGCGCCGGCCCGCCCCGGCCGCTGCCGGTCTGGCGGCATCTCGACCGGGTGGCCGGGTGGCTCGACCGCGCCCGGAGCGTCTGCCGGGCGCCGCCGCCCGATGCCACGAAGGCCGCCGAATGGCTGCTCGATAACGAGCACCATGTCCGCCGCGCGGCGCGGCAGGTTCGGCAGGACATGCCGCCGGCCTTCTATCGCCGCCTGTGCCGGGCGGCGTTGCCAGAGGCCGAGGGCGCCCCGCGCATCTTCCTCGCGGCACAGGGCTATCTCGACGCCACCCATTCGCAGGTCGACACGGTCTCCGTGGTCGCCTTCCTCGACGCATACCAGAGAGAGGAGGGCCACACAGAGGAGGGCCACGGAGCTGAAGGACAGGGCGGCGACGGCCGGGGAGCCGAACCGCGGGGAGAGGGCCTCGGCGACGACGACCTGACGCTCGCCGAGCTCTGGGCCTTTCCGGTCATGATCAGGCTGGCGGCGCTGGAGGAGATCATGGCGGCCTTCGCCCGCCTCGTGCCGGAGGTGCCGTCGCCCGTCCGGCCGGCGGTCGCGGCAGAGGGCGACTCGGGGCGCGACGCGACCGAACGCCTGTCGCGGGCGATCGTGGCCCTCGCCGCCGTGGAGCGGATCGACTGGAAGGCCGTCGTCGAAGCGACGAGCCGGGTCGAGGCGATCCTGCGCGCAGCGCCCGACGGGCTGCACGCGGCGATGGATTTCGACACGCGCGACCGCTACCGGCAGGCGATCGAGGATCTCGCCGAGGGATCGGGGCACAGCGAGGCCGGCATCGCGCGCGCGGCGGTGCGGCTGTCGCGCCGGCATCTCGGCGCGCCGCGCCGGATGCATGTCGGCTGGTGGCTGGTGGGGGGCGGGCGGCCCGAGATCGAGGCCCTGACGGGATACCGCGCGCCCCCCGCAAGCGCGCTGCGGCGTGCGGCCCTGCGCCACCCGGGCCGCTTCTACGCGGCGGGCCTGCTGATCGGCTCCGCCCTCGCCCTCGCCCTGCCGCTCGGGCTCATGCGTGCGCACGGGGCGGGGCCGGCCGCTCTCGCCCTCGGCGGCCTGTTGCTGACGATGCCCGCGTCGATCCTAGCTGTGACGCTGGTCAACTGGATCGTCACCCAGCTCGTGCCGCCGCGCATCCTGCCCAAGATGGAGTACCGCGACGGTCTGCCGAAGGGGGCCGAAGCGGCCGTGATCGTTCCCGCCATCCTGCGGGACGCGGGCGAGGTCGGGCCACTCCTGGCGCGGCTCGAACGCCACATGCTGACCAACCCCGACACGCGCCTGCGCTACGCGCTGCTCACCGATCCCGCCGATGCGGCGGCGGAGACGACCCCCCGCGACGCAGCCCTAGAAACCGCGCTCGCGGGCGGCATCCGCGCGCTGAACGGCCGCCACCCCGACCGCGCGCCGTTCGTGCTCCTGCATCGCCGGCGGCGCTGGAACGCGGCCGAGGGCGTCTGGATGGGATGGGAGCGCAAGCGCGGCAAGATCGAGGAGTTCAACGAGTTCCTCCACGGCGGCGCCGAGCAGGCCTTTTCGCTGACCGAGGGCGACGTCGCAGGCCTGCGCGCGGCCCGCTTCGTGGTCACGCTCGACGCCGACACGATCGCGCCGCCGGGGTCTGTCCGGCGGCTGGTCGGCGCGCTCGCCCATCCCCTGAACCGCGCCGAATTCGACTCCTCCGGCGAGCGGGTGGTGGCGGGATACACCTTCGTCCAGCCCCGGATCGAGATCTCGCCCGAGGCCGGCGCGCACTCGCCCTTCACGCGACTCTATACCGGCGACACCGCCATCGACATCTACAGCCGCGCGGTATCGGACGTGTATCAGGACCTCTTCGGCGAGGGCATCTTCACCGGGAAGGGCGCCTACGACGCCGCCGCCTTCCGGCGCAGCCTGCGGGGCCGCGTGCCCGAGAACGCGCTGGTCAGCCACGACCTGTTCGAGGGCCTGCACGGGCGCGCGGCGCTGGCCTCCGACGTCGTGCTCTACGAGGGCTTCCCGCGGCGCTACCCCGACTTCGCCCAGCGCCTGCACCGCTGGATTCGCGGCGACTGGCAGCTGCTGCCGTGGCTCGGCCGGCACCCGCCCGGGCGCGACGGCACGCGGCTGCGCACCCCGCTCACCGCGCTCGACCGCTGGAAGATCGTCGACAACCTTCGCCGCAGCCTGATCGCTCCCGCGCTCGTGCTGCTGGTCGTCTGCGGATGGCTCGCCATGCCGGGGGCCGCGCCGCTCTGGACACTGCTGACCGTCGCCGCGCCGGGCACCTACCTCGTCACCTACGTCGTCGGAGGCATCTCGCGCGGACGCAGGCGCGGCACGGTGCAGGACCGGTGGCGCCAGCTGCGCGACCATATCGGGCGATGGGCGCTCGAGATCGCGTTCATGGCCGACGAGGCCGTCCTGGCGCTCGACGCCGTCTCGCGGACACTCTGGCGGCTCGCCGTATCGCGCCGCCGGCTGCTGGAATGGGCCACGTCGGCGCATGTCGCGGCTGCCGGCGGCGACTCGCGCGCGCGCTACTGGCGCGACATGGCGGCCGCGCCCCTGCTCGCTCTCGCGATCGGGGGTGCGCTGGCGGCCTTCGCCCCGGCGGCGCTTTCCGGGGCGGCGCCACTCCTCGCCATCTGGATCGTCTCACCCGAGATCGCCTACCGGCTCTGCCAGCCCTGGCCCGAGCCCGAGGACGCCCTCTCGACGACCGACCGGGCCTGGCTGCGCCGCATCGCGCGCCGGACCTGGGCCTATTTCGAGGCCTGCGCGGGCCCGGGGGATCACTGGCTCGCCCCCGACAACCTGCAGGTCGATCCCGAGCCGCGCGTCGCGCACCGCTCTTCGCCGACCAATGTCGGCATGCAGTTCCTGTCGATGCTCACCGCGCAGGATCTCGGCCATATCGGCCTGTGCGACCTCGCCCAGCGGACCGCCTACGCGCTCGACTCGCTGGAGCGGATCGAACGGCACCGCGGCCACCCGGTGAACTGGTTCGACACGCGCAGCCTGCTGTCGCTGGAGCCGCGCTACGTCTCGACCGTCGATAGCGGCAACCTCGCCGTCGCGCTGCTCACCCTGCGCGAAGGGCTTGTCGAGTTGGCCGACGGGCCGGTCCTGTCGGCCGCGCTGTGGGACGGGTTGGTCGATACGCTGGGGCTGCTCTCGGAAGCGATGGGCGAGGCGTCCCCCGAGCAGACGGACCCGTCAGCGAGGCGCATCCGGGCGATGGCGGCGCGTGCCGAGGCGGTGCGCAGCGATCCGCAGGCGTGGCGCCCGGCACTGAAGGCGCTGCTCGACGACGACCTGCCCGGCTTGTCCGACGACGTCGTGGCCGCGCTCGATGCGGCGCCGGCGGCGGACGTGGCCGAGGCCCATCTCTGGCTGGATCGCAGCCGCCATCACGCCGCGAGCTTCCTGCGCGATCTCGACGCGCTCTTTCCCGAGGGGGGCCGCGACGCCCCCGCCCTTTCGGGGCAGCCCCCCCCGGACACGCCGCCCCCGGACACGCCCCACCAGGACACGCCCCCCCACGGGGACGGCCCGCCGGACACAGACGGCCCCGACGCCGCGGGGCGGCTGGCCCGGACAGCCCTGCGCGACGCGCTGCTGGCCCTCGCCGAGCGCGCCGGCGCGATGGCGGCGGCGATGGACTTTTCCTTCCTTTACGACCGCGACACGCGGACCTTCTTCCTCGGCTACAACCTGAGCCTCGACCGGATCGACGAGCACCGCTACGACCTGCTCGCCTCCGAGGCACGGCTGGCCAGCTATGTCGCCATCGCCAAGGGCGATGTCCCGACGGAGCACTGGTTCCACCTCGGCCGCCCGATCTCGCGCTCGTCGGGGCCTTTGACGGTCTTGTCGTGGAACGGCTCGATGTTCGAGTTCCTGATGCCCGCGCTGGTGATGCGCAGCTCACCGGCGCAGCTTCTGGGCCAGAGCGAGCGGGCGGCGGTCGACATCCAGCGCCAATACGGTGCGCGACTGGGGCTGCCATGGGGCGTCTCCGAGGCCGCGTTTTCAGCCCGCGACGCGGAAGCGACCTACCAGTATCGCGCCTTCGGCGTGCCGGGCCTCGGCATGCGCCAGGGGCTTGCCGAGGATTACGTCGTCGCCCCCTATGCCAGCGCACTCGCGCTGGCCGTCCGGCCCGCCGACGCCGTGAGCAACCTGCGACGGCTCGCGCAGATGGGTCTCACCGGGCGCTACGGCTTCTACGACGCGGTCGACTTCACGCCCTCGCGCATCCCGGAACCGGGCGGGCATGTGCCCGTCCGCACCTTCATGGCGCATCACCAGGGCATGCTGCTCGCGGCCCTCGGCAACGCGCTGCGCGACGACGTGCTCGTGCGCCGCTTCGGCCGCAACCCGCGCCTCGCCGCCATCGACCTGCTGCAGCACGAAAGGGTGCCGTGGGAATACGTGCCCGAGCCGCTGCCCGACGCCGGCACACGCCTGCCCGAGGCGTCCGAACGCCCGGCGCCGCGCCTGCATGGCTGGCCGAGCGACGAGACGGGGGCGCGGCAGATCCACACGCTCGGCAACGGCCGCCTTTCGGCCTGGGTGACCGACGCCGGCACGACCACCCTCTGGTGGCACCGCCAGTCGCTGACCCGCTGGGTGGCCGACCCGTCCTGCGACGCCGGTGCGGCACGCCTCGTCCTGCACGACCCCGAGACCGGCCCGACATGGGAGTTCCGGCGCACCGCCGACTGCTGGGTCGACGTGATGTTCCATGCCGAGAAGGCGTCGTTCCACCTCCAGCACCACGAGATCGCCGCGACTCAGGAGATCTGCGTCGCGGCCACCGACGATGTCGAGATCCGCCATGTCACGCTGGTCAACAACGACACGCGCCCGCGGGTGATCGAGGTGACGAGCATCGCCGAGCCGGTGCTCGCCCCCCACGCGGCGCACGAGCGTCACCCCGCCTTCAGCAAGCTCTTCGTCCACGGCGAGATCCTGCCCGAACGCGAGGCGGTGCTGTTCACCCGCCGACCGCGACGGCCCGACGATACGCCGCCCGTCATGCTCCACGCGCTTCTGCGCGAGGATCCCGACGTCGAGCTTGCAGGCATGGAGACGGACAGGCGGGCGCTGCTGGGGAGGCACGGCGCCCCCCTCGACGTCGCCACGCGGGAGCCGACCGGCATGGCCGGCTGGACGCTCGACCCCGCCGCGGCGATCCGGGCGCGCGTCCGCCTCGCGCCGGGCGAGCGCGCGCGCTTCGCCTTCCTGACCGCTGCCGCCGCCTCGCGCGCAGCCGCGCTCGAGACGGCGGAGCGCTACGCGACGGCGGCCTCCCTCGACTGGGCCCTCGCGGATACCGCGCGTGCCGTCGCCGTGGGTGCGGGCCGTTTCGGGATGAGCCAGGAGACGATGGCCGACGCGCAGCGCCTCGCGGGGCACCTGCTGCAGCCGGCCACGCGGCCGGCGGCGGACCTATCGGCACCCCTGCCGGGCCAGCCCGACCTCTGGGGTCTTGGCGTGTCGGGCGACCTGCCGGTGCTGCTTGTCCGCGTCGCCGATGCCGACAGCGCGGCGTTGCTACCCTCGCTCCTGCGCGCCCACAGGTGGCTTGGCCGCAACGGCCTGCGCGCCGATCTCGTGGTTCTGGGCACCAAGGCGTCGAGCTACGAGGCGCAGGTCGCCGAGAGCGTCCGCGAGGCGCTGCGCGGGGCGGGGCTGGCCGAGGGTCTCGGTGGCGACGGCGGCGTGCACCTGCACAGCGTCGACCGCATCGCGCCGGCCCAGCTTCGCGCCCTCGAGATGCTGGCGGCACTCGCGCTCGACGGCGCGGCCCCGACGCTCGCGGCGGCGCTGCCGGCGACGCCGGCCGACCGCACGAAGCCGCCGGTCTTCTCCCCCGGCAACCGTGCGGCGCCCGACATGCAGCCATGCATCGCCCGGCCCGGGGGTCTGGTCTTCGACAACGGCCTCGGCGGCTTCGACCCGGAAACGGGCGACTATGTCGTCCACCTCGAGCCGGGACGGACGACGCCCGTTCCCTGGTCAAACGTGCTGGCCAACGACGGCTTCGGCACGATCGTGACCGAGGCGGGGCTCGGCTTCACCTGGTGCCGCAACAGCGGAGAGTTCCGGCTCACGCCGTGGTCGAACGACCCGGTGACCGACGCGCAGGGCGAGGCGCTCTACCTGCGCGACGAGGAGAGCGGGCAGGTCTGGACGGTCACGCCGCTGCCGGCGGGCGACGCGAGCGCCGTGCGCGTCACCCACGCGCCGGGCGAGACGGTGTGGGAGCGCGCCTCGCAGGGCCTCGCGCAGCGGCTCTCGGTCGCCGTCTCGCCGGACGCGCCGGTCAAGCTCGTCCGCCTCGCCGCGACCAACGCGACCGACAGGGCGAGGCGCGTGACCGCGACCTTGTATGCCGAGTGGCAGCTCGGCGCGACGCCCTCCACCGCCCGGCCACACGTGCGCTGCGGCCATCACGCCGCCGCGCACGCTCTGGTCGCGCGCAACGGCTGGTCGCCCGACTTCTCCGACCGGGTCGCCTTCGTGACGGCCGACCGCCCCGCCCACGCCATGACGGCCGATCGCGCTGCCTTCCTCGGTCCGGGCGGCACCGCCCGCCCCGAGGGCCTGAGGCGCTGGGGACCGTGGGGGCGGACCGACGCCGTGGCGGACCCGTGCGCCGTCTACCAGGTGCATCTCGACATCGCGCCCGGAGCGACCGAGCGGGCGGTCTTTCTCATCGGGGCGGCGTCGTCCCTCGACGAGGTCGAAAGGCTCGCCGCCCGATACGCCTCGAGCGAGAGCGCCGACCGCGCCGTCGATGCCGGGGCAAAGGCCTGGGACGCGCGTCTCGGCGCGCTGCAGGTCGAGACGCCCGACCCGGCGCTCGACCTGCTGGTGAACCGCTGGCTACCCACCCAGGCCTTCGCCTCGCGCATTCTCGCGCGCGCCGGGTTCCAGCAGGCGAGTGGCGGCATCGGCTACCGCGACCAGTTGCAGGACATGATGGCGTTCCTGCACTCCGAGCCGCGCCGCGTGCGGGCGCATATCCTCGACTGCGCGCGCCACCAGTTCGAGGACGGCGACGTGCTACACTGGTGGCACCCGCCCGGCGGACGCGGCGTGCGCACCCGCTGCTCCGACGACATGCTGTGGCTCGTCTACGCGACCCACCGCTACGTCCGCGCGACCGGCGACAACGACATCCTGCGGCACGAGGTGCCGTTCCTCTCCGCCCCGCCCCTCGGCCCCGACGAGGAAGACCGCTACGCCGCCTTCGCCAGGGGCGCGGAGGCGCCGCTCGTCGAGCATTGCCTGCGCGCGATGGAGCGGGGCGACACGCGCGGCGCGCACGGCCTGCCCCTGATCGGCAGCGGCGACTGGAACGACGGGATGGACCGGGTCGGCCATCACGGCCGCGGCGAGAGCGTCTGGCTGGCATGGTTCGCGGCCCAGTGCGGCGACGCCTGCGCCGAGCTTGCCGAGCGGGCGGGGCGGGGGGAGGCGGCGGCGCTCTGGCGCGAGCGCGCCGCCGAGTTGCGGCAGGCGGCCGAGACGGCGGGGTGGGACGGGGGGTGGTATCGCCGCGCCTTCGACGACGAGGGCGAGCCATGGGGCTCTGCAGCGAATGACGAGTGCCGCATCGACAGCATCGCCCAGTCGTGGGCGGTGCTCGGGGCCGCGCCGGACCGGTCGCGCGCCGAGCAGGCGGTGCGCGCCGCCGCCGACCAGCTCGTCGACCCCGACCACAGGCTGGTGCGCCTGCTCGCCCCGCCCTTCGACCGCACGCCGCGCGACCCCGGCTACATCCGCGCCTATCCGCCCGGCGTGCGCGAGAACGGCGGGCAGTACACCCATGCGGCCACCTGGCTCGGCCTCGCCTTCGCCCGGCTCGGCGACGGCGACACGGCTTGGCAGGTCTTCGACCTGATCAACCCGATCCGCCGCAGCGCGACCGCGGCAGACATCGCGCGGTACCGCGGCGAGCCCTACGTCATGGCGGCCGACGTAGGCGGCGCCGCGCCCTTCGAGGGCCGGGCGGGCTGGACATGGTATACGGGTGCCGCGTCGTGGTCGTGGCGGCTGGCCGTCGAGGGCATCCTCGGCCTGGAGCTGCGCGACGGAGCCCTGCATGTCGCCCCCTGCCTGCCGCGGGGCTGGGGCGGCTACCGCGCGAGGGTGCAGGGGCCCGCGGGCGCCATCGAGATCGACGTCGGAAGCCAGGGCGAGACGGGCGGAGCGGGGCCCCCGACCGATGCCGGCAGCACCGTCCGCTTCCCGACCGACGGATCGACCCGTCATGTGCGCATCGGCCTCGGCCCCGCCCGATCGGTCGCAGAGGGCTGTGCGGAAGGCTGAGAGGAGAGGCTTCTGCGCCGGTGGCCCGGAACGCCTTTCGAAAGGCGTTCAACGCGCCTTGGAGGCGCGTTCCAAGGCGTTTCGAAACGCCTTGCCCCCGACGGCAATCGTCGGACCGGTCGCAGCTTCCACTGCGCTGGAAGGCTTTCGGTCGCGCGGACGGAAAGGGCCGAAGCGGCCCAGGCGGATAGGGCCCGCGCCGGACGCGCGCCCGGCGCGGCTCAGGCGGACGCCTTGACCTCGACCTTGCGTTCCTTCTGCCTTGCCTCGGCGCTCTTCGGAAGGGTCACCGTCAGCACGCCGTTGGCGAAGGACGCGGTCACCGCCTCGGCGTCGATGCCGGGCGGCAGGGGAAGCGTGCGCTGGACCGCGCCATAGCGGCGCTCGCTGAGAAGGTAGTCGTCCTTCTCCTCCTTGCGCTCTTCCGACTTCTCGCCGCGAATGGTGATCGTGCCGTCACCGAGCTTCACGTCGACGTCCCCGGCGGCCATGCCCGGCAGCTCGGCCGTGACGCGGTATTCGGCGCCGCACTCGACCAGCTCGGCCGCCGGGCGCACCGCCCCCTCGCCGCCCGCGGGCATAAGCGCCTGCATGCGACGCGACAACGGCCCGCGCCAGGCCCCGGCGCCGACCTCGTCGAACAGCCGGTCGATCTCGTTTCGCAGCGACAGGAAGGAGGGCCAGCCCTCGCCCGCGCCCGCGCCCGACGGGGCCTCGCGGTGCACCTCGATCTCGGTTTTCCTCTTGGACATCTTCAGGGTTCCTTTGACATTCTGCGCTTGTGCGCCCTCAGGAGCGCGTGGCGTCGAGGCTACGGACACCGGGAACGCGGGCATTGACCGCCGTCATTCGCCGGCGCGGAGACCGCGACGCGATGAGATCCGGCGCCGCCGGCGGCGGCCGCCCCGACCCGGTGCGACGCACGGGTGGATCGATGCCGGCGAGCGCCGCCAGCCGCTGCACGTCGGGGATGTGGAAGCGGTAGGGCGAGAGGCTGCAGACCAGCCCGCGCTCGCCGAGGTCGCGCAATGTCCGGCTGATCGTCTCGACGGCAGTGTTGGTCAGGTCCGCCCAGTCGCGCCGGTCGATCTCCATCGTCAGGACGAGACCGCCGTCTGGCATCGGCTCGGTCGGCATGATCCCGGTCGCCCAGACGAGGAAGGCGGCGATGCGCTCGCGGCTGGTGAGGGTGCCGTTGCGCCACAACGTGCCGAGAAGGCGGCGGTGCACATCGTCGGCCTCGCGAACGAGCAGGCCGAGGACAGACATGGAGCGCTGCAGGGTCCAGCCGAGGCGACGGGAGTCGTAGACGCACATCTCGACATCCGTGGCCGCTTCGAGGTCACAGGGCGAGGTCTGGCCCGGCAGCCCGCCCACGATGTCGCCCGGCAGGGCGAGATCCAGCAGGATCCGCTTGCCGTCCATGCGCATGGTCGTGCGACGGGCATAGCCGCGCCGGATGACGGCGAGAAAGCCCGCCGCCTCGCCCGCGCCGAGGATCTGCCGGCCCCGGCCGGTCGTGCGAAGCGCGGGCGGATGGTACCCCATCGGGGCGCTCTCGCGAATGGCACGGCACAGATCGGCGCCACGAAGCGTGCAGCCTCGGCACCGGGCCGCCGCGGCCCCCTCGCACGAGACGGGCGACAGGTGCCGGGTATTGCCTTGTCGTGCAGCTGATGCATGCGTCATCGCCCTCGCTCCTTTCGAATTTCGTCCGCGACGGCGTCCTGCAGCTCCGCCTCGGACAGGTTGACCAGAGTCGCGTCCCGCTCGAGACGGACGATCGCGGCGGGCGGGTCGGGCAGTTCTGCGCGCAGGACACCCGGCATCTTCGGGGCGGCACCGACCGCGCGGCGCGTCAGGTCGCCGGCGCGGAGATGACCCTCGAGAACGCGGCACATCGCGCGCGACATCCTGCATGTCGCGCAGGGCCGGGTCCGGTCCCGGCTCCATCGCCCGGCGGCGCCCGCTTGCGTCCGGGCCGAACGACCGCCCGGCCCTGTCGGAGAGATGGTCGCGCAGATGCAGCGGCGTCGAATTGCTCGCGAGGTCGATCGGACTCGCGCCGCCGCCTTCCAGCACCCGAAGAATGCGCCCACGGACCCCATTGGTAACAAGGGCCCACGTCTTATGACGAGCCATGCCCCCCTCCCAGGACACACCTGCACCGTCATGTCACCCGAACCGGCCGGAATGGTCATTGACAGCTGTCAATGGAATCGTGGCAGACACATGTGGGCTGTGTTATCATATTTCGAGGCATTCAGCCGCTGGGGGGAAGAGGCGCATCATGTCCTCGCACGGACAGCGGCGCCAAGAACGGACATGACGTCAGAAATCGGCCCCACCTTCCGTCGCTGTCACTCCGGCTCGTCCGCCCTGTCCGGCGTGAGGGCGGAGACACGCGCCGCGCTCGAGGCGATGTGCAGGCCGCGCCGCCTCTGCGCCGGCCAGACGGTCATCCACGAGGGCGAGACCAGCGACTATGTCGGCTGCGTCCTGTCGGGCATCCTGCGGTTGCAGAAGACGCTGGCGGACGGGCGGCAGCACATCGTGGGCCTGCTCGTCGAGGGCGACATGTTCGGGCGGGTCTTCGACGCGGCGAGCGACTTCTCGGTGGAGGCGGCCACCGACGTCGAGTTCTGCGCGTTCCCGCGCGGGCGCTTCGAGACGCTGCTGTCGCACGCGCCCGATCTCGACCGGGCCTTGCTTCTGAACATCCTCAACGAGCTGGACCGCGCCCGCGACTGGATGGTGCTGCTGTCGAACCGCAAGATCTCGAGCCGACTCGCGGGCTTTCTCGTCCTTCTGTGTTCGCGCTTCGCGTCGATTGACCGCCTGTTCGAGCTGCGACCGGACGGACTCGAGATCAGGGTCCCGATCAGCCGCACCGACCTCGCCCACCTGCTGGGCACGCGGACGGAATCGATCTCGCGCGCCTTCCACTGGCTCGAGGACAAGGGCGATATCGAGATCCTGGATCCCGACCGCGTGCTGGTGCGCGACGTCGCGGCGCTGGCGAGCCGCACCGGCGACGACGAGACCGATGAAATCGCCAGCCTCAAGGCGGTGCTGGCCTCGCGTCGGACGAGCGGCTGAGACCGACATGCGCGGCGCGCCGGCCGGGGCCGCCGGCGGCACGGCCAACCCATCCGTTCGCGTGCCCCCGTGTCGACCGCACGATGGCGACCAGAGGGCGGGACCCTGCGACGCACCTGCGCCCCTGCCGACCCGCCGGCGGGGGCGCCGGTCAGCCGCCGGCGATGCGTCGGCGCATGACGTCGATCTCGTCGGCGAGGCGGGCGACGGCCGGGCGCATCTTGTCCAGATCGGCCTGCCGCGCCCGGTCGAGGAAGGTCGCCGCCTCGTCGAGCAGCAGATTGGCCTCGTGCAGCTTGCCGTGGGCCTCGTGCGTCTCTGCCTGCGAGAAGCGCGTGTACGACCGCTGCAGCCACAGCTCGGCGTTGAGCCGCACGACAGAGCGCCGCGCGAAGGAGGCCGCCTCGAACTCGTGGAAGATGCGGTCGAAATTGCCCTCCACGGGAAACCTGGTCTCGTCCATGTCGAGGTCGCGCGCCTCCAGAGTGGGGCAGGCCCGCACGAGGGCTGCATTGCCCTCGGCGAAGTTCGACTGGAAGTGGCGCGCGGCGTCGCGCGAGAGGCTGATCGGCCTCTCGACCGGCAGATCGTCGATGTAGATGTCGTGGTTCCAGTTGCGGTGCCCGTCGTCGTTCCACTTGGTCAGGTCGAGGGCGTGGGCGAGCATCGCGGCGCGATAATCGACCTTCTCGTTCATCCGCGGCTGCGCCCGGAAGGCGTCCTTGTCCACGGCCAGGATCTCGCAGAGGCGTTCGATCACGTCGGGATTGCGATCGAAGGCGAGGAACTCGACGCGCGCGAAATGCGCCGTCCACCGCTCCCACATGGCGTGGTAGTCGAAATAGGGCCAGTTCAGCCGGACGAAGACATCGAGAAGGTCCGGGCGGAGCGCCCCTTCCCGCGCGGCCACCGACAGGCGGCTGACCGCGAGGTCGATCTGCGGGCGGATGAAGGCCACCACGGTCATCTCGTCGAACAGGGGCGCGACGAGGGCCTTCAGGCGCCCGACCTCGTCGGGCGTGAGCAGGCGCGAATGCAGATGTTCGCTCGAGATCACGAAGGTCGAGCAGCCCTGCGCGCGCGCCGCGGCGACGTCCTCCGCGAGCCGGCGCGCGAGCTCGTCGCGGAAGCGGGCCAGCTCCCCGCGGGTGCGCAGGCCCAGTTCCCAGAAGCCGTCGTCGGGCTCGCTCATGTCCTTCGGGAAGACCGCGATGCCGCGATGATCGGGCCGGCCCTGTGCGTCGGCATACCAGATGCCGTGCTCCCTGAGCGCGGCGGCGTTGGCGACGCACCAGTATTGCAGGCTGGTCGATCCTGTCTTTTCCGTGCCGATGTGGAGCAGGAGGCGGAGCCGGCCGCGCCCGCGCCGGCCCAGCCCGATTGCCGCGGCCGTGTCGCCAAGCGCCCGGACAAGGCGCCCGAAGGCTCCGCGCGAAGACGAAAGGGCACCGGGCACGCCCCCACTGTCCCGCCCTGCACCGGCAGCGGCGGGCGGCCCGGCCCCATGCTCGTCTCTGCCGGGCGCCATCACCGACCTCTGCCTTGTCCGACCGCACCGGGATATGCCATCCTTTCGGGGTCGAGCAAGCATGCCACCGCCGCGCGGTCGCCGTATCGCTCCGTCACTGGGCCCGGTCGCCCTCCGATGACCGGCGCACGACCCGGCCTGTCGCGCGGTCAGCCGGATCGGGCTGACGCCGGGGCCGAGGCTCGGGCCGCCCCGACGTCGCACTCACCCACGCCCACGGCACGGGTGGCGCGGGCCGCGCGTCTGGCATTCCCAGCCACCCCTGATCCGACACGCGCCTTGACAGGATCCCGGTAGCGCGACACAGACGCGCCGACTTTGGGAAGGTCGCCCACCTCCGTCCCTGCCAGCAGGAGCGCGCCATGTCGTCCGTCTCGGCCATCATCCCGGCGAGGAACAACGCCGACACGATCGGTGCGACGCTGGCAAGTTGCCTTGCGAGCCCGACCGTGGCCGAGGTGCTGGTGGTGCTGCACGCCTCGCACGACGACACCGCCGCCGCCGTGCGCGCCCATGCCGACCCCCGCGTCAAGTTGATCGAGGACGAAGGCCGCGGCATCTCGCGGGCCATGAACGTCGGCCTCGCGGCCGCGACGGGCGCCCATGTCGCGAAGATCGATGCCGACGACCTCGTGCCCGCGGACCGCTTCGCGCGGCAGGCGGCGTTCCTCGAGGCGCGCAACGACATGATGGCAGTCTCCGGCCGCTTCGAGGCGATCGACGGGGCCGGGGCGCAACTCTCCACCTTCGCCACCGAGCGCGCCGAGGGCGAGGTGACAGACGCCTACCTCGCACAGGAACGCCCGACGCATTTCGGCACCTGGCTGTGCCGCCGCGACGGCTGGGAACGCGTGGGCGGCTTTCGCGAGTGGTTCGTCACCGCCGAGGACTTCGACATGCCGTTCCGACTCGCCATGGTCGGGCGTGTCTGGTTCTTGCCCGAGATGGCCTATTCCTATCGGGTGCGCGAGGGTTCGATCACGCGCACTCAGAACGACACGCTGCGCCGCTTTTACAGCGCGCAGGCGATCCGCTTCGCGCAGCAGCGGCGCGCCACCGGCACCGATGATCTCGAGCGCGGCGCGCCGCCGGCCCTGCCCGAGCCCAAGCCCGGTGACGACGAGGGCGCCGGCCTGCTCGAATGCCAAACGGTGGGCTTTCTGACCGGCCGCGCGTGGCGCGAGTTCGACGCGGGCAAGGTTCGTACCGGCATGCGCACCATGGCGCGCAGCATCAGCTACGCGAAGGGCACGGGCAAGCTGCGGCAGGTGAAGGCGCTCGCCGTCATGGCCGCCAAGGCCGTCATGCCGCGTTGACGGCGGTTCGAGCGGGCGCGTCCGGCCCGGCACCGCCATCCTGGCGCCTCCAGATGCGAATACTCCGGCTTGCTGGCGAGGTGCTGCCCGATCGCCTTGAACACTTGGTCGGCCTTGATGCGGAAGGTCTCATCAGTGAGCCGGAGACCGTCCGACCCGCCCTCGGTACGGGCGAACTCCACCGACTCGAGCCGGTCGGCGGACCCGTCGCTCAGGGTGCGCAGAGGCACCGCGCTCCTGTTGATGCGCACGCCCTTCGAGCTGACGTTTTCCTGCTCTTGGGTCGAGGCCGACATCTGGTCCTGCTTGCAGCGGTAGACGCTGGGGACGTTCGCCGCGCCCAGGAGCTTCGACTGTCCGGCCGCGTCCACCGCCATGCTTGAAGCGGCGATCGCCCCGGTGCGGATCATGCGCTCAGCGCGGAAGGCGGGCAGGACCATCCAAGACAGGAGAGGCCGTCCGATGCCCCATATCCGCCGCATCGCCCCAGCCGCCCTCCGCTTCGCGCTCGCCGGCTGCGGCGGCGTGCCCTTGGTGCCGATCATCTGACGCCCGCAACTACTCCGCCGCCTTGAGCGCGCCGGGGTTGTTGGGGTGGGTCGTCCAGTCGCCGTGCTCGGCGGGCACCACCTGACCGGTGCGCGGGTCGATCGCCCCGGCCGCGAGGCGCTCCATCGTGATGCAGTCCTCCACGGGGCAGACGTCGATGCACAGGTTGCAGGCCACGCATTCGGCGTCGATCACCGTGAACACGCGGTCGGGCGACATGGCGATGGCCTGGTGGCTGGTGTCCTCGCAGGCGGCATAGCAGCGGCCGCACTTGATGCAGCTGTCCTGGTCGATCCGCGCCTTGGTGACGTAGTTGAGGTTGAGGTGCTGCCAGTCGGTGACGTTGGGCACCGCGCGGCCCGAGACGGCCCCGACCGAGGCATAGCCCTTCTCGTCCATCCAGTTGGACAGGCCCGCCGCCATCTCCTGCACCACCTTGAAGCCGTAGGTCATGGCGGCGGTGCAGACCTGCACGTTGCCCGCGCCGAGGGCGAGGAACTCGGCCGCGTCGCGCCACGTCGTCACGCCGCCGATGCCCGAGATCGGCAGGCCCGCCGTCTCGGGATCGCGGGCGATCTCGGCCACCATGTTGAGCGCCATCGGCTTGACCGCCGGGCCGCAATAGCCGCCGTGGGTGCCCTTGCCGTCGATCATGGGCTCCGGGCACATCGCGTCGAGATTGACCGAGGTGATCGAGTTGACCGTGTTGATGAGGCTCACCGCGTCGGCGCCGCCGGCCTTCGCCGCGCGGGCGGGGTAGCGGATGTCGGTGATGTTGGGGGTCAGCTTCACGATCACGGGCATGCGGGTGTTCTGCTTGCACCAGCGCGTGACCATCTCGATGTAGTCGGGCACCTGCCCCACGGCCGAGCCCATGCCGCGCTCGCTCATCCCGTGCGGGCAGCCGAAGTTGAGCTCGACCCCGTCGGCGCCGGTCTCTTCCACCAGCGGCAGGATCGCCTTCCACGCCTCTTCCTCGCACGGCACCATCAGCGAGACGACCATGGCGCGGTCGGGGTAGTCGCGCTTGACGGCCTTGATCTCGCGCAGGTTCACCTCGAGCGGGCGGTCGGTGATCAGCTCGATGTTGTTGATCCCGAGCACCCGCCGGTCGGCCCCGTAGACGACGCCGTAGCGCGGCCCGTTGACGTTGACGATGGGCGGGCCGGCCTCGCCCAGCGTCTTCCACACGACGCCCCCCCAGCCGGCCTCGAAGGCGCGGCGGACGTTGTACTCCTTGTCGGTCGGCGGTGCCGAGGCCAGCCAGAAGGGATTGGGCGACTTGATGCCCACGAACTCTGTCGTCAGATCGGCCATCCGGTGTCTCCCCTCACTCTGCCGCCAACGTCGCCGCGCCCGTCAGGGTCGCGTGGATGTCTTCTGCCGCGTCGCGGCCCTCGGCCACGGCCGTCACCGTCAGGTCGTCGCCGCCCGTGGCGCAGTCTCCGCCGGCCCAGACGCCCGGCCGCGTAGTGCGCCCCGGTCCGGTCACCGCGATCTTGCCGCCCTCGATGTGGATGTCCTCGGGCGCCCCTTCGAGGCGCTGGCCGATGGCCTTGAACACCTGGTCGGCCTTGATCCGGAACGTCTCGCCCGTGGGTTTCAGCCCCTCCGGCCCCTCCTCGGTATAGGCGAACTCGACCGCCTCGAGATGATCGCCGCCGACGATCCGCACGGGAGCGGCTCCGGTCACGATCCGCACGCCCTTGGAGGCGGCGTGATCCTGCTCGTGGGTCGAGGCCGACATCCGGTCCTGCCCGCGGCGGTAGACGATGGTGACGTTCTCGGCGCCCAGGAGCTTCGACTGCACCGCCGCATCGACCGCCGTCATGCCACCGCCGATCACCACCACGTCGCGGCCCACCGCGATGGTCGACAGATCGCCCGCCTGCCGCAGCCCGGCGATGAAGTCGACCGCGTCGCGGACGTGGTGATGTTCCTCGCCTTCCGAGCGGAGCGCGTTCACCCCGGCAAGGCCAAGCCCGAGGAACACCGCGTCGAACTCGGCCTCGAGCGCCTCGAGCGACAGCTCGCGGCCCAGCCGCTGGCCGGTGCGCAGCTCGATCCCGCCTATCTGCAAGAGCCAGTTGACCTCCGCCTCGGCGAAGTCGTCGACCGTCTTGTAGGCGGCGATCCCGTATTCGTTGAGCCCGCCGGCCTTCTCGCGGGCATCCATCAGCACCACGTCGTGGCCCCGCATCGCGAGGCGGTGCGCACAGGCCAGCCCCGCCGGCCCCGCGCCAACCACCGCGATGCGCTTGCCCGTGGACTCGGCACGCTCGTAGGGGTGGATGCCGCGCGCCATCAGCGTGTCGGTGGCGTAGCGCTGCAGCCGGCCGATCTCGACCGGCTTGCCCTCGGCCATCTCGCGCACGCAGGCCTCCTCGCAGAGCACCTCGGTGGGGCAGACGCGGGCACACATGCCGCCAAGGATGTTCTGGTCGAAGATCGTCTTCGCCGCGCCCTCGGGCTGGCCGGTCTGGATCTGACGGATGAAGAGGGGGATGTCGATCGCGGTCGGGCAGGCCGTGATGCAGGGGGCGTCGTGACAGAAGTAGCAGCGATCCGCGGCGACCATCGCCTCGTGCGCGTCGAAGGGCGGCTCCACGTCGGCGAAGTTGCGCGCGTAAGCCTCCTGCGGCAGGCGCGCGGGCGCGATTCCGGGCGTGCGGGGAGAATTCGTCATGCGCTGGCGCTCCGTGGCTGGCTCTCGGGCGGAAACGCTGCCACGGAACCCGATTTTGACCAAATGGAAAATTCTCGGGCCGCGCCGGCGCCTCCGGCCCCTGCCCAACCCGCGGGCAGCGCGCCCGAAAGGCAGGCGGTGCGCGTGCGCGCGCCGCCTTCCCCTCGCCCGGGGCATGGGCTAGAGGGGTCGGCGACGCAGCGAGCAGAGGGGCGGCATGAGCGAGGACAGGCAGGATCGGGACGTGGCCTTCATCCGCGCGCTGGCAGAGCTTCTGCGCGAGAACGACCTGACGGAGCTGCAGGTCAAGCGAGAGGATGCCGAGGAGGGCAGCCTCAACGTCCGGGTCTCGCGCCATGCCCTCGTCGTCCCCCCCGCCCCGCCGCCGGCGACGGGCGCCGCCGCGCCGGCGACCGCAGCGAGGCACCCCGAGGCGGCGGCGCCGGAGGCACAGGTCGAAGACCCCGCGCTTCTGCCCGGCGCCGTCACCTCGCCCATGGTCGGCACCGTCTATCTCGCGCCCGAGCCCGGGGCGGCGGCCTTCGTCTCGGTCGGCGATCAGGTGGCCGAGGGGCAGACGCTGCTGATCGTCGAGGCGATGAAGACGATGAACCAGATCCCCGCCCCGCGTGCGGGCCGCGTCGGTCGCATCCTTGTCGAGAACGGCGCGCCGGTCGAGTTCGGGGCGCCGCTCATGGTCATCGACTGACGATGTTCGAAAAGATCCTCATCGCCAATCGCGGCGAGATCGCGCTCCGCGTCATCCGCGCCTGCCGCGAGATGGGCATCCAGTCGGTCGCCGTGCATTCCACCGCCGATGCCGACGCGATGCATGTGCGCCTCGCGGACGAGGCGGTGTGCATCGGCCCCGCCCCGGCATCGCAGAGCTATCTCTCTGTGCCCGCGATCATCTCGGCCTGCGAGATCACCGGGGCCGAGGCGATCCACCCGGGCTACGGCTTCCTGTCGGAAAACGCGGCCTTCGTGCAGGTGGTCGAGGATCACGGGCTGACCTTCATCGGCCCCACGGCCGCGCACATCCGCATGATGGGCGACAAGATCACCGCGAAGGAGACGATGGAGGCGCTTGGCGTGCCCTGCGTGCCCGGCTCGCAGGGGGGCGTCGCCACTCTTGACGAAGCGCGCGAGGTCGCCGCCGGGATCGGATACCCGGTGCTTGTCAAGGCGACGGCGGGCGGCGGCGGCCGCGGCATGAAGCTCGCCCGCAGCGAGGGCGATCTTGCCCATGCCTGGTCGACCGCGCGGGCCGAGGCCAAGGCCGCCTTCGGCAACGACGAGGTCTACCTCGAGAAGTATCTCGGCAAGCCCCGCCACATCGAGATCCAGGTCTTCGGCGACGGACGCGGCGGGGCAGTGCACCTGGGCGAGCGCGACTGCTCGCTGCAGCGCCGCCACCAGAAGGTGTGGGAAGAGGCGCCGGGCCCGGCCATCGACGAGGCCACGCGCGCCGAGATCGGCCGCACCTGCGCCGAGGCGGTGGCGCGGATCGGCTATCGGGGCGCGGGCACGATCGAGTTCCTCTACGAGGAGGGGCGCTTCTACTTCATCGAGATGAACACGCGCCTGCAGGTCGAGCACCCGGTGACCGAGGCGATCTTCGGCGTCGATCTCGTGCGCGAGCAGATCCGCGTGGCGCAAGGGCAGCCCCTTTCGTTCGCTCAGGACGAGCTTGTGCTCAACGGCCACGCCATCGAGGTGCGGATCAACGCCGAGAAGCTGCCCGCCTTCTCGCCGTCGCCCGGCCGCGTGGGCACCTACCACGCGCCCGGCGGCCTCGGGGTGCGGATGGATTCAGCGCTCTATTCCGGCTACGTCATCCCGCCCTATTACGACAGCCTGATCGGCAAGCTGATCGTGCACGGGCGCGACCGGGCCGAGGCGCTGGCGCGGCTCCGCCGGGCACTGGTCGAACTGGTGGTCGAGGGGGTGGACACGACGGTGCCACTCTTCCACGCTCTGCTCGACGAGCCAGACATCCACGCCGGCGCCTACGACATCCACTGGCTCGAGGGCTGGCTGGAGGACATGGCTGCGGCCTGAACCCTCTGCAGACGGGGCCATGGACGAGCCGCTGACGCCGGAAACCCTGCTGCGCGCCTACGCGATCGGCATCTTCCCGATGGCGGAGGACCGCGCCTCCGACCGCATTTTCTGGGTCGACCCGCGCAGGCGGGGCGTCCTGCCCTTGGACAATTTCCACATTTCCCGCTCTCTGCGGCGAAAGATCAGGCGCCAGGATTACACTATTCGAACCGACAGCGCGTTTTCACAGGTTGTGGCGGGCTGTGCCGACCGCCCCGAGACCTGGATCAACGATCAGATCGCCGAGCTCTATTCCTCACTCCACGCGGCGGGCTTCGCCCATTCGCTGGAGGTCTGGCAGGAGGGGGAGCTCGCGGGCGGCGTCTACGGCGTGACGCTCGGCGCAGCGTTCTTCGGCGAAAGCATGTTCTCGCGCCGCACCGACGCCTCGAA
>LJNT01000030.1 GCA_001314685.1 Rhodobacteraceae bacterium HLUCCA09
CACGCGATCGCCGGTCATATCTGCAATATCGCAGATTTTTTCGGCAAGTCACGGCATGGATGCCGCAGGCCCCCCTCATACATTCTGACACCAGTTGGCCGGTCACAGCCGTTACCCCGTCCATGTCAATCCAAGAGGGCGTGTGTGCTCGAACCCCAGGCGACCTTCGCAGCCCTCGTGACCTTCGCGGCTGTCACATCGGTGACGCCCGGGCCCAACAATCTCATGATCCTCGCCTCGGGTGCGGCATTCGGATGGCGCCGGACCCTGCCGCATCTGGCAGGCGTCACGCTGGGCTTCGGCGTCATGCTTGGCGCGGTCGTGCTGGGCCTCGGCGCCATGCTCGAGCGCTACCCGCAAGCGCTGGTCGTCCTTCGTGGGATCGGCGCTGCGTGGCTTCTCTGGCTCGCCTGGCAACTGGCGCGCCCGGCCTTGAGGCGCGGCACGCGCACGGCCGCGGCCCGCGATCCGCAGGCGCGTCCCCGTCCGATGACGGCGGTCGAGGCCGCGCTGTTCCAGTGGGTCAACCCAAAGGCCTGGAGCATGGCCGCAGGCGCGAGCGCCGCCTTCTCGGGGATCGCGGATGGGACGCTCGAGCGTGCCACGATCATGGTGCTGACGTTTCTCGTAGTCGGACCGATCTGCCTCGGGCTATGGATGATCGCAGGGCAGGGCCTGAAATCCGCCTTGTCGGACGAGACCCTCGCGCGACCGGTTGCCCTGTGCCTGGCGGGGCTTGTCGCAATTACGGCCCTGCTAATCACGGTCCCGATCTGACCGATCAGCTGGTTCCGGTGGCGCGGGCCATGGCTCGGCGGGCAATGTGCATCAGGTGTTAGGCCAGGATCGAGATGAGAACAACGACCTTTGTCGCGACGATCGTGAACCCGGTCCGGTCGACTGTGCGCTGTGCTGGAGCCATGCCCGCCGCTTGCGACGGTCTCGCAGGAACGGCGGACAGCGGACCTTCGCCGCAGTCGCACATCACGCGCGCCACGCCCGTGAAGCGGACGTTGAGATCGACCAATAGGCTGGCCTCTGCCGCGCCGCCGCAATGCAGGTCGAGCTCCTTCCTGCCGATGCGCCGATTCAGCGGCGTGGAACCTCGGCTGCGTTGCCCGCAGCTTGACCGCGACCACGCCTTAGTCGGCCGGATCGGCCCGGCATGGCCGGCGGATGCACCAAACGGCGATATTCGGCGACGAAGCTGCGCGCCTCGGGCCAGCAGGGCGGGTCGTCGTCGCCGCCCCGACCACGGCGGTCGCGTCTCCAGAACAGGCCCATGCGCGATCCTCGTCCGTTCTTCCGCTGCGGTTCGACCCGAACAAGCACACGCATTGCTTGCATCGACGTGGAAATTCCGGGACGCGCCCGCGGAACGCTCGCGCTCCCCCGGCCACGATCCCGCGGGGAAAGTGCTCGCGGGGAGAGGCGCGCGCAGCACCGGGAGGAAGCCGGCCAGGAAGCGAAGCTCCCTGGGGCGCCGCGATCGGGCGGCGCCGAGAAGGCGGTTGTAGAGTTTCATTATTCGCGTATTTTAGAAGGATGGAAAGCCCGATTCCCTCCCGCCTGTCGACCCTCGGCCATCCGCAGCGGCTGGCGATTTTCCGGCTCTTGATGCGGCGCCATCCGGGGCGTGTCTCGGCGGGCGAGATCGCGGGGCTGGGGCTGAAGGCGTCGACGCTGTCGGCCTATCTGAACGCGCTGATGCAGGCGGGGCTGGTGACGCAGGCGCGGCGGGGCACCTCGCTGCTCTACGGTATCGACCTCGGGCATGTGCGCGAGACGTTCGACTACCTGCTCCACGATTGCTGCCGGGGGCGGCCCGATCTCTGCGCGCCCCTTCCGCTGTTCCCTCCCCTCGCCGCGCCAATGACCCAAGGAGCCGCGCCCATGGCCCGCTACAATGTCCTGTTCATCTGCACCGGCAATTCCGCCCGGTCGATCTTTGCCGAGGCGCTCCTGCGCGCCGAGGCGGGAGACCGGTTCGAGGCGCACTCGGCCGGCACCAGGCCCTACTCGGAGCTCAACCCCTTCGCGCTCGACGTGTTGCGCGACAAGGGCCACGATCTGACGCCGCTGCGCGCCAAGAACGTCGCGGAGTTCCAGGGCGAGGGCGCGCCGCGGCTCGATTTCGTGTTCACCGTCTGCGACCGGGCGGCGAACGAGGAATGCCCGCCCTGGCCGGGCCAGCCCGTCACCGGCCACTGGGGCGTGCCCGACCCGGTAAGGGCCGAGGGCACCGACGCCCAGAAGGCGCTGGCCTTCCAGCAGGCCTACGGGGCGCTGAAGAACCGCATCAAGGCCTTCACCGCGCTGCCCTTCGACCAGCTCGACCGGATGGCCCTGCAGCGGGCGGTCGACGACATCGGCGTCCAGAGCCCGGCCGCCGACGCATGACCACCTACGCGCTGAACGGCCTCGGCCGGATCGGGAAGCTCGCGCTGCGCCCGCTGCTCGAGCGGGGGGCGCAGATCGCCTGGATCAACGACGCGGCAGGCGATGCGGCAATGCACGCCCACCTGCTCGAGTTCGACACGGTGCATGGGCGGTGGGACGCGGCCTTCGCCGCCGACGAGGGCAGCGTCACGATCGACGGCATGCGCCTGCCCTTCGCGGGCACGCGCGAGCTGTTGGCGTTGCCGCTCGAGGGCGTCGACGTGGTGATCGACTGCACCGGCGTCTTCAAGACCGAGGCCGCGCTCGCCCCCTATTTCGAGGCCGGCGTGAAGAAGGTGATCGTGTCCGCCCCGGTGAAGGACGGGCCGACCGCCAACATCGTCTACGGCGTCAACGAGGGCACCTACGATCCGGCGCGCGACCGGATCGTCACCGCCGCCTCCTGCACCACGAACTGTCTCGCCCCGGTGGTCAAGGTGATCCACGAGGGCCTCGGCATCCGCCACGGCTCGATCACCACGATCCACGACGTGACCAACACGCAGACAATCGTCGACCGCCCCGCAAAGGATCTGCGCCGGGCCCGCTCGGCACTCAACTCCCTGATCCCGACGACCACGGGCTCGGCCACCGCCATCACCCTGATCTACCCCGAACTGACCGGCCGTCTGAACGGTCACGCCGTCCGGGTGCCGTTGCTCAATGCTTCGCTCACCGACTGCGTCTTCGAGGTGC
>LJNT01000066.1 GCA_001314685.1 Rhodobacteraceae bacterium HLUCCA09
ATCACCCGCTGATCACCTCCGTGGCCGAGACCGGAGACATGCTCGACGCCCGCCTGCGCCCCGGTGCCGTCGGGACCGCCGACGGCGCCACCGAGGTGAGCCTCGCTGTCTCCCGCACCCAAGGTACCCGATCTGTTCTACGACGGGCGCGACGGGTGTGGGGGGCACTCTTTGGGGCACTTTCGCCCCGACACCAGCTACGGGCGTCATCGGTCATTCGTCAGGAGGACACTGGCTGGGGTGGTAGGAGTCTCTGCTAAGTAATTGTTTATAATCGATATTTTTGACAACCCGAGGATATGGTGTCAAGTCGGAAGAGGCGGAAACGGTCCATGTGGCTCAACTGGTGCCACACCTTGGATCGTCGCGCCCTCGTCGCGGCGGCGCACGACCACCGGGCGGTACTCACTGATCGAGACCGGCAGGTACTCGATGCCGCTTTCGCTGCCCTGTCAAAAAAGGGTCTGTTCGACCCTCGTGCGTGGAGGTCGCCGAGGCGGTCATGGCGCCGATGGAGGTGGCGATCACGCGGGCCGGGGGCAGGCCAAGCGGCGACCCGCACTAACGCTGGCCATCAGCGCTACGTGCGGGCTGCCCGGTCATCCTTGGGTGGCTGTCGTATCAAGGATCCGGCTGAACCAGGCTTCAGGGCTCTGCGTGACGATCTCGAATTGGTCCCTCTGCCGCGCGTAGAGATGCCCCCCGAGGCGCCCGACCGCATCCATCCCCATCTGGTCAATATGGAGGGTCTCGCGGTCGACGAGCGGCTCACGGATGAACGCACCCTCGACCCGCCCCAAAACGATCTCGCGCGCCCGGCCGACCTCGAGCCCCATCAGGCGCCGGCATTCGAGCGCGGCCGGCGCGGCGAGGATCCGCGGGCTCGACACCTGTTGGCCCGGCACGGTCTCGAGCCCGGCCTCGGCCAGCTCGTCTACATCGGGGCCGAACTTGATTGCGCAGACCTCCATCTGGTCGATCATGGCCGCGTCGCAAATATGGACGGTGAACTCCTCGGTCTCGCGGATGTTGCGCGCAGTGTCCTTGAAGCGGCCGTCAGGGTAATTCTCGATTCCCAGAGCCACGACGGCCGGATCGTGGGTGAGCACGTTGAAGAAGCTGAACGGACCCGCGTTGGCCCGCCCGTCGCGGCCGAGTGTCGTCACCAGGGCGATGGGCCGGGGAATGACCGAGCCGATGAGCAGCTTGTAACGCTCGTGCGGCGTGAGCGCGGCGAAATCGAAATGCGCATGGCTCATGCTGCCGCCCCGACGCGGTGAGGCTCGAGCGGCGTGTGGCAGCTGAGATTTTCGACCCCCTCGGCCGTTACGGCGTAACAGTCGCCGACATTGCAGCCCGCCGACAGCGGCTCAAGCCACTGTGCGTGCAGGACGAACACCATGCCTTCCTCGAGCCGGTCGTGGTTGTGCGAGGAGACGTTGAAGGCGTTCTGCGCGCCGGCGAGGCCCACATGGTGTCCGAGGTTGGGGTTATGCGGTCCGTGGGTCGCCGGGTAGACGTGCCGGAGCGTGCGCCCCTGCGCTTCCCAGTCGGGGTCAGACACGGGCCGTAGCGGGATCTCGCGCGGGCCGCCCCCCTCGGCTGTGCTCCAGTTGTAAGGCATCGAACGCGCATCGGGCGACGCGAGCAGGCCGGCCTCGATCATCGGCGCGAAGGCGGCATTGTTCACCTCGCTGACCAGCACGCCAGGGCGCACCAGCTTCTCTGCCGCCTTCACGCCCGCGACACAGGCCTCGAGCACGCGCTCCTGCCGGTCGGTCGCCTCGCCAACGACGATCATCCGCGCGGTCTGGGCAGTGTAGCCCTGGTAGGTGACGTTGGAGATGTAGAGGTTGACCAGATCGCCAGGCCGCACGACTCGGCCGTAGGGCTTGCCGCAATGGGTGCCGTATTCGTTGATGCCGATCTGGTAGCCGTCGCCTGTCTCGCCGCCGCGGGCGAGCTGGGCGAGCGTGAAGGCCGCGTAGATCTCGCGGTCGGTCACGCCGGGGCGGATCACATGGTAGGCGGCCTGCACGCCGATGTCGATCAGTTGCGCCGCGGTGCGCTGCAGGGCGACCTCGGCCGGGCTGTGCACCCGCTGCATTCGGTCGATTATTCCTTCCTCGCGGGCGAAGTACGCGTTCGGCATCTCCTCGGCCAGCCCGGCGAAGAGCGGAGCCGAGGTGCGGTCGCCGATCAGGCCGACGCTGCCGCGCCCGACCCCGAGGGAGATCAGCTCGGCCACCGCCGCTTCGACCGTCTTGGCAATCGAGGAGCCGGGAATGTCGGCGTATTCGCGGCCGATTGCGCCAACTTGCAGGATGCGGTCGACAAGAAGCGGCTCTCCACCCGGCGGCAGAATCACCGCCTGCGTGAAGAACGACAGGAGCGTGAGCGGCTTGTCCTCATCGGTCGGCACGATCAGAACGCCCTCGCGCATCCAGTCGCAGACATAGCGCAGGTATGCGTTCGAGGTGTGAAACCAGCCTACCATGTCTGTGTGCACCACGAGGGCATCGTGACCGGCGACCACCGCTTCACGCCGCAAACGCCGGAGCCGCTCCGCAAATTCGGCCTCTGGCAGCGGTGGCGCGGGCTCGAACGGGAAATCGGGCTCAAAATCGGCGAGCAGGGCCTCAACGGGCACGCGCTTGTCGGGACGGGCGATGTAGGTCATGGCGCTTTCTTTTTTCGTTTCGGGAATGGGCTTGCTCAGCGGCGACGCACGAACGGCACAAGGCGCTGCACAACGAGCAGCACCAGAACGGTCGCCGCCACGAGCAGCCCCGAGATCGCCGCGACGCGCGGGTCGAGAGAATCCTCGATCATGGCGAACATCCGCAGGGGAAGGACGGTCGTCTCAGGATCGGCGAGGAAAAGCGTCACCGACACGTTGTCCATTGACTGCATGAACACCAGAAACCCTCCAGCCAGCACGCCAGGGATCAGCGCCGGCATCGTCACCCGCAGGAAGGTGCGCAGTCGGCCGGCGCCGAGGGTGGTCGAGGCTTCCTCCTGGGCGGGGTCGATCTGCTGTGCCACTGCGAGCGAGGTGCGGTACATCAGCGGCGCGAAGACGACGATGTGCCCCGCCACGACGAAGCCGTAGGCCGGCCCCATGCCGAGGTTGCTGATCACCAGGAGAGCGGCCAGGCTGTAGACGAGGCTCGGCAGGACGAGCGGCGACAGCAGCACCGGCTCGAGCGCGGTCGCAGACCGCCGGCCGAGCCGCGCCATGCCAAAGGCGGCGGGGGCGGCCACAAGCACGGCGCCGAGCGCTGTCCAGGCGGCGATGCCGATCGAGTTGATCGCCGCGGTGTGGATGGGCCCCGAGCGGACGGGATCGAGCAGCGCACGATACTGGCGCAACGAGTATCCCTCGGGTGGAAAACGCAGGGTCAGCCCGTCGGTGAACGACATCAGCACGGCGATCCCGATGGGCACGATCATGTAGACCAGCGTGAACCCGCCGAGGCCGATCACGACCGCCCAGTAGCTCAGGGCCGAGACACGCTCGCGCAGGTCGGTCGAGGGTGCGGCGGGGGCGTGGGCGTCAGGCATAGGCGGCAAGCCTCCGGTGACGGGCGAGGATGGTCACGCCCAGCATCACGATGCCCGTCGACACGAGCAGCAGGAACGAGATCGCCGCGGCCATCGGCCATTGAAACAGGACGCCGACCTCGCGGTACACGAACTGGGGCATGTAGATGAGGCGGGCGCCCCCTATCACCGACTGCGTGACGTAGGAGGTGGTCGCGCTGGCGAAGACCAGCACCCAGCCCGCCAGGATCGCCGGCGTCATCATCGGCAGCAGGACCGTGACGAGGCTGCGCCAGCGGTCCGCGCCCAACACCTCGGCCGCCTCGACAAGCCGCCTGTCGGCAGCGCTGAGTACCGCGATCAGGGGCAATACGAGGAGCGGAAGCTCGATCTGGGTCAGCGCCATGACGAGGCCGGTCTCGGAGAACATCAGGGAGAATGGACGGTCCGACAGTCCCAGTTCGACGAAGGTCTGGCTGATCGGTCCATTGCGGCCGATGATGACGATCCATGCGAACGTCCGCACCACGTTGCTCGTCAGCATCGGCAGGAGCGTGGCGACGAGGATCAGCGTCCGCATCCGCGGCCCCGAATGCCAGTAGAGCAGCGCCAGCGGCACCCCCAGAAGGGTGACCGCGGCGACTGTCTTGAGCCCGAGTAGGATCGTGTCGACCAGCACGCCCACCGCGAAGCCGTCGGCGAGGAAGACGCGGTAGTTGTCGAGCGTCAGACCGCCCTCGGGTCCGGTGACGCTCGCCACGGCAAGGACGCCGAGCGGCGCGAGAAAGAACAGCAGCATCATCGCCAGCATCGGCGAGGCGAAGATCGCTCCGGTCGTTCGTTGCATCTCTCGGCGTCCCGGCGCGCCTTACATGGCGACGGCGCGGTCGAATTCGGCCGTCCACTCCGCCCGGTGCTTGTTGATCGTGGCCCAGTCGGGGTAAATCGCGTTGGCCAGTTGCGCGGGCGTGACGAACTCGAGGATGATCTCGGTGAAATCGACCTCGGAATTGGTCGGGATGTAGCCCGAGGGCGGCTCGGCGAGCTGCCTCTGCGCCTCGGCCGAGATTGCGGCGTCCATGTAGGCATAGACGGCGTCGGGGTTCGAGGCGCCCTTCGTCATGTGGATGGCCACCGGGATGGCCGGCGAGCCCGACTGAGGGTGCGCGAACTCGCAGGGAAGGCCGAGCGAGCGCAGCCGCGCGACATTTCCGGTCGAGGCCATGAAGACGTCGATCTCGCCCTGCCGGTACATCGTGCGGATCGCGTTGCCGCTGGTGCCGATGGCGCCGATCCAGTCGATCTTCTCGCGCAGCAGATCGAAGACTGGCTGCATGTCGCCCGGCTCGCCGCCGTAGAGCTTGGCGATCTCGGCCCAGGCCATCGTCGCCGTGTTCGAGCCGAAGCCCTGTACGCCGAAGCGCCCCTCAAAGGCCGGGTTCTCGAACAGCTCGCGATAGCCAGAGGGCTTCGGCACCGTCTCGGGGTTGTAGGCGAGGCCGTTGACCTCGACCGTGACATGCGGGCCGAGTGGTGTCTTGGCGCTGTCGATCAACAGGTCCCAGTTCTGGAGGCGGGATGGGTCGATCTCGTCGATCAGGCCCTGCTCTTGCAGCATGGCCGTTTGTCCCGGAGAGACCAGCAGCGCGTCGTAGGGTGGCGTGCCGCCCGAGGCCATCATCTTGCCGACCTGGTCCTGCGCCAGCGCGGGCGCGATGGTCACGTCGACGCCGGCCTCGGCGGCGATAGGGGCCATGATCGTGCGATAGGCGTCTTCCCAGGAGCCCGGGAAGGCAGCGGCGACGATCGAGCCGGCGGCTTCGGCCCGGCGCGGGAGCATGGGTGCGGCCAGCAGGCCGGCTGCGCCGGCGGCAAAGCCGCGGCGGGTCATCCTGAATGTCATGGTGAGGTCCTCTCTGCTGGGTCAGATGGGTCGGGGTGGGGCGAAGACGTGCATCCGCCGGGTGTCGAGCGTGAGCGACACCGCTTCGCCCGGGGCGTGCCGCGGCCCGCCGAGGCGATCGACAAGGGCCTTGACCGCGGTGCCGTCGGCCAGCTCGAGGTCGACCGACAGCATGTTCGCGATGGGCGCGGCGCGGATCCAGCGCGCTGCCAGCGCCCCCTCGGCCCCCGGCGGGCCGAGGGCGACGTGCTCCGGCCGGGCCGTCACCACGACCTCGGCGCCGCGCGGGAAGGGCGGGGCGCGGTCGAGATCGAGGCTGGGCCCGCAGGCCAGCGTGACCGTCTTCGGGGCCGCCAGGCGGCCGGGCAAGGCATTGGCGTGGCCCATGAAGCTGTTGACGAACAGAGAGACGAGCCGATCGTAAATCTCCTCGGCGGTGCCGACCTGCTCGACCCGCCCGGCGTGCATCACCACGAGAGTATCAGCGACCGTCTGCGCCTCTTCCTGATCGTGCGTGACGATAACCGTCGTGATCCCGACATCGGCCTGCATTCGGATGAACTCGTCCTGCAGTTCGGCGCGCAGCCCGCGGTCGAGCGCGCCGAAGGGCTCGTCGAGCAGCAGAGCCGACGGCCGGACGGCCAGCGCCCTCGCCACCGCAACGCGCTGCTGCTGCCCGCCCGACAGTTCCCGGGGCAAGCGCGCCCCGTACTCCTCCAGCCGCACGAGGCGCAGCATCTCGGCGACGCGCGCAGCAACCTCGCGCCGCGGAAGCCTTCGGCTGGCAAGGCCGTAGCCCACGTTCTCAGCCACGGTCAGATGCGGGAAGAGCGCGTAATTCTGGAACACCATCCCGATCGACCGCCTGCGGGCCGGCACACGCGTCATGTCACGCCTGTCGAGAACGATCTCGCCGCGATCGGGCGCGATGAGCCCCGCGATGGCGCGCAGCAGAGTCGACTTGCCGCACCCGCTCGGCCCGAGCAGCGCGACCACGCCGCCCGCCTCGACGGCGAACCCTACGTTACACAACGCTGCCATGCCTCCGAAGGCGTGCGACACGTCACGCACGATCAACCCCCGGGTTGGATCGGCCGAGACTTGCGCTGCGGCGGCTGGCCCGTCTTGCGCGGCGCCCGCCGCGATGTCCCTGTCCTCGCCCTCGTCAAACACGCGTCCCTCCGCGCTTGTTGTGACGAGTCGTCGGTAGATGCAAGAGATCATCATCGTAAAGATATGCGAAAGTATTTTCGCAAAATATGTCGCGAACTGACGGGATTCCTGCTAGAAGGAGCTTCTTCTGCATACAGACTAAGCAGAAGTGAGTCGCGTGCGCTCTCCGTTGAGCGCCCCGCGCCCACATGGTAGGCAGCGGCCAAGAGATCAGGGGAGGTGTGCCCATGTCTGGCGAAAGTATCGGCGAAGATGTGTCCGAGAGAATCTGCGCCTCCATATCGATGGCCATCGCCGAGGGAGCTCTACGCCCTGGCATGAAGGTTCATGAAGACGTCATCGCCGGCCATTTCGGAGTTAGTCGCACCGTCGCCCGAGGGGCGCTGGCGATACTCGAGCGGGAGCGGGTCATCGAGCGACGGCGCAATCACGGAGCGTTCGTCGCAACGCCCGACCGCGAGCAGGCTGCCCACCTGCTGGAGGCCCGGCGGGCGATCGAAATGGCGATCGTCGCCCGCGCTGTCTCGACGGTCTCCCCGCGAGAGCTCGACGCGCTCGAGAACGCTACCCGGCACGAGGATGCCGTTCATTCTGGCGACGACATTGCCGCGAAGAATCGCATCTCGGGCAACTTTCATCTCGAACTCGCAGCTGCGGCGGGCAACTCCGTCCTTGCAGATGCACTCAAGACCATCGTGGCGCGGATCGCGCTCGTGTCTGCCCTGTACGAGCGGCCTGGCGCCGACAGGTGCGGCGCTCAAGAGCATCGCGAGATTGTCAAGGCGATTCGGCAGAAAGACGTCGCTCAGGCGCACGCCCTGATGGAACGGCACCTCGACGAACTCGAAGCGCGCCTCGACCTTACGGCTCCGGTCGACGACCCGAACTCTCTGTCGGCTGTCCTTGAGAGATTTGCGCCAATCTCGGTGAAGAGCGGGCGATCCCGGAACCCTGCTCCGGCAAGTGACGAGGCCCAGAAGTGAAACGGCGCTTGCCTCCAAGCTTGAGGGGTCCAATCGGCCCGGCCTGCTCGAGCACGTGCCCTTGGATACGCCCCAGCCCCGCTGACCGATCTTGCTTGAAAGCGGCTGAGGCTCGTCGTGCGGTGAGTTTGACGAAGCGTCTTGGATTGATGTCCCCGCTGCTGGCAGAGCATGCGGATCGCGCCTCGAATCCTCCGTGAAGGCACCGCAGGATCGCAGCGGTGAATAACTGCGACTGCCCGCTTCTTACGCCGCAGGCTTCGTGCCCTGCAGTACGGAACCTTTCGGCCCATTGCGGACTTTGGGCACATCGCGAAGCGCTGCGGCGCAGCTTCACCAGAGCGGCCACTCGCTGAAGGAGCATTCCGTAGACCGGTGAGCGGCGAGGGCGCGAACGAATTCGGCCCGAACCCGGATCTGCTCCATCTTTTCTGAAGATGCATGGCGGATGTGCAAGAGGAGCCAGAGAAAGGACTATTGGCAAGCGAAAGTCAGGCCGGCCTCCGGTTATCAATGCTGGCTCCTTGGGAAGCGGGGTGAACCAGCGTCGCTCAGGATCCAGGCGGTGCCGGCGAAGCCCTTCTGGACCTGTCAATCCATGGGGTCTGGCACCATCTTCAGCAGGAGCTGACGGCACATCGAATCGCAAGCTACAATGCGGGCCAGGTTATGCGCGCCGCGTCGGTCTGCCCTGCAGCAGGCCCACGATCCGGCTGCGTGGCTTCGAGACGACGCAAGCGGCCTGCGCCCCAAGGGAGGACCCCATGAAACCCGCCGCAATCGCCATTTGCACCGCCCTGCTGGCGCCCGTCTGCGCTCCCGCCGACATCCTCGTCGTGCAAGACGTGGCCCCCGGGATCTGGGCGATCGAGGGCCCGGCCACTCAGCGCAACCACGAGAACCTCGGCAACAATGCCACCTTCGGCCTGATCGAGACGGCGGCGGGGGCGGTGCTGGTCGACCCGGGCGGCACGTGGAAGGGCGCCGCAGCGCTCCACGACGTGGTGCGGCAACTGACGGATCAGCCCGTGACCCATGTCGTCGACACCGGCGGACAGGACCACCGATGGCTCGGCAACGGCTACTGGCAGGCGCAGGGGGCCACGATCATCGCCTCCGAGGCCGCCGTCGCCGACCAGCGGGCCCGCGCCTCGATGCAGATGACGATGCTCTCGCAGCTCGTGGGCGACGGCCTCGACGGCACAGAGCCGGCCTTTGCCGACGTCACCTTCGCCGAGGCGTACAGCCTCGATCAGGGCGGCCGGCGGATCGAGATCCGCCACGCCGGACCGGCCCACACGCCGGGCGACAGCTACGTCTGGCTGCCGGATGCGCGCGCGGTCTTCACCGGCGACATTGTCTATGTCGGCCGCCTCCTCGGCGTGATGGACTATTCCGACAGCCGATCCTGGCTGGATGCCTTCACCGCCATCGAGGCGCTGGAGCCTCTGCACGTGGTCTCCGGCCACGGCCCCGCTACCACCCTCGCGCGCGCGAGAGAGGATACGCGCGACTACCTCGTTACCCTGCGCGAAAGCATGCGGACACATATCGACGCGGGCGGCGATATCATCGGGTCCGTCGAGATCGACCAGTCCGCGTTCCGCCATCTCGATCAGTTCGAGGCCCTTGCCGGCCGCAACGCCCAGGCCGTGTTCCAGCAGATGGAATGGGAGTGAACGGATCGGAGAGGCGCTGCGCCGCGCCCTTGCTGGCCGCGGACCCGTCCCGCCCCGGGGGCCGCGGAGCGATCACGGTCTGCAAACCGTTCCCTGATCGCAGGACACGCCGACAGATCCCGCGCGCGTCCATCGCCGCGGCGCTTGGCGTTGGGTGAAGTCCGCGCGTATCGTCGTCGCATGGACCGCCCTCGCCAGAGTGCCCGACGAAAGCTCCTGCGCGGCTTTCTCGGCGTCGCCGCCGGCCTCGCCGCGCCCGCCATCGTCCGCGCGGAAGGTCCGACCTTCCGGTTCGGCCTGACGCCGGTCTTCCTGAACACCGACGCCGAGTTGCTCGCACGCCTCCGGGGATGGCTGGAAGGGACACTGGGGCGATCGGTCCGGTTCGTCCAGCGACGCACCTACCGGGAGATCACGAACCTCGCGCTCGTGGGCGACCTCGATGCCGCGTGGATCTGCGGTTATCCGTGGCTGGCCAACAGGGCGGCGCTCGCCCTCGTCGCGGTGCCGCTCTGGCGGGGGCGCCCGCTCTACCGATCCTATCTGATCGAGCGCGCCGGCGGGGCGGCGGAGGATCTGTCGGACCTGCGCGGCACCACGCACGCCTTCTCCGACCCGGACAGCAATTCCGGCTTTCTGGTGACGGTGTCCGACATCATTTCCCTCGGCCACGAGCCCGAGGGCTACTTCAGCCGCACCTTCTTCACCTACGGCCACCGGAATGTCGTCCGTGCGGTGGGCAGCGGTCTGGCGCAGTCGGGCAGCGTCGACGGCTATGTCTGGGAGGCGCTGGCCGCCACCGAGCCGGACCTGCCGGCGGCGACGCGGATCGTGGCGCGGTCGGAATGGATGGGGCACCCCCCCGTCGTCTGCCCGCGGGCGCGCGAGGGGACCTCAGAGATCACGGCGTTGCGGCGGGCGCTGCTGTCGATGTCGGACGATCCCGACGGGCGGGCGGCGCTCGGCCTGTTGCAGCTCGACGGGTTCGTGCCGGGCAGGGAGAACCTGTTCGACCCGATCGCCCGGCGGATGGCCCTGCTGGACAGGGCGGAATGATGCGGCTCCCGGCGATCCCCCTGGCCGCGCGGCTGCCCATCGTCTCCGCGGCGATCCTCGGACTCGTCGGCCTCGTCGCCTCGCAGGCGGTGATGGGCGCCCTGGTGGAGATGCAGAACCGGCACCTGCGCGAGACGCTGACGGCGCGCATCGACGCGCTTGCCCTCGCGCTTGGCCCCGCCGTGCTGCGCGAGGACGTCTGGGAGACGTTCGACATCCTCGACCGGGCCTCGGGCGCCGGCGGACGGCTTCCCACCCTGCGCTCCACGGTCGCCGACCGCACCGGTACCGTGATCGCCTCGTCGCATCCCGACACGGACCCGGTCGGCGCACAGCTCGCCCCCGCGATCGACGCAGCGGTGCCGGTGGCGGATCTGTCCGTATCCGGCAAGGCCGCGGCCGTGTCGGTGGCGGCGCCCCTCTTGTATCAGGGGCAGCAGGTCGGCATCCTCGTCAGCCGCGTCGACCTGTCGGCCCTGCTTGCCGAGCGCCGAGCCACCCGCGCGACCCTTCTCGCGGGGAACGCCGTGGCGATCCTGCTCCTGGGTGGGATCGGCTACGCGCTGATCCGGCGCGGGTTGCGACCGGTCGCGGTGCTCTCCACCCATCTGAGCGGGATGGGTGACGACCCCCAGCCGGTGCCCGAACGCGCCTTCCCTCGCGACCGCGAACTGGCGCGGCTGTTCTTCACCTACAACAGGATGGTCGATGCCGTGCGCGACCGGGCGGAGACGGATCGGCGGATCGCCGAGCGGGAGCGCTACGTCAGCCTCGGACGGCTGTCGTCATCGCTGGCGCACGAGATCAACAACCCGCTCGGCGGGTTGATGAACGCGGTCGACACGCTGCGCCACTACAAGGACCGGCCCGATGTGGCGGGCCCCGCGATCGACCTGCTCGACCGCGGCCTGAGGCACTTGCGCGACGTCACCCGCGCGGCCCTGCAGACCCACAGGGGCGACCATGCCGCGGCGCCGCTCTCGGCGGCCGATTTCGAGGATCTGCGGATGCTGATCGAGCCGGAGATCGGACGGCGCGCGCAACGGCTCGACTGGCGGCTCGGCGAGATCCCGGAAGAGCGCGGCGGCCTTCCGGCCGGCCCGGTGCGCCAGATCGCCCTGAACCTGTTGCTCAACGCCTCCGAAGGGGCGGGGGCGGGCGGTGTCGTGTGCTTCGCCGCCCGGGAAGAGGCGGGCGCGCTCCGCCTCTGCGTCTGCGACACCGGTCCCGGGCTGCCCGCGAGCGCCGTCGCGCGCCTGTTGAGCGATGTCCCTCCGGTCAACGGGGGCGGGTTCGGTCTGCGGCTGGTGCGCGACCTCACGACCGGGCTCGGTGGCGCGATCGACCATGCGCGGCGCGACGGTCGGACGGAAATCCGCATCGTGCTGCCGCTGCGGGAAGAGGCATGAGCTTCGACGGTCACCGGGTGGCGCTCGTCGAGGATGACGAGATCATGGGCGCCTCGCTCCGGCAGCGGCTGGAACTCGAGGGGGCGGAGGTGGTCTGGCTCAAGCATGCGCACCGGGCGATCGGGGCGCTCCGGACGCCGCCACGCCCCGTCCACGCGGTCGTCTGTGACATCCGTCTGCCCGATGGCGACGGCGAAGCCGTCTACCGCGCCGTCGCGGCGAAGGCGCCGCCGCCGCCCTTCCTCTTCGTCACGGGCTACGGGACGGTGGAGCAGGCGGTCAGGCTCATGCGGGCCGGCGCGGCGGACTACATCCTGAAGCCGTTCGAGATGCCGGAGTTTCTCGACCGGCTCGGCGCGCTGCTCGCGGGGCGGGCAGACACCCGCGACGATCCGACCGAGCTCGGCATCTCGCCCGAGGCGCGACGGGTCGAGGCCCTCGTCGCGGCTGCGGCCGCGGGCGACGCCCCCGTCGCGATCATCGGCGGACGCGGCCTCGGCAAGGCCCGGCTCGCCCGCCGCCTGCATACACTGTCGGACCGGAGGGCGGCACCCTTCGTCGCGCTGTCGCTGGCCCGCGAGGGGGCCGCCGCCGGTGACCGCCTGTCCGGGGCGACGGGCCTGTTGCGCGCGGCAGGCGAGGGCACGGCCCTGATCGAGGCGGTCGACCTCGCCGACGACAGCCTGCAGGCGCGCCTGCTCGACCTGCTCGAGGCGGGCTGCGACGCCCGACTGGTGTTCACGCTCGCGGAGGATGCCGCCGCGCCGCTGCGCTCCGATCTTCACTGGCGTCTCGCCGCCGGCGCGATCCGTGTGCCGCCGCTCTCGGCGCGTCCCGACGACGCCGTCTGGCTGCTGGAGCGGTTCTTCGCCCGCATGAACCCGCGGCGTGACGCGCCCCTCGAGGGGATCAGCACGCTGACGGAAGAGGCCGTGCGCGCCCATGGCTGGCCCGGCGGCGGGCGGGAGATGCGCGCGCGCCTGCGCCGCGCGATGGAGCTCGGCGCCGGGCCCCTCCTGTTCCCGGCCGACATGTTTTCCGATGTGCCGGACCTTGCCCGATCGGCGCCGCTCGTCCCGCTGGCCGAGGCGCGCGACGCGGCCGAGCGCCGGCATATCCGTCGGGCGCTCGAACAGGCCGAAGGTCAGATCGGGGCGGCTGCACGTCTTCTGGGCATCTCGCGCACGACCCTGTGGGAAAAGATGCAGAAGCTGGGCCTCTGACGCCGGCCGGCCTGTTCGGAAATCCGAACGCCCCCGAAAGCGGTCGACGACGCAACGGCTTGCCGCGCCGCAGAACTTCGCGCGGTGCCGCCCTCATGGGCAGCCTCCGCTGATACGCTTCCCCCCGTTAGCAAGGGAGGAGCCCAGCCATGAAATGCAACCGGTTGGTCGATGCCGGCCGCCGCCAGTTCCTGCGCGGCGGCCTGATGGCGACGGCAGGCGCGGCGGCCACCGCCGTCGTCGGACAGCAGGCGAAGGCGCAGACCGCGCTCGCCCGCGTGGACTACCCCGCGAACCGCCTGGCCAACGTCGCGGACCTGACGGAGAACGAACCGCTCGACGTGAGCTACCCCGACCCCGACAGCCCCGGCGTGCTGCTGAAGCTCGGCGGCGCCGTCGAGGGGGGCGCGGGGCCCGACGGCGACATCGTCGCCTTCTCGGTGCTCTGCCCGCACAAGGGCTGGATGCTCGGCTACAACGGCGAAGACCGGACCTTCAACTGCCCCGGCCACTTCTCGCGGTTCGACGCCGAGGCCGGGGGCCAGCAGATCTGGGGCCACGCGACGCAGAACCTGCCGCAATTCGTGCTGCGCGTCGACGACGACGGCGAGATCTACGCCGAGGGCGTGGACGAGCTGATCTACGGCCGCCTGTCGAACGTGCTCTGAGGGAGGGAACAATGGCCTACAAGCGACAGATCGACCGCCTGCCGATCATCCCCGCCGATGCCGAGGTGCGCAACGTCACCTGCCACTACTGCATCGTCGGCTGCGGCTACAAGGCGTATACGTGGCCGCTCAATCGGCAGGGGGGCACCGACCCCGCGCAGAACGCCTTCGGCGTCGACCTTTCCGAGCAGCAGATGCAGGAGACCGACGCCTGGTACGCGCCCTCGATGTACAACATCGTCAAGCAGGACGGGCGCGACGTGCATCTCGTGATCAAGCCCGACAAGGACTGCGTCGTCAATTCCGGCCTCGGGTCGGTCCGCGGCGCGCGCATGGCCGAGAACCATCCCTCTACCGTGACCGGCACCCAGGCCCACCGCCTGACCGATCCGGTCGTGTGGCGTTTCGGCTCCTACCAGCCCACGAGCTGGGAGGATGCGCTCGACCTCGTCGCCCGCGTCACAGCCCGGGTGATCGCCGAGGGCAGCGAGGACGACCTGATCGTCTCGGTCTTCGACCATGGCGGCAGCGCGGGTGGCTACGAGAACACGTGGGGCACCGGCAAGCTCTACTTCGACAGCATGAAGGTGAAGAACGTCCGCATCCACAACCGCCCGGCCTACAATTCCGAGGTGCACGCGACGCGCGACATGGGCGTGGGCGAGCTGAACAACGCCTACGAGGACGCCGATCTCGCCGACACGATCGTCTGCTGGGGCGCCAACCCGCTGGAATGCCAGACCAACTACTTCCTCAACCACTGGCTGCCGAACCTGCAGGGCATCACGCAGGCGAGAAAGGAAGAGTTGATGCCGGACGAGGCGCACCCGCCGGCGCGCATCGTCTTCGTCGATCCCCGGCGCACGGTGTCGGTCAACGCCTGCGAGCAGGCGGCGGGGGCCGAGAACGTCCTGCACCTGCAAATCAACTCGGGCACCGACCTGGCGCTCGCCAACGCCATCTTCACCCATATCGCCGACCAGGGCTGGGCGGACACGGACTTCATCGAGGCCCATACCCTGCGCGAGAGCCAGGAGCGCCCGCCGCTCTTTCCCGCGCGCGGCGTGGCCGACGGCCAGCCGGGACACCTGTCGAGCTTCGAGGACGCGCTCGACGCCAACCGGATGTCGCTGGAGGAGGCGGCCGGGATCTGCGGCGTCGCGGCCGAGGACATCGCCAAGGCCGCCGAATGGATCGCCGCGCCGAAGGAGGACGGCGCCCGCCGCCGCACCATGATCGGCTACGAGAAGGGGGTGATCTGGGGCAACGACAACTATCGCACCAACGGCGCCATCGTGAACATCGCGCTCGCCACCAACAACATCGGCCAGTTCGGCGGCGGCTGCGTGCGCCTCGGCGGCCACCAGGAGGGCTACGTCCGGCCGAACGAGTCCCATGTCGGGCGGCCGGCGGCCTATGTCGACCAGCTCCTGATCAACGGCGAGGGCGGCGTGCACCACATCTGGGCCTGCAATCACTACCGCACGACCCTGAACGCGACCGAGTTCAAGCGCGCCTACAACCGCCGCACCAATATGGTGAAGGAGGCGATGGACGCCGCCGCCGGCGGCACGCGCGAGGAGGTCGTCGACGCGATCGTGAGCGCGATCCGGCAGGGCGGCCTCTTCGCCGTCAATGTCGACATCATCCAGAACGAGATGGGCAAGCAGGCCCATGTCGTCCTGCCGGCCACGCAATCGGGCGAGATGAACCTCACCTCGATGAACGGCGAGCGCCGGATGCGACTGGTGGAGAAGTACATGGACGCGCCGGGCAACGCGCGGCCCGACTGCCTGATCGCCGCCGGCATCGCGCAGAACATGGAGCGCGTTCTTAACGAGATGGGCATGGCCGACCATGCCGCCCGGTTCCAGGGCTACGACTGGGAAACCGAGGAAGACGCCTTCATGGACGGCTATCACCGGAACGCCCACAACGGCGACCTGGTGACCTACGACCGCCTGCGCGCCATGGGCAACAACGGCTTCCAGGAGCCGGCGCAATCGCTCGACGGCGAGACCATCGTCGGCACGCCGCGGCTCTACTCCGACGGGACGTTCTCGACCGACGACGGGCGGGCGCGGTTCATGGCCGGCCCCTGGCGCGGGCTTGAGGCGCCGGGCAAGGAGGCGGAGAAGGACACCTACGCCTTCCTCATCAACAACGGGCGGTCCAACCTCAACTGGCAGAACTGGTTCCTCGACCAGGAGAACGACTTCGTCATGGACCGCTGGCCCTATCCCTTCATCGAGATGCACCCCGACGACATGGCCGATCTCGGCGTGACCGACGGCGATCTGGTGGAGGTCTACAACGCCAACGGCGCCACGCAGGCGATGGCCTACCCCACGGCCACGGCGCGGCGGGGCGAGACCTTCATGCTGTTCGGCTCGCCCAACGGCACGCAGGGCAACGTCATCAGCGAGGCCACGAACGAGCTGGTGATCCCGAACTACAAGCAGACCTGGGCCGACATCCGCAGGATCGCCGACACCCCTGCTTCGGCCCGCTCGATTTCCTTCAAGTCGAAGGAAGTGACGCTCTGATCCTCCCCCGCGGCGGCCCTCTGCGGCCGCCGCGACCTGACCGCCGGCTGGGGCCGCCCGCCTCGCCCGGCACTTTCCTCCGAGAAGTCATGTCCCACGCCCCTGCCGATTGCAGCGCCGGCCGCGCCGGCGCCCCCCTGTCGCTCGATGCCGCCTGCCTGCGCGCCCTCGCCGCCGCCGCGCCGATGCAGAGGATCGAGACGGTGCCGCTCGCCCGCGCGCTGGGGCGGGTGCTCGGGCGTCCCCTCCACACGCCGATCCCGCTCCCGCCCTTCGACAACGCGGCGATGGACGGCTACGCACTGCGCTGCGCCGACCTCGCCGGGCCGTCACCCCGAACGCTGCCCGTCGCGGGCGCGGTTCATGCCGGGGACGGCCCTGTCTCGCTGCCCGCAGGCGCGGCGCTGCGCATCCTGACCGGTGCACCGGTGCCGCACGGCGCCGACGCCGTGGTGATGCAGGAGCGCGTGAAACTGGCGGACGGGCGTCTTCTGGTGGATGACGCCCCGCGCCGCGGCGCGAACATCCGGCGCGCGGGCGAGGACATCGCCCGGGGCGCGGAGCTTCTGGCCGCCGGTGTCGCCCTCACGCCGGTCCGGATCGGGCTGCTGGCCGCCGCCGGCCTCTCCGAGGCGCCGGTGGTCGCACGGGTTCGTGTCGTCCTCTTCTCGACGGGCTCGGAACTGGCCGAGCCGGGCACGCCGCTGGCGCCCGGCCAGATCTACAACTCGAACCGCGTGATGATCCGTGCTCTGCTCGATGGTCCATTCGCGGAGGTGTCCGACCGGGGACGGATCCCCGACGATCCCGGCCGGATCGAGACTGCGCTGCGCGACGCCGCCGCCGAGACGGACGTGATCGTGACCACGGGTGGCATGTCGGCGGGAGATGCCGACCACGTGCTCGACGCCCTGCGCGCCGCAGACGGTGATCTCGCCGTGCTCAAGGTGGCACTGCGCCCGGGCAAGCCGCTCGCCGTGGGGCGCATCGGCGGCGCGCTCTTCGTTGGCCTGCCGGGCAACCCCTACGCTGCCCTTGTCACCGCCCTGCAGATCGCGCTGCCGGTGATCCGGCGGACGGCCGGATTGTCGGAGGTGCACGCCGAAGCGCGCGCCGGCATCGCGGAGTTCTCCCATGCCAAGCGCCCGGGGCGCACCGAGGTCGTGCCGGTCCGTTCGCTCGGCGAGGACGGGCTCGGCCGGCCGCGCCTCGATCTGCTCGGTCCCGGCGCGTCGGCGCGCCTTGCCCCGGTGGCCGCCGCAGACGGCCTCGCCATCCTGCCGGCCGAGCGCGGGCAGGTCGCTCGCGGCGATCTGCTACGGTGGCATCCCCTGGGCCATCGCCCGTAGCCGCTGGACGGCGGCCTGAAGGCAGGCCCCTCACGCGAGCGTCCAGAGCTGGAACAGCAGGCCGGCGGCGAAGGCGCCGGAGAGGGACAGGGCGATGTAGAGGGCGAAGACCGGCGGGCGGGCGAGCGCCCAGACCGCCATCGCCGCGGGGATCGAGGTGACGCCCCCCGCGACCAGGAAGGCCATGCCGGCGCCCGGCGCCATGCCCTGCCCGATCAGCCCGCCGACGAGCGGCAGCGCGGCGTAGCCGTTGAGGTAGGCGGGCACGCCCACGAGCGTCGCCGTGGCGATGGGCGCGAGGCCGGTGCCGCCGAGCGCAGCCGTCACCGTCTCGGCCGGGATCCAGGCGAGCATCAGGCTCTCGATCAGGAAGGCGAGCGTCAGCCACTTGGCGAGGAACATGGTCGTCGAGACGGCCGTCTTGCCGAACTTCGCCCGCCGCTCCGCCTCCTCCCAGAAGCGCCAGTGGACGGGCTTTGGCGCGCGCACTTTCGCGCCGCCGCAGCCACCGTTGCCGACGCCCTCGCGCAGCGGGTTGGCCATCGCTCCGCCTCGGGCGAGCAGGTGCACGACGAGGCCGCCGAAGACGCCGAGGCCGATGGCCGCGAGCGTCTTGGCCACGGCGAATTCGAGGTCCAGCACGCCCATGGTAAGCACGAACATCGACGGGTCCATGATCGGCGAGGCGAGCCAGAACGCCATGACGGCGGAGAGCGGCACGCCCATCGCCAGCAGCGCCGCGATGAGCGGGATTACCCCGCAGGAGCAGAAGGGCGAGAGCCCGCCCGCGAGCGCGCCCAGACCGATCATCAGCAGCGGCGCCCCGGTGAAGGCGCGCGCGATCAGGTTGTCGGCCCCCGTCGCGCCGGCCCAGGCGGCGATGGCGATGGAGAGCACGAGATAGGGCGCGGTGCGCAGGAGGGCCCCGCCCGCAAAGCGCGCGCTCTCCACCGCCTGCGGCGGGTCGAACAGCGCCAGCGCCGCGAGGATGGCGACCGAGGTCAGCCAGACGCCGTACTCCTTCCAGAGCGCGCGCAGGGCGGCGACGGGGCTGCGGGCGGGGGCGAGGCTCGTGTCGCTCATGTCGACGTCTCCGGAAAAGTCGAAGTTTCGGGCCGAAGGACGCGGGTCACGCCGCATCCTCGTCGCGCGTCAGCGTCACGCCCGCGCAGCATTCCGACGTGAGGAAGCCGACGAGACGGTGCATGGCCGGATAATCCACCCGGTTGACCACCTCGCGCCCCCGCCGCTCTTGCAGGACGAGGCCGGCGGCGGTGAGCGTCGACAGGTGATGCGCAAGCGTCGACGGCGCGAGGCCGAGGTGCTGGCCGATCTCGCCCACCCGGAGCCCCCCGTCGCCGGCCGTAACCAGCAGGCGGAAGATGGCGAGGCGGGCGTCGTGGCCGAGCGCGGCGAGGGCGCGGGCGTTGGGACTCGTGGTGCTCATGGCGCAAACATAACGGAAAAGCCGGTTATGTCGAGTCGATTCTCAGGCGAAGCGGCCGCGGGTGCGGTTGGCAAGCGCGACGAGCGAGAGCATCACCGGCACCTCGACAAGCACGCCGACGACGGTCGCGAGGGCGGCGCCGGAGTTCAGCCCGAACAGGCTGATGGCGACGGCGACGGCGAGCTCGAAGAAGTTCGACGTGCCGATCAGCGCGCAGGGGGCGGCGATGCGGTGCGGCACGCGCAGCGCCCAGGCCGCAGCGTAGGCCAGCGCGAAGATGCCGTAGGACTGGATCAGGATCGGCACCGCGATCAGCGCGATCACCAGCGGGCGGTCGAGGATCACCTCGCCCTGCAGCCCGAACAGGATCACCACCGTCGCGATCAGGCCGACGATGCCCCATGGCTTCACCCGGTCGCGGAAGGCGGCGATCCGCGCCTCGGTGCCCAGCCGCGCCCGCGTGACGAGCCCCGCCGCCAGCGGCAGCGCGACGAACAGCACGACCGAGAGCACCAGCGTCTCCCACGGCACGGCGATGTCGGTCACGCCCAGCAGCACCGCGACGATGGGCGCGAAGGCGAAGACCATCACCACGTCGTTCACCGAGACCTGCAACAGCGTGTAGCTCTCGTCGCCCTTCGTCAGCTGCGACCAGACAAAGACCATCGCGGTGCAGGGCGCCGCGCCGAGCAGGATCAGCCCGGCGATGTACTGCTTGGCATCGTCGGGCGGGATCAGCCCGGCGAAGACGCGCTCGAAGAACAGCACCGCGAGGAAGGCCATCGTGAACGGCTTGATCAGCCAGTTGACCGCCAGCGTGATGGCGAGACCCCTGGGCTGGCGCACCACGTCGCGCAAGCTGGACGGGTCGACACCCACCATCATCGGGTAGACCATCGCCCAGATCAGCACCGCGACGACGAGGTTCACCCGCGCCACCTCTGCCGCCGCGATGGCCTGCACGAGCCCCGGCAGGGCCGCGCCGAGCAGGATCCCGCCCGCGATCGCCAGCGCGATCCAGACGCTGAGGTAACGCTCGAAGACACTCATGCGGGCGCGGCCTCCGGTTCGGGACGCAGGCGGGTGGCGGTCAGCGCCGACAGGGCGACGAACACGGCGGCGGTGCCGAGGGTCAGGGGCAGGCCGCCGATCTGGTAGGTGGCGCCTGACAGGACGGTGCCGATCAGACGGCCGCCGGCATTGGCCATGTAGTAGAAGCCCACGTCCATCGTCACCCGCTCGTCCCTTGTGAAGGCAAGGATAAGGTAGGAGTGCAGCGACGAGTTCACGGCGAAGAGCGCGCCGAAGGCCAGCAGCCCCGCAACGAGCGAGGCCGTCAGCCAGGGTGCCGGATCGCCCGCCGCCAGCGCCAGGGCGGCCAGCAGCGCGGGCACCACCGCGAGCCAGGCGGCCCAGCGGCGCGCGGCCGATACCAACTCGGCCTCGGGCCGGATCGCGGCGCCGAGAAGGCGGGGCGCCGCCGCCTGCACCGCGCCGTAGAGGATGATCCACACCGCCATGAAGGTGCCGATCATGAAAAAGGCGGCGCGATTGCCCTCGGTCGTCCCGTCCGACAGGACGGCGTAGAAGTAGATCGGGATGCCCACGACGAACCACACGTCGCGCGCCCCGAACAGGAACACCCGCGCTGCCGACAGCCAGTTGACGTTGGCGCTCTCCGAGAAGACCTCGGAGAACGGCACGCCCTTGCGCCCCTTCGGAAGCCCCTCCGGCATGAAGATCAGCACCGCGACGAGGATCGCGGCCAGAACCGCCGCCATGCCGAGCACCGCCCAGACGAATCCGACCGTGGCGAGCAGGCCGGCGCCGAGCAGGAAGCCCAGCCCCTTCACCGCGTTCTTCGACCCGGTCAGCAGCGCCACCCAGCGGAAGAGGCCGCCATCCTCCCTCGGCGCCAGCAGTTTGACCGCAGATTTGGAGGACATCTTGGCGAGGTCCTTCGCCACGCCCGACGCGCCCTGCACCACCATCACGTAGGCGACCGACAGCCCCAGCGCCCAGCCCGGATCGAGCTGTGCCAGCGCGATCAGGGCGGCGACCTGAAGGCCGAGGCCGACATAGAGCGTCGAGGTCAGGCCGAAGCGGGCGGCGATCCAGCCCGCGCCGAGGTTCGTCACCATGCCCGCGATCTCGTAGAGCACGAAGAGATAGGCGAGCTGGATCGGGGTGAAGCCGAGGGTATGGAAGTGCAGGAGCACCAGCATCCGCAGCGCGCCGTCGGTAAGCATGAAGGCCCAGTAGGCGGCGGTGACGGCGATGTAGGCCGACAGCCCGTTGGCGCGGTCCATCAGAGCGCCCCCCCCACCATCAGCGCGACGTCGACCAGCCGGTGGGCATAGCCCATCTCGTTGTCGTACCACGCGTAGAGCTTCACCTGCGTTCCGTTCACCACCATTGTAGACGGCGCGTCGATGATCGACGACCGGGTGTCGTTCACGTAGTCGGCCGAGACGAGCGGGCGCTCCTCGTAGCCGAGGATGCCGTTCAGCGGCCCCTCGGCGGCGGCCTTCAGCATCGCGTTGACCTCCTCGACGCGCGTCGCCCGCTGCACCTCGAAGACGCAGTCGGTGAGCGAAGCATTGAGCAACGGCACCCGGACGGCGTGACCGTTCAGACGGCCGGTCAGTTCGGGGTAGATCAGGGTGA
>LJNT01000011.1 GCA_001314685.1 Rhodobacteraceae bacterium HLUCCA09
ACACCCATGCCCGGTCCCCTGCCAATCCAGAGCATCCCTCAATCCGGGAGCCCCGCAAAGGCAGGCGTCGAAACGCTTCAGAACGGCAGGGCTGCATGAGCGCTCCGCACGCCGCGCGGATGCGAAGCATCGCCGCGGTCATGGCGGTTCTCCTTTGGCCGGGGCTCGCTTTGGGGCAGGCGCGCATCCTTTCGGGCGAACACGAGGATTTCTCACGCCTCGCGGTGATTCTACCCACGCAGACGGAGTGGCGCGCCGAGCCGGTCGCGGATGGCTGGCGCGTCAGCTTCGAACCCCAGGTCGGACCGATCGACCTTGGCCGCGTGTTCGACCTGATACCGCGAGACCGTATCGAAGCGGTCCGACAGGATGGGGCGGATGGAAGCCTGTTCATCTCCAGCACCTGCGATTGCCATCTCGACGCCTTCGACGCGGGCCCGCGCGTCGTCGCCCTCGACGTCAAGGACGGCCCGGACCCCGACGGTGTCGACGCGTGGCGGCCTGCCGCGCCCCCCCCGGCCTCTTCGCCCGGAACGTCGGGCGTGTCCGGCCCCTCGGCGCTGCCCCCGGGCCTGACCATCCGATCGACGGCGACGCCGGTAGAGCCCCCGCCGACCGCCCCGCCCCCGGCACCCGCGACCGTTTCGCCGACGGGGATCCGCTCCGCACCCCGGCCGCAGCTGTCCTCCGACCTAGCGGTCGAGGCCCTCGATCGCGCGATCGCCGAGGCGAGCCTCGAAGCATCTCTGCGCGAGGACATGCGCCGGGCCGCAGAGGCTGGCCTCGTGGATCTCGCCGAGGATCGGCCGCCAGAGTCGGCAGCGACCGTGCCCGCCCCCGTGGCAGAGCCCCGAGCGGAGGCGGACGCGATAACGCACGACAATGCGGCGGCGCCCGTCCCGGAGGACGCGATGGATGCCGGGCGCACGGACGCGCCACGCGCAGGTCCGGAGAGAAACATCTCGCTGCGCACCTCGCTCGACCCCGTGCGACCCGATGACGGGGCCGCCGCGGGGCTCAATCCGTGCCCGCCGGCTGATCGTTTCGCCTTCTTCGACAGACATGGCTCGTCCGACGAACTGCTTGCCAGTCTTCGCGAATTGCGCGCCGCCATCGTGGACGAGGCCGGGGCGCTCGATCCTGCCGGCGCACGCCGCCTGACCGAAGCCTGGCTGGCTCTCGGTTTCGGCGCCGAGGCGGCCGCGCTGGCCGAAGAAAGCCCCCTTCCGGCGCCGCTGCCCCAGACCTACGACAGCCTCGCGCGCATCCTCGACTTCGGCCGAGACGAGGCTCCCGTCGTCTGGTGGGGGATGCAGCGTTGCCCGTCTGCTGCGGCGCTCTGGGCATTCCTTGGCCATACGCCCGAGCCCGGCGCACCGCCGACCGATTCCGGCGCGCTGCAGCGGGCGTTCTTCGCCTTGCCCGCCCATCTGCGGCTGCAGATCGGGCCCGATCTCGCCACACTTCTCCGTCTGCGCGGCCTGCCCGCCGCCGCCGCCGCCATCGACGGCAACCTGGCGGTCCTGAACGCACCCGATGCGCGCGCTCAGGACACCGGTTCCGACGACCCGGACGAGGACGGGGCGTCCGACAGCGTCGCCCCCCCCGAGATCGTGCCGGGCCAGTCGCAGGCGCGGGTCGACGCGCTGCTGGACGACGCGCGCCGACGGCTCGAGCGCAACCGCCTGCCCGCCCAGGACGACCTCGTCGTCGCCGAGGCGCTCGCCCGGGAACATGCCGGAACCGAGCGGGGCGACCGCCTCGAGGGGCTGGTGGGTCTGCGCCTGCTGGCCGATGGCGACCTCGACGCCGCGGCGGAGATCCTGCTCCGCCGCGGCCGGCCGGAGGACCCCGGCTGGCGTGCCGCGCTGCGCGGCGCGGCTGCGGCCACGATCGCGGCCATGACCGATTCCGATCTGCTGACTCTCGCCCTGCATCCATCGGCCACCGGACTGATGCAAAAGCTCACCGCATCGCAGGCGGCCGATGTCGCCGATCGCCTCACCACGCTGGGTTTCCCTGCGCTCGGCCTCGCGGCGCTGGAGAACACGGAAATCACGCCGGGTTCCCCCGCGGAGCGCGCGCGGGCGCGGGCGACGCTCGCCTCCGGCGACGCCGCGCGGGCGCTCGCCCTCGTCGCCGGGCAGGACACCCCCGAGGCGGCACGCCTGCGCGGCGCCGCGCTCGCGCAACTGGGCAGCCACGCGCTCGCCGCGGCCGCCTTCGCGGCAGCGGAAGAGCCCGAGCGTGCCGCACGCGAGGCTTGGCTGTCGGGCGACCCCGATGCGATCACGCGCTACGGCAATCAGGACCAGCGCGACCTCGCCGCGGCCATCCTGCCGCCTCGCGCTCCGCCCGACGACGATGCCGCCGACACCGCCGCGTCGGCCGTCACCTCCGAGGCCTCCTCCGCGACCGAGCCGGGCGGCACGGCACCCGCCGCGGACACCATCGCGGCCGGTGCGGCGGACCCACGCCAACCCCTCGACAGCGGCACTGCGGGAGCATCGCTCGCGGCCTCCCCGCCCCAGCCTCGCGCACTACCCGATGTGGAGCCACCCTCCCTTTCTGCCGCCCGCTCTCTCGTCGATGACGCCACTTCCCTGCGGCAGTCGCTGGAGCGACTGCTGGACGCGAGCGAGACCGATCTCTGAGACATCGATGCGCGTGAACAAGCCGATGCGAAGACCGCCGCGTCCGCCCCGCGAAAACTGTTGGTTAAGGCAAATGCCCTAACCGGAACAGGCAGCCACCAGAACGGTGCAACCATGTCGACTTCTCCAGTCCGCCCCGCCAAAACGCGGGGTGCAGCCCACGAGCCCGGCGCTCGACCTGCCTCGCGTGTCGACGGCGATGCCGAGACGACCGTCCGGCGCGCGGCGACCGGCCGTGCGCGTTGGGCCGCTATCGCGGCAGGCCTGCTCGGTGTGGTCTCGCACGCCAGCGCCTCGGAGGTCGTCCGCCCGATCGCGGCAGAGGCCGACGCCGCCACCCTGTGCGAGGACTGGGCCGCCGTCGCGGCCGCCGAGCACGCGGTGCCCGAGCGCCTCATGCGCGCCATCGCCCGCGTCGAGACCGGCCGCCAGAGCCGGGGGACCGTGCGCGCCTGGCCCTGGGCCGTGAATGTCGAGGGCGAGGGCCACTGGTTCGCCACCCGGCAGGAGGCGCTGGACTACGCCGGGGCGCGGCTTGGCGCCGGCGCCACGCAGGTTGATATCGGCTGCTTCCAGCTCAATGTCGGCTGGCACGCGCGCGCCTTTTCCGGGCTCGACCAGATGATCGATCCGGCGCGCAACGCCCGTTATGCCGCCCGCTTCCTCGCCGCTCTCCACGACGAGTTCGGCGACTGGGCGCAAGCCGCCGCCGCCTACCATTCGCGGACGCCGGAGCACGGCCGCGCCTACGTGGCCCGGCTCGCCGCGATGGTCGAGACAATGCCGGAGCGTGCCGGCGAAGCCGGCGCTGCACGGGTCGGTGCGTTCCTGACTCCCGCCGCGCCTTCCATCGGCACTAGCACTGCGCGTCCGCTCGCCGCGACGCAGCCGCCGCGGCTCGGCAGCCTCGTGCCCCTCGGCGGCCCCGCGGCCGGGCCGAGGGCATCGGTCGGGGCGGCACGATGACCGGGCTGGAATTCGGGGCGCTCTTCCGCCCGCCCGTCCTGCTGGCGATCGCGCTCATGGCGATCATCGTCATGATGATCCTGCCCGTGCCCGCCTGGGTGCTCGACATCGGCCTCGCCCTGTCTTTCTCGCTGGCGATCCTGATGTTCACCGTCACGCTGTTCATCGAGCGTCCGCTGGATTTCTCCGCCTTCCCGACGGTGCTGCTGGCCTCTCTGATGCTGCGCCTGTCGCTCAACGTCTCGTCGACCAAGCTGATCATCGGCGAGGGGCACACCGGCACCGACGCGGCAGGCGGCGTGATCGAGGGCTTCGCCAACTTCGTGATGGGCGGCTCGACGGTGCTGGGCCTCGTCATCTTCTGCGTCCTGCTGATCGTGAACTTCATCGTGATCACCAAGGGCGCCGCGCGTATGGCCGAGGTTGGTGCGCGCTTCGCCCTCGACGGGATGCCAGGCAAGCAGCTCGCCATCGACAGCGACATGTCGGCCGGCGCCATCGATCACGCCGAGGCGAAGGAGCGGCGCGAGCGCGAACAGGCCGAGACCAACTTCTTCGGCTCGCTCGACGGCGCCTCGAAATTCGTCAAGGGCGACGCCATCGCGGGGCTGCTCATCACCCTGCTCAACCTCGTCGTCGGGCTGACCGTCGGACTGGCGATGCACGACATGCCGATCGGCCTGGCCTTCCAGACCTACGCGATCCTCACGGTGGGAGACGGCCTCGTCACGCAGATCCCCGCCGTTATCATCTCGATCGCCTCGGCGCTGCTGCTCGCCCGCGGCGGCGCAACCGGCGCGACCGACCTCGCCCTCGCCACCCAGCTCGGCCGCCACCCCGCAGCGCTCTTCGCCGTGGGCGTGCTGATGGCTCTCTTCGCGCTGGTGCCCGGCCTGCCCTTCCTGCCGTTCATTCTCGGTGCGCTCGCGCTGATCGCGATCGGCCTGCGCGCCCAGGCCCGCCGGCGCCGGGAAGAGGCCGAGGCCGCCGCCGGGCAAGTCGTCGAGGCGCCCGCCCGGGCCGAGCCGTCGATCGGCGACATGCTCGATCTCGACGAGATCCACGTCGAATTCGCGCCCGACCTCGTGTCGATGGTGCTCGATCCGGCGACCGGGCTCGATGCGCGCATCTCGAACATGCGCAACCACGTCGCCCAGACCTACGGCCTGATCCTGCCCGAGATCCGCCTGACCGACAACGCGACCCTGCCGCCGGGCACCTACGCGATCCGCATCCAGGGCGTGGTGCAGGCGCGCGACCGGCTTCGGCCCGAGGGATTTCTTGCGCTCAAGCCCGACACTGCGGGCGCCCTGCCGCCGGGCGAAGACGTGTCGGAGCCCGTCTACGGCGCGCCCGCGCGCTGGATCGGCGCCGAAGACCGGGAGCGCACCGCGCTCGACGGCGCGACCGTGGTCACCCCGGCCGAGGTGCTGGCCACCCACCTCCTCGAGGTCATCAAGCGCAACTTCCCCCGCCTGATGACGCTCAAGGCCCTGCGCCGCCTGCTCGCCGCGCTGACCGAGGTCTCAGACCACGCCCGCGCCGAGGCGAACCGCAAGATGATCGACGAACTGGTGCCCGACAAGGTGCCGGTCGACCTGCTGCTGTCGGTTCTGCGCCTGCTGCTCGAGGAGCGGGTGTCGATCCGAAACCTGCCGCTCATCCTCGAGGCGATCTCGGAGGCCCGCGGCAGCTACGGCACGCCCGAGGCGATCTGCGAGCATGTCCGCCAGCGGCTTGGCTTCCAGCTCGTGGCCGAGCTGCGGCGCGACGACGGCACCGTGCCCCTCATACAGCTCGCCCCCGAATGGGAAGAGCGGTTCCAGCGCTACCAGGTCGATGGCGCAGGCGGCGGCGATGTGGCGCTGCCGCCCGACGAATTCACCCGCCTCGTCAACGGCATCGCCGAGCGGCTGTCGCACGCCGCCGACAGCGGCACCTTTCCCGCCCTCGTGACCTCGATGCGACGGCGGCGGTTCCTGACGACGCTCGTCGCCGCCAAGGGCCTGTCGGCGCCGGTGCTGTCGTTCGAGGAGATCGGACTCGACGCGCGGCCCGCGATGGTTGGCCAGGTGCCGGCGTGACCGAGCTGATCTCGGCCGCGACCCTGATATGGGAGGGGGCGCTGGCCGGCGGCCTCGCCGTGTTCCTGCGGATCGGGGCGGCCATGGCCGTGCTGCCCGGCTTCGGCGAGCAGACGCTGTCGGTGCGCATCCGCCTCGCCGCGACGCTGGCCCTCACCCTGCTGGTCGCGCCCGCCGTGGCCGGCGCAATGTCCCCGCCCGCCTGGGGCGAGTTCGCCCGCCTGCTCGGCACCGAGACGGCGATCGGACTCGCCTTCGGACTGATGCTGCGCCTGCTGATCCACGCCCTGCAGATCGCCGGAACCATAGCCGCGCAATCGACGTCGCTCGCCCAGCTCTTCGGCGGCGCCGCGGTCGAACCCCTGCCCGCCATCGGCCACCTGCTCGTGGTGAGCGGCCTCGCGCTCGCGGCGATGACCGACCTGCATCTGCGCCTGGCCGAGGCGCTGATCCTGACCTACCAGCTCTTTCCCGCCGGCACTCCGCTCGCCTCGGGCGACCTCGCGCAGCTGGGCATCGGCCACGTCGCGCGGGCCTTCTCGCTGGCATTCAGCCTTGCCGCGCCCTTCGTGCTCGCCGCCTTCGTCTACAACCTCGCGCTCGGGGCGATCAATCGTGCCATGCCGCAGCTCATGGTGGCCTTCGTCGGCGCGCCCGCGATCACCGGCGCCGCCCTCGCCCTGCTCGCGCTCACCGCTCCCCTGATGCTCGAGGTCTGGCTCACGGCCCTGCATGCCACGCTCGACCGGCCATTCGCCACCCCCTGAGAGGCGCCTGAGATGGCCGAAGAGAAGAGCGAGGAAAGCAAGATCCACGAGCCGACGCCGCGGCGGCTCGACGAACTGCGGCGCAAGGGCGAGATCCCTCGCTCGGCCGACCTCGCCACGGCGATCGGCTATGCCGGCATCCTGCTCGCGCTGGTGGCGGCGGGCGGCATGATCGTCGATCGGCTCGGCGCACTCGCCACCGCGCTGATCGCCCGGCCCGAGCGGATCGCGCCGCTGCTGTTCGACGGGCATGGCTCGGCGGCGCAGGGTGCGCTGCTCGGGGCGACCGGGCTGGCGCTCGCGCCGATCTGGGCGGCGCCGACGGCGCTGGTCGTGCTGGCGCTTCTCGCGCAGCGGGCGCTCATCTTCACGCCCGACAAGCTCCAGCCCAAGATCTCGCGCATCTCGCCCTTGCAGAACGCCAGGAACAAGTTCGGCCTGTCGGGGCTCGTGGAGTTCCTCAAGAGCTTCGTCAAGCTCTTGGTCTACTCGGGCGCCCTGGCCCTCTACATCGCGAGCGCGCTCGACGAACTGGTGCTCTCGGCGACGCTCGACCCGCGTCAGGTGGCTCTGCTGCTCGGACGGCTCGGAGTCGAGTTTCTCGCCATCGTCGTCGGGATCATGCTGGTGATCGGGGCGCTCGACCTCGTTTGGCAGCATGTGGAACATCGCCGGAAAAATCGCATGAGCCACAAGGAGCTGCGCGACGAGGTCAAGGAGTCCGAGGGCGACCCCTACCTCAAGGAGCGGCGCCGGCAGAAAGGCATGACGATCGCGCAGAACGCGATGCTGGCCGATGTCGGGCAGGCCTCGGTGGTGGTGGTGAACCCCACCCACTACGCCGTCGCGCTGAAGTGGAGCCGGATGCAGGAGGGCGCGCCGGTCTGCGTGGCCAAGGGCGTCGATCAGGTGGCGCTGCGGATCCGCGAGGTGGCCGAGGCGGCGGGTGTGCCCATCCGTCACGATCCGCCGACGGCACGGGCCCTGCACGCGACAATCGAGATTGGCGAAGAGATCGGGCCCGAGCTCTACGCCCAGGTCGCCGCCGCGATCCGCTTTTCGGAGGAGGTGCGCGCGCGGGCGCGCCGGTCGGTGCTGTGAGCCGGGCGGCGCGGCGGAAGGCGCAGCTCGAGCGGCTGGAACGGTTGGCAGACCTGCAGGCGCGGGCCGCCCGGCAGCGGCTCGCCGCCGCCCAGCGCGCGGAAGCCGAGACGCGGCAGAGCCTCGGCCGGCTCGAGGGGGGGCGTCTTGCGGCGCTCGCCGCCGGGCCTGCCGACGGCCCGGCCGGGGCACGGGCGGCCGCCGCCTGGCTGCGCTGGGCCGAGCGCGAGCGCCGCCGCCTTCTGACGGAGCAGGCGGCGCGCCGCGCCGAGACGCTGACGGTCCGGCAGGACAGCGCGCGCCTGATCGCGCGCCATTCCGTGCTGGAACGGCTACTTTCGCGCGAAAAGGAGACCCGGCGCTAGGTGTCCTGCCGGGCGATGTCGGTGATGAGCACGTCGAAGAGATCGGCCCCGAGCACGGGGCGTGCGGCCTCCCACAGGGTGCGGCGCAGGGTGGCCATCTGCGGGCCGGAGGTGAAGACGCCGTCGAACCCCCCGGCATTGGCGTGATCGAACATCACGCGCAGAAAGGCGTCGCGCAGCTTGGGCTCCCGCGCGAAAACCGTGTCGCGCAGGCCCGCCCGCACCTCGAGCCCCACCGACACGACGACCAGCGCGTCCACGTCGCCCTGACGCAAGATGGGCACGACGAACTGGTTGGTCATGCGGACGAACTCGATCTGCTCGATCGGCGGGCGGTCGCGACCTGGCATCGGCGCCGTGCCCGGCCCCGGCTCTATCGAGGGATCTCCGCCAGCGACCGGATCGGCGCCGGGGCTCTCCTGGCCGGGGTCAGGGTTGCCGGCTTCGCCACCGGATGGCGACTGTGGCGTCGGCTGCAGCCAGAGACCGGCGCCGATACCGGCGCCGGCGCCCGCGAGGCCGAGAACGAGGGGGAGGATCAGCGCCTTCATCGCGGGCCTCAGAACGGAAGGATGATGTCGCCGATCTGCTGGCCGTAGCGCGGCTGCTGCACGTCGGTGATCTGGCCGCGACCGCCATAGGAGATGCGTGCCTGGGCGATCTTGTCGTAGGTAATCTCGTTGCGGCGCGAGATGTCCTCGGGCCGGACATAGCCGCTGACGATCAGCTCGCGCACCTCGAAGTTCACCCGCACCTCCTGGCGGCCCTCGACCCGAAGCACGCCATTGCGCAGCACCTCGACCACGGTCGCGGCGACGCGCAGCGTCACCTCCTCGCTCCGCTGGACGGAGCCCTCGCCGCCGAAGCGGCTGGAGGAGTCGACCGACACAGCCTCGTCAAGAGTGACGCCCTCGGGCAGACGCTCGTTGGCGCGCTGGGGCAGGCCGAACAGCTGCGGAATCCCCAGCTCCTCGCCCGCGTTGCGCGAGCGCTCGGTCGAGTTATCTATCTGCGCGCTCTCGTCGATCTCGATCACCACGGTGAGGATATCTCCGCGGGCGCGCGCGCGGCGGTCGCCGAGCAGCGAGGTGCGGTCGCGGCTCCAGAGCGAGGCGGCGTCGGCGGGAAGCGCCGGGTCGAGCCGGTCGGGCAGCGACGTGACCGACATCGCCCGTTGCTCCGAGTTGCCCTCGATCGGCGTCAGGCTGGGAGGCTTGCCCACATGGTCGAGCCGTCCGCAGCCGGCAAGCGCGACGCCGCCGAGGCAGCAAAGGGTGAGGGCCCGGGCGAGGGGGCGGCCGGCGAGCGGGCGATTGGCGGTCATGGTCACTCCGTCGTTTGGGGCAAGTCGCCCACGTGCACGCGGCCCTCGGCGTCGAGGATGCCCGTCACAGTGTTGCGCGAGGCGAGGTTGAGAACGCGCACCGCCTCGCCGGCGGCGGCGCGGTCGAGGGCGCGGCCCTCGGTCTCGATGGCCAGCCCGGTGTGGCGGTAGATCAGCGGCACGATCTGGTTGCGGTCGATCAGGGCGGGCGGGCCGAGGTCGGCGGCCCGGATCGGCCGGCCGGCATAGAGCACCACGCGGGTCTCCAGCCCGATCGCATTGGCGGGGTCGGCGAGCGCCCCCGGCACCTTCTCGGGCACCACGGCGAGATGCTCGGGAGCAAGCACCGTGTGACTGCGGATGGTCGCTGCGGCGATCAGGGTCTCTGCCGGAGCGGGCGAAGCGAGCACGGCGAGAAGCAGGAGGGAGGCGAGTCGCATCAGCGGATCTGCGTGGTCGTGCCGAGCATCTGATCGGCGGCGGTGATCACCTTGGCATTGAGCTCGTAGCCGCGCTGCGCCTCGATCAGCTCGGTCAGCTCGCGCACCGCGTCGACCGAACTCTCCTCGAGAAAGCCCTGCCGAAGGGTGCCGAGCCCGTCCTCGCCCGGGTTCGACACGAGCGGCGGGCCCGAGGCGGGGCTTTCGAGGAAGAGATTGTCGCCCATCGCCTCGAGCCCCTTCTCGTTGGAGAAGGTGGCAAGCGTGAACTGGCCAAGCAGCTCGGGCTCGACCTCGTCGGCGAAGAAGGCGTAGATCTCGCCGTCGGCCGAGACCGAGATCGCGCGGGCGTCGTCGGGGATCGTGATGTCGGGTACCACCGGGTAACCCTGCGCGGTCACGATCTGGCCGTCCGGCGAGCGCTTGAGCGCGCCGTCGCGGGTGTAGGCTGGCAGGCCCGAGGGCAGCTCGATCTCGAGGTAGCCGCGACCCTCGATGGCCACGTCGAGCTCGCCGCCGGTGCGGCCGAGCGCGCCCTGGGCGAGCTGCACGCCGACCGCGGAGGCCCGGACGCCGAGGCCGATCTGGACGCCGGTGGGCAGCACCGTGCCGTTGCTGGCGCTGACCGTGCCGGGGCGCACCTCCTGCCGGTAGTGCAGATCGGCAAATTCGGCGCGGCGGGCGTTGTAGCCGGTGGTCGACATGTTCGCGAGGTTGTTGGCGATCGTGTCGACGCGCATCTGCTGCGCGCCCATCCCCGTCGCGGCGATCTTGAGCGATTCCATCGGTATCTCCTCAGCGGGTGAGCGTATCGATCAGTTTGGAGCGGCGGTCGGACTCGCGGTCGAGGAAGGCCTGCCCGAGCTCGTAGGCGCGCTGGACCTCGATCATCCGGGCGATCTCGGTGACGGGATCGACGTTCGACCCCTCGATCCGGCCCTGCAGGATGCGCCCGCCCTCGATCACGGGCTCGGTGCCCTGCTCGGCGCGAAAGAGGGCGCCGGCCTCACGCACAATGTCGGTCGGATCGACGGGGCGCCAGAGCCCGATCTGGGCGATCGGCGCGCCATCGGCCGACATCGTGCCGTCCGGCGCGATGGTGATGACCTCGGCCTCGGGCGGGGCAAAGACGGGAGCGCCGCCGGCATCAAGCAGGGGGTGCCCGTCGGGCGTCACCAGGTCGCCCGCATCGTTCGGCGTGAACGTGCCGGCCCTGGTCAGCCGCTCACCCGTGGGCGTCTGCACGAGGAAGAAGCCCTCGCCCTCGATGGCGAGGTCGAACGTGCCGCCTGTCTGCGTCAGCGCCCCCTGCGAGAGGTCGATCGTGCGGGCGCGGGCAGCGGCCATCGACAGGCTGTCGCCGCCAGGCGTGGCCTTGATGTACTCGGTGAAAAGCACGCCCTCGCGACGGTAGCCCGTGGTCGCGGCGTTGGCGATATTGTTGGCGACGGTGTTCATCTCGCGCATCAGGCCGACCTGACGGGCGAGGGTGACGATCGAGGTGCTCATGGGCCGCCTCCGGCGATCTGGGGCAGGATGTCGGCCTGGAAGTAGCCGGTCAGCGTCTGAGTCATGAACCCCATCGACCCCCAGAAGACGAGAACGATGGCCAGGAGCTTCGGCACGAATGTCAGCGTCATCTCCTGGACAGAGGTCAGCGCCTGGAAGAGGCCGACCGCGAGGCCCGCGATCAGCGCCATCGACAGGATCGGGACGGAGATGATCACCGACACCCACAGGCCGTGGCGCATCGTGTCGTAGAAGACGGCCTCTTCCATGGCTCAGACCGGCATGCGCAGGATTTCCTGGTAGGCCTCGACCACCCGGTCGCGCACGGCGACGGCGGCCTCGACCGCGAGCTCGCTCTGGCTGAGCGCCTCGACCAGGGCGTGCGGGTCGGCCTTGCCCACCAGCGCGTCCTGCGCGGTGCGCTCGGCGGCGCCGAGCGTCTCGGCGAAGTCGCGCGCGGCGGCGGTCGCCGTCTGGCCAAAGCTGCCGGGGGCGAACGGGCCGGCAGCCTGCGGGCCCGGCGACGACGGAGCGGTGAGCGAAGGGCTGGGCGCCGCCGCACCCTGGTAGAGGCGGGCGGCCTGAGTCGCGCGGATGTCCATTCTGGTCTCCTTTATCTGCGCAGCAGCTCGAGCAGGCTCGTCGTCATCTGCCTTGCCTGGTCGAACATCTTGAGGTTGGCCTCGTAGCTTCGCTGGGCCTGCCTCGCGTCGGCGATCTCGACCACGAGATCGACGTTGGACCCCCGGAAATTGCCGCTCTCGTCGGCGAGCGGGTTGCCGGGGTCGTGGATCAGGGGCAGTTCGGACGTGTCGAGGCGCACGCGGCCGGTCTCGACCAGCGCGGGCTCGCCCGTCCGCACCGGCGCCGGCTCGAACGAGACGAGCTTTCGGCGGAAGCCGGGCGTGTCGGCGTTGGCGATATTCTCGGAGACGTGGCGCAGGCGGGTCGATTGCGCCTTCATGCCCGAGGCCGACAGCGCCATGGTGCGCAGCAGATCGCTCATGGCCTTACCTCCGCCCGATGCCGGCGCGCAGAACCGTCATCGCGCTGCGATACACGGCGAGCGCCATGTCGTGGTCGCGCCGGAGTGTGGCGGCGTCCATGATCTCGGTCTCGAGCGAGACGGAATTGCCGTTGGGCGCCTCGCGCGCCCCGGCGACCTCGCGCGCGGCGGGCGTCGGATAGCCGTGGCCGGCACCGAAATGGCCGGCCCGGGTAGCCTGCAGTCCGATACCATCGCCGGAGGCGGCGCGGTGGGCGTATAGCCTCGCAAAATCGGGGATGCCGACGCGCTTGTAACCCGGCGTGTTCACGTTGGCCACGTTCCGGGCGACGGCCTCTTGCCGGGCGGCGGCATGGCGGGCGAGGCCCTGCGCCATGCGGAAGATCTGCAATTCGCCGAACATCGGGTTTCTCCCTCTGTCTTCAACACCGGCTTAAGGCTGATTCCTTTAGAAACGGTGCACCATGGCCAGGAGGGCAGGATGCAGGGCAGAAGTCTGACGGGACTCGCGGCGGAAATCGCCGCGATCAGGCCGGCGCGCGCGGTGGGGCGCGTCACGCGGGCGGGCGGCGGCCTGGTGCACGTGACGGGGCTCGCCGACGCGGCGGCGCTGGGCGACCGGGTGTGCCTCGAGGCACGCGACGGCCCGATTGCGGGCGAGATCGTCGAGATCCGCGCCGACGGGGCCGAGATATTGCCGGAGGGGCCTGGCGAGGGGCTGCGCGTGGGCGACGCAGCGCTGCACCTCGGCCCCGCGCTCGTGGCGCCGCACGACGGCTGGATCGGACGGATCGTCGATGCCGACGGACGCCCGCTCGACGGGCGCTCCCTGCCGCCCGGCGGGACCTCGCGCCCGCTGCGCGGCCTGCCTCCGCCCGCGGTGACGCGGCGTGCCCTCGGGCCGCGGCTGGCCACCGGCACGGCGGTGTTCGACACCATCCTGCCAATCGTGCGGGGCCAGCGCATGGGCCTCTTCGCCGGGGCTGGCGTCGGCAAGTCGCGGCTGCTCGGCGCGCTTGGCCGGCAGATGGAGGCCGACGTGACCGTCATCGCCCTGATCGGCGAGCGCGGTCGCGAGTTGCGCGAGTTCGTCGAGCGCGCGCTCGGGCCCGAGGGAATGGCGCGCGCAGTGATCGTGGTGGCCACGTCGGATCAGCCGCCGCTCGTCCGCCGCCGCGCGCTATGGACGGCGATGGCCGTGGCCGAGCATTTCCGCGACGCGGGGCAGCACGTTCTGTTCCTGGCCGATTCCGTCACCCGGTTCGCGGAGGCGCATCGCGAGATCGCGCTCGCCTCGGGCGAGGGAGCGGCGTTGCGAGGCTATCCGCCCTCTGTGGCGCACGCGATCATGGCGCTGGCCGAGCGGGCGGGGCCCGGCGCCGAGGGCGAGGCGGGCGACATCACGGCGCTCTTCGCCGTTCTGGTTGCAGGCTCTGACATGGACGAGCCCGTGGCCGACATCCTGCGGGGCGTTCTCGACGGCCATGTCGTCCTCGAGCGGGCGATCGCCGAGCGCGGCCGCTTCCCCGCCGTCGACGTTCTGCGCTCGGTCTCGCGCAGCCTGCCCGATTGCGCCACCGACGACGAGAACCGCCTGATCGGCATCGCGCGGCGGCGGCTCGCGGCCTATGAGGACGCAGAATTGATGATCCAGTCAGGGCTCTACACCGCCGGCACCGACGGCGAGACCGATACAGCGGTGGCGACCTGGCCCGCGCTCGACGCGTTCGTGGCCGAACCCTCGCCCGACACGCCCGATGCCGCCTTCCGCCGCCTCGCCGCCTGCCTCGGTCAGCCGGCACCCGGCGGCGCCCCGGCACGCTGTGCGGACAGGACGGGCTAGAAGAACGACACAGGCGAGCCGCCGGAGGCCGACTGCAGGAGCTGAAGAGCGGGGGAGGTCGGGCCGGCGCCTTGCCCGAACCCGCCCGAGATCTGCGCGCGCGCCAGGAAGACCCGCATCAGGTCTTCCTGCTTCCCGGGGTCGGCAAGGTCGGCGAAGCTCGACAGGCCGAACAGGCGCTCACCCCGCTCGCGGAACTCGACGAGCTGGCGGTCCAGGTCGAGCGCGCCGAAAGATTGTGGCAACCCCATCGCCGTCTCGAAGACCTGGCGCAGCGGAGGGTTGCCCATGACCGTCAGCCACTTGGTGTCATCGCCCACGTCGCGCGACGCGATCCCGGGTAACTCGCGCTCAAGCGTCAGGGCGAGGCGCATCGTCTGGTCGCTTTCGCCAACGCCCATCTCGAACTGGCGGCGCAGGTAGGCGCCGCCGATCTCGTCGGCGAAGCCGGATCGGGCGGTGCGCGGCAGCACCCCGTTGCCGAAGCCGAAGGCCGCCGAGAACTCGCGGTAGCGGCTGTCGGTCAGCTTGTTGGCAAGCGCCCCGCGATCGAGCGTGCCCTCTTCGAGCACCTTGCGGATGAAGGCCTTGCTGTTGATGTCGTCACCGAGGCCGAACGCACCGAGCGCGACCGACAGAAGGCGGCGGTCGTCCACCAGTTGCTCGGCGGTGGTCACCTTGCCGATGTTCTGGCGAAAATAGTCGAGGTCGCGCTGACGGCTGGGCGCGGCGTCGAACGCCGCGCGCTGGGTGTCCATCGTCCGTTTGAGGAACTGCCAGCCGGCGATGCCGCCGAAAGGGACGACGGGCTGAAAGCTCATTGCGCCCTGCCCATCGCCTGTCGCGGCGCGGCGGGGGCCAGCGCGGAGGATCGCGGCCCGCCGGGACTGCCGGTCGGGGCCGGGGCGGCGGCGAGCAGCCGTTCCTCGCGCGGCAGCAGCGCGCGCAGCGCCTTGAGGGCCTGGTAGGGCTGGCCCTCGTTGACGGCGCGCGTCGCGGCGGCGAGCTGGGTCCGGCTGTCCTCGTCGAGGAAGACCTGGCTGAGCTGCTCGATCCCGAGCAGCAGCTGTCGGCGCGCCTCCCCGGCATCGGCGTCGCCCGACAGGACGAGCTGGGCGATGTAGCAGACGCGCCGGACCGGCGTCGTCGCCTCCTCCGGGTGGATGGCGTCCTTGAGGCGCAGGATGTTGGCGCCCGGCGTGAGGATCGAGATCCGCGCCCGGCGGTCGCCGTTCTCGATCACGGCCCCGTTGACCAGCACCCGCTCCTTCGGCCCGAGCTTGAGGACGAGCCCGCTCATCGCACGACCCCGGGCCGCGTGGCGGGCTCTGCCGTCTCTGCCGGTTGGGCGGGCGTCTGGCCGAGCAGGCCGCGCATGACGGCGGCGTTGATCTCGATCAGCGGGCGCACGTCGGCCTCGCGGGCCAGCACCCTCGACGTGTGGTGAAAGGTGAACTCGGCAAGGTAGAACAGGCGCGCGCGCAGGTCCTGCGGCAGCGCGTTGGCCTCGTCGGCGACGTTGACGGCGAGCGTCGTCCACAGCTTGCGGTTCTCGTGCAGCGCCTCGGCGAGGGCGGGAAACCCGGTGCGGCCCTTCTCGGCGGCGGCCTTCATGCGGCGCGTGACCTGCGAGAAGACGGCGTATTCGGTGCCGCGGGGGGTGCGGGCGGCGGCGGACTGCGCGCCGTAGGCGGTTTCGGCCATTTTGGCCGTGGTCATCATGGTCACGGTCGGTCCTTCCGGTTGCGGTGTCCGTGTCACGCGGGCTGGCGCCCCGCAGGGCGGGGGGAGGGCGGATCACGCCGCCCTCCCCACTCGCTTACCGGAAGAGCGAGAGGATGGTCTGCGGCGCCTGGTTGGCGATCGACAGCGACTGCGTGCCGAGCTGCTGCTGCACCTGGAGCGCCTGAAGGCGGGCCGACGCCGCCTCCATGTCGGCATCCACCAGCGCGCCGATGCCGGCTTTGAGGCTGTCGGACAGCCGAGAGACGAAGTCGGACTGTACCCCGAGACGGTTCTCGGACACGCCGAATTCCGCGGCCGCGCCCACCGCGATCTCGATCAGCCCGTCGATGGCGCCGAGCGCGCCGGCAGCGCCGGTCTCGGTCGAGATGTCGAGGTCGCCCAGGAGTTCCAGCCCGCCGCCGGCGGTGCCGTCGTCCGCTCCGTCGCTTTCGATGTCGGCCGCTACGATTTCGACATCCGCCCCTGAATTGTTCTGCAGGGCGAGTTCGCCGCCCTGAACGGAGAAGACGAGATCCTCGCCGGCTTCGCCCGCCTCCGCATTCAGACGCGCAGCGAGCTGACGATAGACGTCGGTGAAGGTGTCGCCGTCGCGGGCGACGTAGGTCACTTCGTCTAGGGCAAGGTCGGCGATGTCCACGCTGTATTCCGACCCGGCGACGACCTCCTCTCCGCTGGAATCGGTCACTGCAGTAACGGCGTCGCCGTCGGCGACAGTCTTGGCGTCACCAAGAGTAACGGTTGTTCCCGCCTCACCGGCATCCTGATCCCCTTCGACCGCGAGGTCGCGCTTTGCCACGTCGACGGTGGAGCTACCGACGCCGCCGGACGCGTTGCGATCGAGCGACGAGAGCACCTCCATCGTGCCGTCGCCCGCGGTCGCGGACGTCTGCTTGAGCAGGTTCTGACCGTTGAACTGCGCCGCGTCGACGATGCTTGTCACCTGGTTGCGCAGGGATTCCAGATCGTCCTGCAGCTTGACGCGATCGACGTTATCCTCTTGAGCGGCGACGATTTTCTTCTTGATCTCGCCCAGCAGTTCGGTGACCTGCTCGGCGCCGTTCCGGGCGACCGCCACGGTCGACTGGCCGAGCGACAGGGACTCGGAGATCGCCGTGAACCCCTTGACGTCCGATTCCATGACCTTCGAGATGGACCAGATCGCCGCGTTGTCCTTCGCGGTGGCGACCTTCTTGCCGGTCGAGATCATGTCCTGCGTCTTGGTCAGATTCTGGTTGATCCCGCGCAGGGTCTGCAGCGCGGTCATCGCGCCGGTGTTCGTGAGAATGCTGGACATATGTCGTCCTTCCCTTGAGCGGCAGTTTCGCCGCGGTCCCGTCAGCCGGCCCGTTCCTCGACGTGCCGGCGCTCACGAGGCGTTCTGCCCTCTACGGGAGGCCCTGATCCGGGCCCTGACCGTGCCACCCCCTCTCGAGTGCGAAACCCACACTTGCGCGGGGGCGGTTTACAGGTGCCTAAGGGATGCGCCGCGAGTGGCGCGCATTCGATGCAAACACCGTTCGTTCATGGGCGACGGTCGGGCACGGGCGACGGTCGGACACGGGCGACCATCGGGCCCGGGCGACGACCGGAGCGCGGGCGCGCCGCCTGCGGGCGAGCGGTGCGTCACAGGCGGCGGTGCAGGCTGCCCGGGGCAGGGGACAGCGCGCGCCGGTTCCCCTCTGCATCATAGGTGTCGTGGCTGCGGGCAAGGCGGGCGCGCTCGGCCATCCGCTCCATCGCCGCGCGCAGGCCGGCGCGGGCGGCCTCGAGCAGCTGGGCGTTGCGGCGCGCCGCGTCGCGCAGCGCCTCGGCCTCGCCCTCCGCGCACCCGAGGCCGCTCTGCGCGAGTTCTTCCGCGAGGCCCTCCTTGGCGGCCAGGATGTCGCCCAGCCGCTCGAGCGCGCCGTCGCGGAGCGCCGCGCGCTCGTCGTCGAGCAGGGCGCGCAGGCGCCCGGAAAGGCCGTCAGCCATCGCCCCGCTCCCGAGCGATCATCGCCTCGAACACCCGTTCGGCAATCCCGATGCCACCCGATTCGGCCATGTGGCGGGCCTGTGCCTCGCGCATGAGACTGGCGAACTGATCCTCGCCGACACCGCCGCCGAAGGCCTCGGGCGTCTCTCCGAGGCCCGCGTGCTTGAGCATCTCGGCCAGGAATGCCGCCTCGAAGGCGCGCGCCGCCTCGCGCATCGCCTCGCGCGTGGCCTCTTCCGCCGCGCGCGAGGGGCGAAGCGCGGCCGCTGGCGGAAGGGCGCCGGCCGCGCCATGGGTCGAATCGGCCATCGAAAGCCTCGTCAGTTTGCTGCAATTTCTCGGTTCATCGCAGAATTCGGTAAAGGCTTGGTAAGCGCATGGCACGACATCCGCCAGAGTTTCGGCAGAAGGCTGTCAGCCATGCAGATAGGCGCGCTCCTCGACGTATTCCGGGCGGTCACGGGGAGGGCCGACCCCGGTTCGCCCGCGGCCAGGCCCGGCACGCCCGACAGCGGCACTGCCTTCGCCGAGCATGTCGACGGGGAAGGCTCATCTGACCGGCGCCGCCTCCCCGAGGGCCGCACGCCGGAGAGCGGCGCCGGACCGACGGCGATGGGCAGCGCCGCAGAGGCCCCCGGCGCCGAGGTGGCGGACCCGCCGACCCGGGCCGCGCCAGAGCCGACCGCGTCTGGAGACGCGGACGCCGGCAGTCCCCGCGGGGAAGACGCGGTGCCGCCGTTATCGCCCCCGGCATCGTCGCCCCTGCCCACCGTGGCGCCGAGGGCGGCGTCGATCCACAAGGGAGCCGCCGAGGGAGCCGCCGATGGCGTGGACGGATCGGGTCGCAAGGCAACAAGGGCGGACGCGCTTTCTCTCGCCCGGCCGGATGACCCGCGCACCGGACAGCCCGCCGCGACCCCCGGAGCGGCCCTGGCGCCGGAAGCGACCCGCGCACCGCAGAGCGCGCAGGCATCGGACCATGGCCGCGGCATGTCGATCGGCACCGGGACGCTCGACGCCCGGAGCCTGTCGGCAGCGCCCGGCTCGAGAGGAGAGAGACCCCGAGAAGGGCCGATGCCGGGCGGGAGCGCGCGCGCCGTCTCTCCCCCTGTCGACACCGCGACCGCATCGCGGCGGGAAACGTCCCCCGGATCGACGGCGTCCGGCAGCATGGCTCGCCCGATCCCGTCGGCGGGCGCCGAATGGAGCACGCCGTCACCGCCGGTGACCGAGACGCGCGGTGCCGCCGGCGCCGAACCGCCGGCAGGGACACCGCCAGAGCGCTCCGACCGGGCGCGCGCCGCGCACACACCCTATGGCGGTGCCAGATCCAGCGTGATGCGCGTATCCTTGAGCGTCGAACCGTCAGACAGCTCTGGCCGGCAGGCCGCCGGAAGCGCCGTCACGCCTGCCGCAGCGAGGGTGTCCTCCACGATCGCCGCACGCAGTGACGGAACGCAGAGCCTGCCGGCGGGCAGCGTGCCTGCCCTCGGCCGTCCGGAGGTTGCGGGGTCGGCACTGGTGCCTGAACAGGCACGTCCGCCGGCCGAGACCGGCGCACCGGGAGCGGCCAACTCCGAGGCGCCCTCGACCGGCGCGCGCGCGCGGCCCGAAGCGGTCGATCCGGTGGTACGTCTCTCGCACGGCGCGGCGCAGATGTCGGCCCGATCCGTCTCTCCCGCTCGATCCCCCACGCCCGATGGGCAGAGCGGAGGGAGGCTGGCAGGGTCGGAGTCTCTCATCGGTGCGACCTTGCACCAGTCTACTCACGCGGTGGCGTCCGGACCGCGCGACGCCGCACGAGCGCAGCTCGATTTCCAGAGCACGACCGCGTCCCTTGCACCCGCCATGCCGGCCTCCCGTGCCGGCTGGAACGGAACGAGCGGCATCCGGATCCACCCCGGGGGGCCTGGCGGGCCTATCGGCGAGACGCGATCTGTCGCGACTCGCGGCGTGCGCCCTGCTGCCGGACCGGGCGAGGCGGAGGGCACTCCGCCAGGAGGCGCTTCCGGACAGGCGACGAGCGTGGCGACCGGCGCATCGTCCGCGGCACAACCGGCCCCCGCGCAGGCGGCGGTTTCGGCACAAGCGGTCCCGGTGCAGGCGGCGGTTTCGGCACAAGCGGTCCCGGTGCAGGCGACAGCTCCGTTGGCCGCGCCGGCGATGATCGTCACGGCCGAGACTGGCGCGGCGCGCCCGGCATCGAGCGACGCGTCCGGCCGGCAGGGGCGTGACAGGGAGCGGGCGGACGACCGCGCGCCGGTCCCCGCCACCCGAAACGGAACCGGCACGGGTCGGCCGGCCGCAAGCGGCATGGCGACCCCGACCACTGCAGGCGCCCCCCAGGCGGCCGTGTTCGGCATCGATGCTCCGTCGGGCGCGCTCGTACGGCCCGACGCCGGCAACGTCGACGGCGACACAGGGGGCGACCGGGCGAGCGGCGAGGGGCGTTCGGGTTCGTCCCTCTCGCTCTCCGCAGCCGAGGCAGGCGCCTCTCGCGGCACCGGAGGCTCCGGCCCCGGCACCGGCGCGGGGGCGTCTTCCCCCGGCCCGGCCGGACCGGCGCAACAGGTGGCCGACGCGGTGCGCCAGGGCTTTGCGCGCGGGTCGGTCGACATTGCCCTGCACCCGGAGGAGCTCGGCCGCGTCCGGCTTTCCTTCAGCCCGGCCGAGGCGGGGCTCACCATCACGATCCAGGCAGATCGGCCAGAGACGCTCGATCTTCTTCGCCGCCATGCCGACCTGCTGGGCAACGATCTGCGTCAGCAGGGCTTCGGCACGATTTCATTCGAGTTCGGCGCGCAGGGCGGCCGTGACGGCCGCGGCGCCGACACGCGGATGCCAGCGCTTTCGTCGGGCGAGATCGCCGCGGCGGACGGGACGGTGCAGAACGACCCGGTGTCCCCCGCCATTCAAACGCTGCAGACCGCGCCTTCCGGTGGCCTCGACCTGAGGCTCTAGGGCAGCGGCCCGTCCCATTGCACAACACCAGGAGGTTCCGTGAGCGACATCGCCCCCCTTTCTCCGGCCGCCCCCCTCGGCGCCCCGCCGCAGGCGCCGCCGCCGCCCGCCGCCCCCTCGCCAGCGGCGCCGCCCGCCGCCCCCTCGCCAGCGGCGCCGCCCGCCGCCCCCTCGCCGGCGGCGCCGCCCGCGGCACCGGCTCGGGAAGCCGGAGCCGCGGCGGAACCCGCGGACGCCCCGGACGACCGCCGCCTGATCAGTTCGGATTTCGAGACGTTCTTGCGCATGCTCACCACGCAGGTGGTCAACCAGGACCCCCTCAACCCGATGGATTCCACCGAGTTCGCGGTTCAACTCGCGACGTTCTCGACGGTCGAGCAGCAGGTCAAGACCAACGAGCTGCTCGGCCAGCTCGCCTCGTCCGGCCTGTCGCAGGTGGCCGGCTGGGTCGGGATGGAGGGGCGCGCCGCGGTGCCGGCGCGCTACGAGGGCCAGGCGCTGACCGTCGAAACCGAGCCGTCGGCCGAGGCCCAGCGCGCCGAACTCGTGGTTGCCAACGCCTTCGGCAGCGTCGTCGACCGCTTCGACATCACCGTGCAGGGCGGCCCGGTCGACTGGCCGGGCGCCGGCGGCGGCAACGTCGCCTTCGAGCCCGGAACATACCAGTTCGAGGTCGTCAGCTACGACGCAAGCGGCCAGGCGCTCGACCGGACGGTGCCAGAGGTCTACGGCCGGATCACCGAGGTGCGCGCGGGGGCCGACGGCACCGAGGTCGTCTTCGCCAGCGGCGAGGCCGTGCCAACCTCCGAGATCGACGCGATCCGCGAGGCGCGTCCTGCAACCTGACGGCCTGCCCCCGTGAGGCGCCAAGGGTGAGCGCGAGCCGCCACGCTCGCGCCACGTGCGTCTATCAGGCGGCCCGGTCGAGGCCCCTGCCGCGCAGCAGGGCCGCTATTCCCGGCAACCGACCCCGGAACGCGGTGTAGAGTTCCTCGGGCTCGGCCGAGCCGCCCGCCGAGAGCACGTGCCGCTCGAGCGCCGCGGCGGTCGGCGCGTCGAATGGATCCCCCGCCTCCTCGAAGGCGGCGAAGGCGTCGGCGTCCATCACCTCGGACCACATGTAGGAATAGTAGCTCGACGCGTAGCCGCCCGAAAAGACATGGGCGAAGTGCGGCGTGGCGTGGCGCATCCCGATGGCGGGCGGCATGCCGATCCCTTCCAGCACCTCGGCCTGCTTCTGCATAGGGTCGGCCGGAGGCTCGCCCGCGTGGAACTCGAGATCGACCAGCGCCGAGCCGATGAACTCCACCGTCTGGAACCCCATGTCGTAGGTCGCCGCGGCGAGCACGCGGTCGAGCATCTCGCGCGGCATCGCCTCGCCGGTCTCGGCATGGGTGGCGAACCGCTCCAGCACCTGCGGCACCTCGAGCCAGTGTTCGTAGAGTTGCGAGGGCAGCTCGACGAAATCGCGCGCGACGGACGTGCCCGAGATCATCTCGTAGGTCACGTCGGACAAGATCTGGTGCAGCGCGTGACCGAACTCGTGGAACAGCGTGCGCGCGTCATCGTAGCTGAGGAGCGCAGGCTGCCCCGCGGGCGGCTTGGCGAAGTTGCACACGTTCAGCACATGCGGCCGCACCTCGCCGGCGAGGCGGCTCTGTGAGCGCAAGGCCGAGCACCACGCGCCCGACCGCTTGCCCCCGCGGGCGAAGTCGTCGGCGATGAAAACGGCGAGGTGCCGGCCCTCGCGCGTCACCTCCCAGGCGCGGGCGTCGGGGTGGTGCAGAGGCGTGTCGAGGGGCGCGAAATCCAGCCCGAAGAGCCGCGTCGCGCAGTCGAAAGCAGCCTCGCGCATCCGGTCGAGCTGAAAATACGGCTTGAGCGCGGCCTCGTCGAGATCGTGCTCGGCTTGCCGCCGCTTTTCGGAATAGTAGCGCCAGTCCCACGGCTCGAGCGGGCCGGGCACGCCGTCGGCGCGCAGCATCGCCTCGAGCACGGTGCTGTCGGCCTCGGCCTGCGCGCGGGCGGGCGCCCAGACCGCGTGCATCAGGTCGCGCACCGCCTGCGGGGTCTTGGCCATCTCCACCTCGAGCCGGTAGTCGGCGAAGCTGTCGTAGCCAAGCAGGCGCGCGCGCTCGTGGCGCAGGCGCAGCGTCTCGGCGGCGATGGCGCGGTTGTCGGTGGCGCCGCCCCGCATCCCCCGGCTGGCCCAGCCGCGATACGCCCGCTCGCGCAGGTCGCGCCGCGGCGAGAATTGCAGGAACGGCACGATCAGCGAGCGCGACAGCGTGATCGCCGGCCCGTCGAGCCCGCGCTCGGCGCCCGCCGCGCGCGCCCCGTCGACGACGAAGGCCGGCACTCCCTCGAGATCGGCCTCGGACAGCGGCAGCGCCCAATCGCGCTCGTCGGCGAGCAGGTTCTGCCCGAAGGCGGTGGAGAGTTCGGCCAGCCGCGTGGCGATCTCGCGCTGCCGCGCCCGTCCCGCCTCGTCGAGCGCTGCGCCGGCGCGGACGAAATTGCGGCGCGTCAGATGGAGCACGCGCATCTGCTCGGGGTCGAGGCCCAGCGTCTCGCGCGCCTTCCACAGCGCCTCGACACGGGCGAAGAGCGCGGCGTTGAGCATCACGTCGGAGGAATAGGCGGCGAGCTTGGGCGAGATCTCGCGCTGGAGCGCCTCGCGCGCGGGGTTCGACTCGACGCTCGCCAGCGTGAAGAAGACCGACAGCACGTCCGACAGCGTCTTGCCTGCCAGCGCCAGCCCGTCGATCGTATTGACGAAGCTGGGCGGTTCGGGGCTGTCGGCGATCGCCTCGACCTCGGCGCGCGCATCAGCCAGCGCCGTGTCGACCGCCTTGGCGAAATGGGTGTCTTCGATGGCAGCGAAGGGCGGCAGGCCGAAAGGCGTCTCGCGCGGGGCGAGCAGGGGGTTGGCGTCGGTCATGGGGCGCGGGCTCCTGCGTGTGTCACGCGCAAGCTAGGGTTGCGGCCCCTCCGCGACCAGAGCGGATCGGCGCCCGCCGCGCGGGCGCCGATCCGGATCACTCGACGGTGATCGTGATGCGGTCCGACAGGAGCGGCGGGTCGTGCGGGACATGGCCGTAATCGGCCAGCACCAGTTGCAGAACGTGCTCGCCCGACGGCAGATCGAGTGTCACCTCGGTCTGTCCGCCGCCGAAATGGCGATGGTTATCGTCGGCCGGCAAGGGCAGCGTGAATTCCTCCGCGCCGAACTGGCCCTCGCCCAACGGCGGGCGGTTGATCATCAGGTGGTGGTGGCCGGTATTCTCGATCTCCGCACCGGCCGGCGCCACGCCCATCCCGCGCAGGCCGAACACCACCGTGACCGGCGAGGCGACGGTATCGCCGTCGGCGACGTTGACGAAGTAGAGCTGCGCCTCGCCCGGCCGTGGCGTGCCTTGGGCCATGGCAAGCGCCGGAACGGCGGCGAGGCAGAGCGCGGCGACGATGGTCTTCATGATGGTCCCTCCCAAGGATGGGCGGCAAAAAGTAGCGGATTTGCCGCCGCGACAAGAGAGGCGGCGCTAGAACGCCCCGCAGACCGGGCAGCCACCGCGACGCGCCACCGCGATGCGCCGGGTCTCGCCCTCGAGCGCGTCGTAGATCAGCATCTGCCCCCGCAGCACCGTGCCGGCCTCCGCGATCAGCTTGACCGTCTCGACAGCCATCATCGAGCCGACCACGCCGGGCAGCGGCCCGAGCACGCCGGCCTCGGCGCAGGAGGGCGCGAGGCCCGCCGCCGGCGCGGCGGGAAAGATGCAGGCGTAGCAGGGGGCGCCGCGGGCGGGGTCGAACACGCTCACCTGCCCCTCCCACTGGCTCAGCGCGCCCGAGACAAGCGGCTTGCCAGCCATGACGCAGGCGCGGTTGACGAGGTGCCGTGTCTCGAAATTGTCTGACCCGTCGAGCACGAGGTCGTAATCGGCCAGCAGGTCGGCCGCGATCTGTTCCGTCAGGCGGCGATTGTAGGGGCGCACCGCGACCCAGGGGTTGAGCGCGCGGATCGCCTCCTGGGCCGAGAACACCTTGGGCATGCCGATGGCCCGGTCGCGGTGAATGACCTGCCGCTGGAGATTGGCGTTGGCCACCGTGTCGTCGTCGATCACGCCGAGCGTGCCGACGCCGGCCGCCCCGAGATAGAGCAGCGCGGGCGAGCCGAGGCCGCCCGCCCCGATCACCAGAACCCGGGCCTCGCGCAGCCGCGTCTGCCCTGCGCCGCCGATCTCGCGCAGCACGATGTGGCGGGCATAGCGCTCGAGCTCGGCTTCCGAGAACCCCTCCGACCGCGGCGCCTCCACCGGCACGTCGGTGCCGGCGCGCGCCCGCACCCGCATGAGCACGGCGCGGTAGAGGTAGATCACCCCGGCGATGCCCGCCAGCAGGAGCCACAGGCCGGGCTCGCCGCCCGTCGCCTCGCGGAAAGGGTGGCCGTCGGGCAGCGCGACCTGCAGGGCGAGCACGGCGACGAACAGCAGGCCGAGCATCAGCGCGCGCGCCCGCCGGTCGACGCCGAAGGCGCGGCCGCCGAACCAGATTCCGAGGGCGAGGATGCCGACGAGGATCACCGCGCCACCCCGCGGCCGGTCGAGCCGAAGCCGCCCCCGCCCCGCGCCGTCTCGTCGAGCGCCTCGGCGGGCTCGAAATCCGCCTGCGCCACCGGTGCCAGCACCGCCTGCGCGATGCGCTCGCCGTGGGCGATCGTGTAGGGCTCGGCCCCGAGGTTGAGGAGGATCACGCCCAGCGGCCCACGGTAGTCGGCATCGACCGTGCCGGGCGCGTTGGCCAGCGTCACGCCGTGCTTCAGCGCAAGGCCCGAGCGCGGGCGCACCTGCATCTCCCACCCCGCGGGCACGGCGACGCGCAGGCCCGTAGGCACCAGCGCCCGCGCGCCGGGGGCGAGGGCGAGGCCGTGGGCGCGGCTCTCTTCGGGCAGGTTGGCGCGCAGGTCGGCACCGGCGGCTCCGCTCGTCTCGTAGGCAGGCAAGGGCACGGCCGGGTCGGCCCAGTCCTCTCGCAGGCAGGCGACGCGGGGCCTCATGCAAGCGCCTCGGCGATGCGGGCGGCGAGGCGGCGGGCGACCTCGCACTTCGAGGCGCGCGGCCAGGCCTCGGCGCCCGCGTCGTCGATCACCGTCACCGCGTTCTCGGCCCCGCCCATGACGCCGGAGCCGGGCGAGACGTCGTTGGCCACGATCCAGTCGCAGCCCTTGCGGACGCGCTTGCGCTCTGCCTGGGCAACCACGTTCTCCGTCTCGGCGGCGAACCCCACCACGAGGCGCGGCCGCCCCTCGGCGAGATGCGCCACCTCGGCCAGAATGTCCGGGTTCTCGGCGAATTCGAGCGCGGGGGCGCGGCCCGAGCCGTCCTTCTTCAGCTTCTGGCCCGAGGCGTTGGCCACCCGCCAGTCGGCAACGGCGGCGGCGAAGACGGCAGCGTCGGCCGGCATGGCCGCCAGCACCGCGTCGCGCATCTCGCGCGCCGTCTCGACCGGCACGACGCGCGCGCCCTCGGGCGGCAGCACCTCGGCCGGGCCGGTGACGAAGGTGACGCGCGCACCGAGCGCGAGCAGCGCCTCGGCCAGCGCCGTGCCCTGCGCGCCGGACGAGCGATTGGCGATGTAGCGCACCGGGTCGATGGGCTCGTGCGTGGGGCCGGAGGTGACGACGACATGCCGTCCCTCGAGTGGCCCGCCGGCAAAGGCCGCCTCGATCGCGGCCACGATGGCGGGCACCTCGGACATGCGGCCCGGCCCGTATTCGCCGCAGGCCATGGGCCCCGCGTCAGGGCCAACCACGAGCACGCCGTCGCCCTGCAGCGTGGCGAGGTTGCGCTGCGTGGAGGGGTGCTCCCACATCCGCACGTTCATCGCGGGGGCGATCAGCACGCGCTTGTCGGTCGCCATGAGCAGCGTGGTCGCCAGGTCGTCGGCATGCCCGCCCGCCATCTTCGCCATCAGATCCGCCGTGGCAGGGGCGACGACCACGAGATCGGCGGCGCGCGACAGCTCGATATGGCCCATCTCGGCCTCGTCGGTCAGGTCGAACAGGTCGCGGTAGACCTTTTCGGCCGCCAGCGCCGATGCGCTGAGCGGCGTGACGAAGTGCTCGGCGGCCGGCGTCAGCACCGGCGTCACCGTCGCCCCGCGCTCGCGCAGGCGGCGGATCAGGTCGAGGCTCTTGTAGGCGGCGATCCCGCCCCCGATGATCAAGAGCAGCCGCTTTCCCGCCAGCATCGCCTTCTCCCGCTCGGCGCCCGGGCCGCCCCCGGGCTCGGCCGGAGAACATAGCCTATCGGAAGGCGGTGCAAGGGTCCTCTCGCTCGGGCGCCGCGGTAACGCGCCAGAGGTCGAAGGGCACGGGCGGCTCGGGCGGCGCCTCGACCTGCCCGAACGACAGCACCTCGACCTGCGGCGCGGCGCGGGCGATCGCCGCGGGAATGCCCCAGTCGGTGCGGGCGTGGCCGTTGCCGGTGATGACGGCGACGGGGCCACCTGTCTCGCCCAGCGCGTCGAGCGTGACGCGGGCGAAATGGGCGTCGCGCAGGCGCTGGGCGGCGACCATGCCCGGCAGGATGCCCTCGGGCAGCGCGTCGCAATGGGCGGCCATCTGGCCCGCCTCGCGCGTCGCCTGCTCGGCATCGGGCAGCGGGTCGCCGAGACCGAAGCGCTCGTAGCCCTCGCCGAAGATCTCGGCCGCCCCGTCCGTCACCGCGGCGCGCACCCGGTCACGCGGCAGGGCGGCGCCGTAGATCGCGGCGTCGCCCGCCGCCACGAGGATCGGGTGATACATCGCGAAGTGGGGCCAGCCCGAGCGGTCCCAGCCCAGCGCCTCGGACAGCGCCTCGACGCCCGAATCAGCACCCAGGTCGACGACCGTCCGGGCCTGCTCGGGCGAGAGCATCTCGAACACCACGGCCCCCGGTGCCATCCGCGCGACGAGTTCGGCCTGCGCCGCGTGATGTGCGGGGTTGTCGTGAACCTCGCCGAGGATAACGACCTGCGCCTCGCCCGCGTCAAACTCCGACAGATCGGTCAGCTCCGACGAAAAGACGGGCGCCGCAAGGGCGGCGCCCGCCACGAGGGACACGATGAAACTCAGGCGAGGAATTGCAATACCTCGCGCGACTGGCCTTCGAGGCTCTTGCGCATCTTCTGGAAGGCCGCCGCCTCGAGCTGGCGTACCCGCTCCTTCGACAGGCCCAGCTCGTCGCCGAGGCTCTCGAGCGTGCGGGGCTGGTCGCGCAGCTTGCGCTCGGCCACGATGAAGCGTTCGCGCTGGTTGAGGCCCTGCAGCGCCACCAGCAGCCACTCGCGCAGCTGCTCGGTGTCGTGCGCGGCCTCGACCGTCTCGCTCGCCTGCTGGCTCTCGTCTTCCAGCGTCTCGATCCACTCGCGACCCTCGTCCTCGGCAGACTGGGTGGCGTTGAGGGAGTAGTCGGAGCCCGAAAGCCGGCCCTCCATCATCTCGACGTCTGCGAGAGGCACACCAACCTCTGTCGCGATCAACTGGCGGAGCTGGTGGCTGTCGAGCGTCATGCCCTCGGCGGCAGCCTCACGCTCCAGCCGGGCCTGCACGCGGCGCATGTTGAAGAACAGCGACTTCTGCGACGAGGTCGACCCGGTGCGCACCATCGACCAGTTGCGCATCACGTAATCCTGGATCGACGCCTTGATCCACCACACCGCGTAGGTCGAGAAGCGCACCCCGCGGTCGGGGTCGAACTTGTCGGCGGCCTTCATGAGGCCGAGCCCCGCCTCCTGGATCAGATCGTTCATCGGCGCGCCGTAGCGCTTGAACTTCGCCGCCATCGAGATAGCTAGCCTCATGTAGGCGGTCACAAGCCTGTGAAGCGCCTCTTCGTCGCGCTGGTCGCGCCAGCGATAGGCGAGGTCCAGTTCCGTCTCCGCGTCGAGTAGTTCCGCCTGCATCGCACGGCGCGAGAGTGTCCGGTCGAACGTGCCATCAAGTGCCATGTCAAACCCCCCGGTTCCGGGCTGCTCGCGCCGCCCGTTCTTGACTTTGCATCAGGTATACGACAGCGCGACCCGATCGGATCACCTGCGGCACGCATGCCGCGCTGGATGGTGGGGCTTGGATCGGGTGGTTCATCGCATGACACCTTCGGGATAATCGAAAAGTAACGATCGACGGTGCCTCATGGTTCCCCGCGGGCGCTGTATTTCAGGTTAACGGAGGCGCGATGGTCACCTGGTGGTGGGTGCGGCACGGGCCGACCCTCAGGAGCGACATGAACGGTTGGACCGACGTGCCCGCCGACCTCTCCGACCGGGCGGCGCTCGCCCGGCTGGCCGCCTTCCTGCCCGAAGGCGCGCCGGTGATCTCCTCCGACCTGTCACGCGCCGTGGCCACGGCCGACGCCATCGCCGCCGGCCGCCCCCGCCTGCCGCACGAACGGGCGTTGCGCGAGATCCATTTCGGCGCGTGGGAGGCGCGTCCCTTCGCCGAGATCGAGGCGGAAGACGGCCCGCTCGTGCGCCGCTACCTCGAGCAACCGGGCGACGTCGCGCCGCCCGGCGGCGAATCGTGGAACGCGCTCGCCGCCCGCGTCTCGACCGCCGTCGACGCGCTGACCGGCATGGCGGGCGACGTGATCGCGGTCGCCCATTTCGGCCCGATCCTGACGCAGGTTCAGCGGGCGACGGGCTGCAGCGCGGCCGAGGTCTTCACCCGCGAGGTCGCGCCGCTCTCGGTCACCCGGATCGTCTGCGACGGGCGATGGCGGCTCGAAGAGATCAACCGCCAGCCGTGACCGCGGCGATTGCCCGCCCCGCGCGCCGATGCGCCGCGGTGCGGATGTCCATGCGTTAACCCTTCCGTAACGCCCCGGCGGCTATCGCTTAACCAAATTCGGCGGGTTCGGGGGGCGGGAGGTGCTGGCGCGCGCCCATACGGTGGCATTCGAGGGGATCGACGCGCGCGCGGTCGAGGTGCAATGCGCCGTCTCTCCCGGCGTGCCCGCCTTCTCTATCGTGGGCCTGCCCGACAAGGCGGTGAGCGAGGCGCGAGAGCGCATCCGCTCGGCGCTGTCGGCCATGGCCATCGCGCTCCCCTCCAAGCGGATCACGGTCAACCTGGCGCCGGCCGACCTGCCGAAGGAGGGCTCGCACTTCGACCTGCCGATCGCGCTCGCCCTGCTCGCGGCGCTCGAGATCGTGCCGCGCGACGCGGTCGACGGGATGCTGGCGCTGGGCGAGATGTCGCTCGACGGCACGCTGGTGCCGGTGATCGGCGCCCTGCCCGCGGCGATGGCGGCGGCAGGCGACCACCGCGCGCTTCTGTGCCCCCGCGGCTGCGGCGCCGAGGCGGCGTGGGTCGGCGCGACCGAGGTCATCGCGCCCGAGACGCTGGCCGAGGTGATCCGCCACGTCACCGGGCAGGCGGCCCTCGCGCCCTCGCAGCCGGGCGAGGTGGTGACCGAGGCCGGCCACCGCGACTTCGCCGAGGTCAAGGGGCAAGAGCGGGCCAAGCGCGCGCTCGAAATCGCCGCCGCCGGCCGCCACCACGTGCTGCTCGTCGGCCCGCCGGGCTCGGGCAAGTCGATGCTCGCGGCACGCCTGCCCGGCATCCTGCCGCCGCTCTCGGCGGCCGAGGCGCTCGAGACGTCGATGATCCACTCGCTCGCGGGCCTGCTCAAGGAGGGCGGGATCTCGCGCAGCCGCCCCTTCCGGTCGCCGCACCACACCGCCTCTCCCGCCGCGATCATCGGCGGCGGCAAGGGGGCCAGACCCGGCGAGATCTCGCTCGCCCATAACGGCGTGCTGTTCCTCGACGAGTTCCCCGAGTTCTCGCGCCCCGTGCTGGAAACCCTGCGCCAGCCCATCGAGACCGGCGAGGTAGTCGTCGCCCGCGCCAATGCCCATGTCCGCTACCCCTGCCGGTTCCTGCTGGTCGCCGCCGCGAACCCCTGCAAATGCGGCTACCTCGCCGACCCGGGCCGCGCCTGCGCCCGCGCGCCGGCCTGCGGCGAGGACTATCTCGGCCGCATCTCGGGCCCGCTGATGGACCGGTTCGACCTGCGGGTCGAGGTGCCGGCCGTCCCCTTCACCGATCTCGACCTGCCCGCGCCCGCCGAGGGATCGGCCCAGATCGCCGCGCGGGTGGCGGTGGCCCGCGAGGTGCAGGCGGCGCGCTTCGAGGGCCACGATCACGCCCGCTGCAACGCCGACGCCGAGGGCGCCCTGCTCGACGCGATCGCCACGCCCGATGCCGAGGGGCGCGGCCTTCTGCAGCAGGCCGCCGAGCGCTTCGGCCTGTCGGCGCGCGGCTATCACCGGGTATTGCGGGTGGCGCGCACCATCGCCGATCTCGACGGCGCCGAGACGGTCGGCCGCGCCCATGTCGCCGAGGCGGTCGGCTTTCGCCTCAGCTTCGGCCCGGGGGCCTAGGCAGCACCTCGGCCACGAAACGCGCGGCGCAGCGCAGCGTCTGCCGCGCCTCGGGGAACCAGCCGTCGAAGAGCGGCCAGGCATGGGGCACGAGCGGGCGCACGCCGAGGCGCACCTCGCCGCCGGCCGCGCGCAGCCGCTCGGCCATCCGCAGCGCGTCGTCACGCAGGATCTCGGTCTCTCCGACCTCGATCATTACCGGCGGCGGCCGCTCGAAGCGGGCGAAGAGCGGCGAGAGGCGCGGATCGTCTGTCGCGAGGGCGCCGCGCACGTAGCCCACGACCTCCTCCGCCCGCGCGGCGGGCAGAAGCGGGTCGACGCGGGCGTTGTCGCGCACCGAGGCGCCCGAGAGGGTCAGATCGACCCACGGCGAGAAGGCGATCACGCCTGCCGGCGCCTGCCCCCGTGCGCAGAGCTCGGCGAGCAGCGCCAGCGCGAGGCCGCCGCCCGCGCTGTCGCCCGCCAGCACGATCTCGTCCGGCCGGTAGCCCCGCGCGCGCAGCGCGGCGTGGGCGGCGCACGCATCGTCGAACGCCGCCGGCGCGGGGTGATCCGGCGCCAGACGGTAGGCCGGCAATGCGACGCGGACACCGGAGAGCCGGGAGAGGCGCGCCGCCAGCCCCTCGTGGGTCGCCGGGCTGCCGGCGATGCAGGCGCCACCGTGCAGGTAGAGGATGACGCCGCGCACCCGGCTGCGGCCCGACGACACCCAGTGGATCTGCGGCACGCCGCCATCGACGAGATGCACCACGAATGGGGGGCGCCGCAGCAGCCCCCACCGGGCTGCCCGTTCGAAGGCGCGGCGCGCCTCCGCCGGGCCGGACATCCGGGCGAGCGCGGGTTTCGCCGTCAGGCGCAGGAGGGTGACCAGCGCGCGGAGACGGCGGGAAGGCGCGGGCGCCACCCCGCGCGGGCAGATCACGCCGGCCGCTTCGCCTCGACGGCGTCCCAGATGCGGCCGGCCACGTCGACCCCGTCGAAGCGCTCGAGTTCCTGGATGCCCGTGGGCGAGGTCACGTTGATCTCGGTGAGGTAGGGCCCGATCACGTCGATGCCGACGAAGACCTGCCCCCGCTCGCGCAACAGCGGCCCGATCGCGGCGCAGATCTCGCGGTCGCGCTCGGTCACCTGCGCAGGCTCGGGGCGACCGCCGACATGCATGTTGGAGCGGGTCTCGCCCTTGGCCGGCACCCGGTTGATCGCCCCCACGGGCTCGCCGTCGACCAGAATCACGCGCTTGTCGCCCTTGGCGACATCGGGGACGAATTTCTGCGCGATGAGCGGCTCGCGGCTCATCTGCGCAAAGAGCTCGTGCAGCGAGGCGAGGTTTCCGTCGTCGCGCCGCAGGCGGAAGACGCCCGCGCCCCCGTTGCCGAAGAGCGGCTTGACGATGATGTCGCCGTGCTCGGTCTTGAAGGCGCGCAGCTCGTCGAGCCGTCGGGCGATGAGCGTCGGCGGGATCAGCTCGGGAAAGTCGAGGACGAGCAGCTTCTCGGGCAGGTTGCGCACCCAGAACGGGTGGTTGACGACTGTCACCTCGGGCATCAGCGCGTCGAGCAGATGGGTCGTGGTGATGTAGCCCATGTCGAAGGGCGGATCCTGCCGCAGCCAGACCACGTCCATCCCGTGCAGGTCGAGCGTCTCGCGTGGCCCCAGCTTGGCGTGGTCGCCCTTTACCCGCCTGACCGTCAGCCGGTGCCCCGCAGCGCGCACCCGCCCGCCGGCCCAGACGAGATCCTGCGGGTCGTAGTAGAACAGCTCGTGCCCTCGCTCCTGCGCCGCTTCGGCCAGCCGGAACGAACTGTCGGCGTCGATGTCCACCGCGCCGATCGGATCCATCTGAAAAGCCACGCGCATCGCCCGCTCCTTGCCCTGCCCGCCACGTCTTCATCGCCGATGAGCCGGAGGGGCGCAAGCGGAGCGAACGATCGAGCTCAGGCGCCGAAGGCGTTCTCCACGACATCGACGCGCCCGGCCCCGTCGACGAGGGCGAGATCGAACCGGACCGGCGTGAGCTGACCCAGTGGCATCCCTCCGAGATACTCAGAGGCCGCCGACACGATTCGCGCGATCTGGCGCTCCGTCAGGCGGCATGCCGCTTCCGAAAGGGTGCGCGCGCGCTTGACCTCCACGAAGATCAGGCCGTCGCCGTCGCGCGCGACGAGGTCGATTTCGCCGCCCGCGCCACGCCAGCGGCGCTCGGTGACCTCGCGGCCGCAGCCGGCATAGTGGCGCGCGACGCTGTCCTCGGCCGCGGCACCGCCGAGATGCGCACGCTCGCCGCGTCTGCGCCTGCCCCCAAGCGCCGCCCCGGCATCGGCCGGATCGGCCCGGCGAGACCGCCCCCGGGTTTCGCAGACCAGGCTCAGCTGTGTCATGGGCCGCTCCTATCGCTCATCCTCCTTCAGTCGTAAACCAAGCTGGTAAACATCTCGTTTCCCCATGCCCGTCCGCTCGGCGACCTGTGCCGCGGCCCGCTTCAGCGGCATCTCCGCGAGGGCCGCGCGCAGCTCCGCCTCCACCTCCGCTTCGCTCGGCGCGGCCTGCACCGGCGGGCCGACGACCAGCACGAGTTCGCCTCGGGGCGGCTCTTCCTCCGCAAGTGTCTCCGCCATCTCGGCCAGCGGCACGCGGCGCACCTCTTCGTGGAACTTGGTGAGCTCGCGGCAGAGCGCGGCGTCGCGCGCCCCGTGTCCGGCCGCGGCCAGCTCCGCAGCCAGCGCGCCGATTCTCCGGCCGGTCTCGTAGATCACCAGTGTCGCCGGCACCGACGCGATCTCGGCGATCCAGCGCGCGCGCGGGCCCGCCTGGGGCGGCGGGAAGCCGGCGAAGAGGAAGCGGTCGGTCGGAAGGCCCGCGACGCTCAGCGCGGCAAGCAGGGCCGAGGCGCCGGGCACGGCATGCACCGCGTGGCCTGACTCGGCCGCCTCGCGCGCCAGCCGGTATCCCGGGTCGGCCACGAGCGGCGTGCCGGCGTCGGAGCAGTAGGCGACGCTGCGCCCCTCGGCGAGCGCCGCCAGCAGTCGGGGCCGCCGCGCCTTGCCGTTGTGGTCGTGGTAGGAGGTCACGCGCCGGCCGCGCAGCGGGATGCCGTGGATCTCCATCAGCCGGCGCAGGGTGCGGGTGTCCTCGGCCACCAGATCGTCGGCCGCCGCCAGGACGTCGAGCGCACGCAGGGTGATGTCGCGCGCCGCCCCGATCGGCGTGGCGACGAGGTAGAGCCCGGGATCGAGGGAATGCCCGCTCCCCGGCGCGATGCCCTGGCCGCTCCTCTCGCCGGCCCCGCGCGCCCCGGCGGCGCCACGCTCGCCCTCGTCCTCCGTCATTGCCTTGCCTTCCTCCGCCGCATAACGTGGCCGCGGGCATTGCCCTTCGCCGGCGACACCCGGTGGACCGACATGAAGCGAGACCGACCCGCGACCCGTATCGACAGACGAGGCCGAACCACCCCAACCGATGCGCGCCCTGTTGCGACCGCCACGCCGGGGTGTCTCCGTCCGCTTCGCCCGCCCGAACCCTGACGGCCAGAAACTGCCCGAGGTCTAGACCATGCCGGCACTTCCGAACATCCCCCGCACCGTATTCGCCCGCGTCCTCGCCCTTGCCGCGGCCCTGGTGCTCGCAGCCTGCGCCCCCGCTGTCGGCCCAGACTCGGGCGGCGGCCCGCGGATGCAAGCGGGCGAGCCCGTGCCCGTCGCGCTGCTCGTGCCGGGCGGCGACGGCGCGGCCGGCGACGCGGCGGTGTCGCGCGACCTCGAGAACGCCGCGCGCCTCGCCATCGCCGATCTCGAGGGTGTCGCGGTCGACCTTCGCGTCTACCCGACCGGCGGCACCGCCGGCGGCGCCCAGGCCGCCGCGCGGCAGGCCGCCGACGAGGGCGCGCTGATCCTGCTCGGGCCGCTCTACGCCGAGGCCGCCAACGCCGCGGGAAGCACCGTCGCGGGCGACGGGCTCAACGTGCTCGCGTTCTCCAACAACGCCGCCATAGCCGGCGGCAACGTCTTCGTTCTCGGCAACACGTTCCAGAACGTGGCCGGGCGCCTGACCGCCTACGCCGCGTCGCAGGGCAAGGGTGACATCTTCCTCGTCTCCGCCCAGACCACGGCCGAGGAGGCAGGGCGCGACGCGGTCGCCCGCGCCGCTGGCGCGAGCCGTGCCAGCATCGTGGGCGACCTCTCTTTCGCGCTCAACGAGGAGGCGATCCGGGACGCCGCGCCGCGCATCGCCGAGCAGGTGCGCGCGACGGAGGCCGACTCGATCTTCTTCACCTCGGGCAATTCCGGCGCGATGGCCTTCCTGCCGCAATACCTTCGCGAACATGGGATCAGTTCCGAGACGACCCAGTTCATCGGCCTCACCCGGCTCGACCTCCCGCCCGAGGCGCTGTCGCAGCCCGGCCTGCAGGGCGCATGGTTCGCCCTGCCCGACCCGGCACTGCAAACCAACTTCCGAAACCGTTACGCCGAGGCTCATGGGGGGCAGCCGCACCCGCTGGCCGGCCTCGCCTATGACGGGATCGCGGCGATCGGCGCGCTGGCCGCCCGCGGCGACGCGCTGTCGCGGTCGTCGCTGACCACGGGCTCGGGCTTCGTCGGCGTCAACGGGATCTTCAGGCTCAGGGCCGACGGAACCAACGAGCGCGGCCTCGCGGTCGCGCAGATCCGGAACAACCAGGTGGTAGTGATTGACCCTGCTCCAAGACGGTTCGGTGGCGCCGGCTCCTGAGGCGGCGCAACCCCCTGCCGCGCCACAGGACGCCACGAGCGGTCCGCAGCGGCTTCTGCTGCCCGCGGGAGAGATTCTCGACGTCGACGCCCTGCGCGCGGCGCTGTCGCGCGAGGTCGCGGCGGCGCGGGAGGCGGGCGGCGGGCCGGGCGCCGGGCGTGCGGCCGCCGTGCCGGTGCTCGCCGCCGCTCTGAAGGCCGGGCGCAGGCGGCTGGAGGCGGCATTCGCCGCCGACCCTTTCGCCGCGCGGCCCCTCGCGGCTTCCTACGCCTGGCTGGCCGACGGCATCGTGACCTCGGCGCTCTGGGTGGCGACCGACCTGCTGCACCCGCGCCTCTCGTCGAGCGATGCAGACCGCCTCGCGCTGCTCGCGGTGGGCGGCTACGGCCGGGCCGAGATGGCGCCGTTTTCCGACATCGACCTTCTGTTCCTCGCCCCCGGCAAGGTGACACCATGGATCGAGACGGTGGTCGAGGAGACGCTCTATATCCTTTGGGACCTGCGGCTGAAGGTCGGCCACGCCACCCGCACGGTGAAGGAATGCCTGCGGCTGGGGCGGGAGGACTACACGATTCGCACCGCGCTGCTCGAGCACCGCCGCATCGACGGCGACACGGCGCTGGCCGAGGAGCTCTCGGAGCGGCTGTGGAGCGAGCTGTTCAAGTCCACCGGCACGGACTTCATCGAGGCCAAGCTGGCCGAGCGGGGCGAGCGCCACAAGAAGCAGGGCGGGCAGCGCTACATGCTCGAGCCCAACGTGAAGGAGGGCAAGGGCGGCCTGCGCGACCTGCAATCGCTGTTCTGGATCGCCAAGTACATTCATCGCGTCGACCGCACCGAAGACCTTGTGGCGCTTGGCGTCTTCACGGCGGAGGAATATCGCGCCTTCGAGGAAGCCGAGCGATTTCTCTGGGCGGTGCGCGCGCATCTGCACCTGATCGCGGGCCGCGCGATGGACCAGCTCACCTTCGACATGCAGGTGGAAGTGGCCGACCGCATGGGCTTCCGCGACCACGGTGGACGGAGGGCGGTCGAGCATTTCATGCAGGCCTATTTCCGGCACGCCACGCGCGTGGGCGAGCTGACCCGCATCTTCCTGACCGCGCTCGAGGCCGCCCACGTCAAGAGCGCGCCGCCGCTCGCGGGCCTGTTCCGGCGGCGGCGCAAGGTGCGCGCAGGCTACGCGGTGAAGCAGGGCCGCCTCGCGGTCGCGGACCCCGAGAGCTTCCTCGCCGATCCGCTGAACCTGCTGCGAATCTTCGACGAGGGCCTGCGCACGGGCCTGCTGATCCATCCCGACGCGATGCGCCTGATTACCGCCAACCTGCACCTGATCGACGACAGGATGCGCCGCAACCCGGAGGCCGCGCGCATCTTCCTCGACCTGATGCTCAAGCACGGCAACCCCGAGCGCGCGCTCCGCCGCATGAACGAGCTGGGCGTGCTCTCGGCCTTCGTGCCCGAGTTCGAGCCGATCGTGGCGATGATGCAGTTCAACGTCTACCACTCCTACACGGTCGACGAGCACACCATCCAGGTGATCCGGGCGCTCGCGCAGATCGAGAACGGCGAGCTGGCCGAAGAGCTGCCGCTGGCGACGCGCATCCTCGGCAACGGGGTCAACCGCAAGGTGCTCTACGTGGCGCTGCTCCTGCACGACATCGGCAAGGGCAGGCCCGAGGATCACTCGATCCTGGGCGCGCGCATCGCCCGCACCGTCGCCCCCCGCCTGCGGCTGAAGAAAGGCGAATGCGAGACGGTCGAATGGCTGGTGCGCTCTCACCTCGCCATGTCCGACTACGCGCAGAAGCGCGACATCTCCGACCCGCGCACGGTGCGCGACTTCGCCAAGATCGTGAAGACGCAGAAGCGGCTCGACCTGCTGACGGTGCTCACGGTCTGCGACATCCGCGGGGTCGGCCCGAACACCTGGAACAACTGGAAGGCGCAACTGCTGCGCGCGCTCTACCGTGAGACGGCCACGGTGCTCGATGAGGGAATGGAAGCGCTCAACCGCGACCGGCGGGGCGACGAAGCCCGCCGCGCCTTGCGCGAGGCGCTGCCCGACTGGCCCGAGGGCGCGCTGCGCGCCGAGATCGGCCGGCACTACCCGCCCTACTGGCAAGGCCTGCCGACCGAGGCGCACGTCGTCTTTGCGCGGCTCCTGCACGGGATCGACCCCGACGAGATCAGGATGGACCTCACGCCCGACGGCGACCGCGACGCGACGCGCGTCTGCTTCGTGCTGGCCGACCATCCGGGCCTCTTCGCCCGCATGGCCGGCGCGCTGGCGCTCGTCGGCGCCAACGTGGTCGACGCGCGCACCTACACGACCAAGGACGGCTACGCGACCGCGATCTTCTGGGTGCAGGACGGCGAGGGCCGCCCCTACGAGGCCGAGCGTCTGCCGCGCCTGCGCCAGATGATCCTCAAGACGCTCGCGGGCGAGGTGGTGGCGAACGAGGCGCTCGTCCGCCGCGACAAGCTCAAGAAGCGCGAGCAGGATTTCCGCTTCCCCACCTCGATCACCTTCGACAATTCGGGCTCCGACATCTACACGATCATCGAGGTCGACACGCGCGATCGCCCCGGCCTGCTGCACGATCTCGCCCGCACGCTGGCCGGCGCCAACATCTACATCTCGTCGGCGGTGATCGCGACCTACGGCGCGCAGGTGGTCGACAGCTTCTATGTGAAGGACATGTTCGGGCTGAAGATCCGGCAGGAGGCCAAGCAGGCGGCGCTCGAGAAGAAGCTGCGCGCCGCGATCGCCGCTGGCGCCGAGCGCGCCCACCGCGCCGAGTGAGGCCGCTTGCACCCGCCCATGCCGGCGGCTAGCAAAATCTTCCAGAAAGATTTTGCACAGAATTTTTGAGAAAATTCTGGCGCCGGCACCGCCGGACCGGAGGGAGACCCGGCAGCATGAAACCCATCCGCCTCGTCGCGGGCTTCCTCACAGTCGGCGCGTGGACGATGGCAAGCCGCGTCTTCGGCTTCGCTCGCGACATCCTGCTGGCGGCGAAACTCGGCGACGGACCGGTCGCCGAGGCCTTCGTCGTGGCCTTCGCCCTGCCCAACATGTTCCGCCGCTTCTTTGCCGAGGGCGCCTTCAACATGGCCTTCGTGCCGATGTTCTCGAAGAAGCTGGAAGGCGGGGCCGACGCCGAAGGCTTCGCGCGCGACGCCTTCTCGGGCCTCGCGGCGATCCTCGTGGTGTTCACGGTCGCCGCGCAGGTGGTCATGCCGTGGCTCGTGCTGGCGATGGCCTCGGGCTTCGCCGGCGACGAGCGGCTCGACCTCGCCACGATGTTCGGCCGCATCGCCTTTCCCTACATCCTGTTCATCTCGCTCGCCGCGCTGCTCTCGGGCATGCTCAACGCCACGGGGCGCTTCGCCGTCGCGGCCGCCGCTCCGGTGCTGCTCAACCTGATCCTGGTCGCGGCCATGCTGGGCGCCGGCTGGCTCGGCGCCGATGTCGGCCTCGCGCTCGCCTGGGCCGTGCCGATCGCGGGCATCGCCCAGCTTGCGCTGCTCTGGGTCGCCGCCATGCGCGCGGGCTTTCGCCTTGCGCCGCGCCTGCCGCGGCTGACGCCGGAGCTGCGCCG
>LJNT01000121.1 GCA_001314685.1 Rhodobacteraceae bacterium HLUCCA09
GCCGAAAACGACTACGCCGCCCTCGGCGATACCTCCACCCTCGCAGACCCGACCGTCGTCGACGACCTCATCGACAACCGCATGAACCGGGGCTGAGGCCGCCCCCCCGAAAGGCACGACAGGGCCGCGTCGGCACGGCGCGGCCCTGTCTGCGTGAGACCGCGCGAATTGTCCGCTTTTCGTCACCCGCCTTAACGCGCTCTTCAGGTTTTCCGGTCAGATTGACAGGGCTGGGGGCAGCCTTTGACAGGAGCAGTCACGATGATGACCGTCGGTCTTCGCCCTGCCGCGTTCGGGCCGGGTGATCTCGGACACGCCGCCCAGTACAGCGCCACCGAACAGGCGCGCCGGGTGGCTGTCGCCCCTGCGAACTCGGTTTCCTCGGCGGGCGGCACTCAGACCATCGAAGCCGTGCGCCAGCCCGGGTCCGCGAGCGACCCCATCCAGGTCGACAGCCGCCGGATCGCGGACATCCAGGCGAACGAACCGCGCGTGGACGACAGTCGCGCCAGCAACCGGTCCCTGCCGCCCGAGTTGATCGCGCCGCAAGCGCCGACCGAGACGGGCGACGGTGCGCCCGAGGCTTCCGCCTTCCGGCCGGACCCCGCAGGTCCGCTCAAGACCTACGCACAGATCCCGATGGAGATCGTGCGCGAGATCACCCGCCTGAGAGAAGAGGCCGCCGCGGCGCAGGCCGCCGGCATCCCCGGCCGCAACGACCCCACCCCCATGCCGGCCCGCCCGGAAGCGATCGGCGCCCGCATGCCCTACGACGCCGCCTGAAAGGCGGTCGCCAGGCTCCTGCCTCGGCCGGACCCTGCCCGGCGCACACCGGCGCATCGGACGCCCTGCTCGCTCCGCCCCGATCCGGGACAGCATGCCTCGACAGCGTGCCGAGGCCTCGCGCCAACCGCGTCGGCCTGCCCCAGGCCGACAGAGGCCCCGCCGGCACCCGCCGCGGGGCCTCGTTCATGCCGGGGCGGCGCCTCGCGCACCGCCCCGGGCGCATCCCGGTCCGGATGCTTCAGTTGGTGAGCGCACCGTCCGTGATCGCGTGCGTCCACGCATCCTCGCCGGGATCCGCGGTGATGACCGGGTCGGAGCCGCCGGCGAGCAGCGTCTCGACCGTCCGCTCGAAATCGGCCGGATCGAGCGCGCCGTCGGAGCCCGCGGTGAGCTTGGCCACCTCGCCCATCATCCGCTTCTGATGCTCCTCGGTCTGCGCGCCGGTCATGTCGTTGTCGAGCACGATCATCGCGGCTTCCTCGGGGTTCTCCTCGGCCCACTTCCAGCCCTCCATCGAGGCGCGCACGAAGCGGGTCATCCTTTCGACGAAGGCCGGATCCTCGAGGTTGTCCTCCAGCACCCAAAGACCGTCCTCCAGCGTGGCGACGCCCTGGTCCTCGTACTTGAAGGTCACCAGTTCCTCGGGCGTCACGCCCGCATCGATCACCTGCCAGTACTCGTTGTAGGTCATGGTCGAGATGCAGTCGGCCTGCCGCTGCAGCAGCGGATCGACGTTGAAGCCCTGCTTGAGCACCTCGACCGAGCCCTCCTCGGCACCGTCTGTCGCGATGCCGAGCTGGCTCATCCACGACAGGAACGGGTACTCGTTGCCGAAGAACCAGACACCGAGCGTGCGGTTGTCGAGATCCTCGGGGCTCGCGATGCCGGCATCCTTCCAGCAGGTCAGCATCATGCCCGACGACTTGAAGGGCTGCGCGATGTTGACCAGCGGCAGCCCCCGCTCGCGGGCGGCGAGCGCCGCGGGCATCCATTCCACGATCACGTCGGCGCCGCCGCCGGCCAGCACCTGCGGCGGGGCGATGTCGGGCCCGCCGGGCTTGATCGTCACGTCCAGCCCCTCGGCCTCGTAGAAGCCCTGGTCCTGCGCCACATAATAGCCGGCGAATTGCGCCTGCGTCACCCACTTGAGCTGCAGGGTCACCTCGTCCTGCGCCGGCGCCGCTCCCGCGGCGAGGCTCAGCGCCGCGCCGAGCATCATTGTCTTTTTCACAGCGAACTCCCTTGTCGGTCTTCTCTTCGTTGATCAGCCCCGCCCACGCTGCGACGGGTGCCAGAAGGTCACCCGCCTCTCCACAGCCGCGACGACGCCGTAGAACGCCGAACCCGCCAGAGCGGCCACGACGATCTCGGCCCACACCATATCGAGCGCGAGCCGCCCGACCTCGGTGGAAATGCGAAAGCCCATGCCCAGCGTGGGCGAGCCGAAGAATTCGGCCACGATCGCGCCGATCAGCGCCAGCGTCGTCGAAATCTTGAGCCCGTTGAAGACGAAGGGCATCGCCGCGGGCAGGCGCAGCTTGAGCAGCGTCTGCAGCGGGCTCGCGGCATAGGTGACCATCAGGTCGCGCTGCATCGCGTCGGCCGCGCGCAGCCCCTCGACGGTGTTCACGAGGATGGGGAAGAAGACCATCACCACGACCACCGCCGCCTTCGACTGCCAGTCGAAGCCGAACCACATCACCAGGATCGGCGCGGTGCCCACGATCGGCAGCGCCGCCATGAACGAGCCCACCGGCAGCATGCCCCGGCGCAGCACGTCCCACCGGTCGGCGGCGAGCGCCACGGCGAAGGCCGCGAGCGCGCCGATGGCATAGCCTGTCAGCGCCCCCTTGACGAAGGTCTGCACGAAATCGGCCCAGAGGATGTCGGTCGAGACGACGAAGCGCGCCGCGATCGCCGAGGGCGGCGGCAGGATGACCGAAGGCACCGACAGCCCCCGCACCAGCCCCTCCCACAAGACCAGCAGCGTCGCCCCGAAGATCGCCGGCACCGCCAGCCGCCCGGCAGTCGTGCCCGCCCAGCGCGAGGCCGCGAGCCGCACGTTCAGCCACCACGCCGCCGCCCAGAAGGCGAGCGAACCCGCGATCAGTGCCATCCCCGCCCCATCATCCTGGTCCAAATACTCCGGGGGGAGGCGCCGCAGGCGACGGGGGGCAGCGCCCCCCTTGCGCGGCGGCAAGGGGCGGCCCGCCCGCTCACCGACCCATTCCCATCCGGCCCAGCACCACCCGCTGCAGCAGGCCGATCAGCCCGACGAGCAGCGCCGCGAGGATGGCCGCGGCGAAGAGCGCCGACCAGATCTGCACGGTCTGACCGTAATAGCTGCCCGCGAGCAGTCGCGCGCCGAGGCCCGCGACCGCCCCCGTGGGCAACTCGCCCACGATGGCGCCGACGAGCGAGGCCGCCACCCCCACCTTCAACGAGGCGAAGAGGTAGGGCATCGAGGCCGGTAGCCGCAGCTTCCACAACGTCTGCGCGGGCGTCGCGTTGTAGGTCCAAAGCAGGTCGAGCTGCGCCGCCTCGGGCGAACGCAGGCCCTTCACCATGCCCACCACCACCGGAAAGAACGACAGGTAGGCCGAAATCAGTGCCTTGGGCAGCAGCCCCGAGATGCCGACCGAATTGAGCACCACGACGATCATCGGCGCCAGCGCGAGGATGGGGATGGTCTGGCTGGCGATGGCCCAGGGCATGACCGACATGTCCATCGCCCGGTTGTGCACGATGCCCACCGCCAGCAGGATGCCGAGCGCCGTGCCGATGCCGAAGCCGAGCAGCGTCGCCGACAGCGTCACCCAGGCATGGGTGAACAGCGAGCGGTTGGAAAAGGCCCGCCCCGCCAGCGCCATGCCCACCGTCGTCTCGTAGAGCTCCACCGCCACCTGGTGCGGCGCGGGCAGGCGCGGCCGGTCCTGGCTCCACACCCCGCCGAGATGCGCGGGGTTCTGCGCCATCAGCCCCCAGGGCGAGGCGTCGCGCCGCGCCTGCCCGCCTTCGGGCACGATGACGGCACCGGCGCGCTCGGCCTGGTTGAGGCTCTCCTTGACGTTCATCGGCAGGCAGGCCGCATACCAGAGGCCGACGGTCACGCCCACGACCATCAGCACCGGCCAGACGGCCCGCGCCGCCCGCGCGGCGAAGCGCCCCCGGCCCGCCACGCCCGCGCCGGGGCTCGCCGTCACCGCAGCGTCAGCCATGCCCGCCCCCGATCATGCGCCCTCAATCATAGGCATGCCCCGCCCGCAGCCCCACGCGCACCCGATGGGCGAGCGCGAGGAACTCCGGCGTGTCGCGGATGTCGAGCGGGCGCTCGGCCGGGAGGTCGCTCTCGATCACGTCGATAATGCGCCCGGGCCGGGGCGACATGACCACGATCTTGGTCGACAGATACACGGCCTCGGGGATCGAGTGGGTGACGAAGCCCACCGTCTTGCCCGTCGCCGCCCAGAGCCGCATCAGTTCCTCGTTGAGCCGGTCGCGCACGATCTCGTCGAGCGCGCCGAAGGGCTCGTCCATCAGCAGGATCCCGGCGTCGAACGACAGCGCCCGCGCGATCGAGGCGCGCTGCTGCATCCCCCCCGAGAGCTGCCAGGGATACTTGCCCGCGAAGCCGTCGAGCTCCACCAGCGAGAGCACTTTTCGAACACGGCTCTCCTGTTCCGCCTTCGAAAACCCCATGATCTCGAGCGGGAGCTTCACGTTTCCCGCAATCGTCCGCCACGGGTAGAGGCCCGCCGCCTGGAAGACGTAGCCGTAGGCGCGGGCCTGCCGCGCGGCGTCGGGCGTCATCCCGTTGACCGCGATCGCGCCGCCCGTGGGGTGCTCGAGCCCCGCCACGACCCGCAGGAAGGTGGTCTTGCCGCAGCCCGACGGCCCGATGAAGCTGACGAACTCGCCCCTGCCGATCTCGAGGCTCACGTCCGACAGCGCCTGCACCGGCCCGTCCGCGGTGCGGAACGTCAGGTCGAGCCCGCGCGCCGCGATCACCGCCCCCGTGCCCGCGGGCAACGCGGCGCCCTCCGTCAACGCGGCGGCCGCCTGCGGCATCATACCCCGCTCGGAATGTTGTGCGGATCGCGCTCGATCTTGCGCGGCGTGGTCAGCGCCTTCCACGTCGAATAGGCCTTGACCGGCGACGCGAAGGGCGGCCGCCTGACGAACTTGCCCCGGCCCGGCGCCGACTGGCTGTTCTGCCCGTAGGCCCAGACGACCTCGCCGCGCGAGAGGGTGTAACGGGCCTGCGCCGTCACCTCCATCCCCTCGAACACGTTGTAGTCGATGATGCTCTTCTGGCTGCCCACCTCGATCGTGCGGCGAATGGTGGGATCCCACACCACCACGTCGGCATCGGCGCCGGGCACCAGCGCCCCCTTGCGGGGATAGATGTTGAGGATCCTGGCGATGTTGGTCGAGGTGACGGCGACAAACTCCTCGGGCGTCAGCCGCCCGGTCTCGACGCCTCGCGTCCACAGCATCGCCAACCGCTCCTCGAGGCCCCCCGTTCCGTTGGGGATCCTGGTGAAGTCGCCCACGCCCATCCGCTTCTGCTGGTCACTGAACGCGGCGTGGTCGGTCGCGACCACCTGCAGCGAGCCCGCCGCCAGCCCGTTCCACAGCCCGTCCTGGTGGTCCTTCGAGCGGAAGGGCGGCGACATCACCCGGCGCGCGGCATACTGCCAGTCCTTGTCGAAATACTCGCTCTCGTCGAGCGTCAGGTGCTGGATCAGGGGCTCGCCATAGACGCGCATCCCCTTCTGACGGGCGCGCCGGATCGCCTCGTGCGCCTGCTCGCAACTCACGTGCACGACATAGAGCGGCACGCCCGCGGCGTCGGCGATCATGATGGCGCGGTTCGCGGCCTCGCCCTCCACCTCGGGGGGGCGCGAATAGGCGTGGCCCTCGGGGCCGGTGATGCCCTCGGCCATGTATTTCTGCTGAAGCTCGGCCACGATGTCGCCGTTCTCGGCGTGCACCAGCGGCATGGCGCCCAGCTCGGCGCAGCGCCTGAACGAGGCGTACATCTCGTCGTCCTCGATCATCAGCGCGCCCTTGTAGGCCATGAAGTGCTTGAAGGTGTTGATCCCCCGCTCCTTCACGACCGTCTCCATCTCCGACCAGATGCGCTCGTTCCAGCCGGTGACCGCCATGTGGTAGGAGATGTCGATGCAGATCTGATCCTTCGACTTGCGATCCCACTCGTCGACCGCGGCCACGAGCGAGCCGTCGCCCGGCAGCACGAAATCGACGATCATCGTCGTGCCGCCGGCCGCCGCCGCGAACGTGCCCGACTCGAAGGTCTCGGCCGCGGTCGTGCCCATGAACGGCATCTCGAGATGGGTGTGCGGGTCGATCCCGCCGGGGATGACATAGGCGCCCGTCGCGTCGATCACCTCGTCGCCCGACAGGTTCTCTCCCACCTCGGCGATCCGCTCGCCCTCGATCAGCACGTCGGCTTTCCACTGCCGGTCGGCCGTCACCACGGTGCCGCCCTTGATCACCTTCGACATGGTCTCACCCCCTCGCGCGCGGGCCGCCCCGCCCGCTGCTTCTTCTTGCTGCAAGTATCCCGGGGGGTCCGGGGGGCTGGCCCCCCGGTCCCGCCCGGGCCGCTCACTCCACGATTTCCGCCGTCTCGACCACGGCGTGAAAGAGCACGTTGGCCCCCTTCTCGGCCCATTCGGGCGTGATCTCCTCGGCCTCGTTGTGCGACAGGCCGTCGACGCAGGGGCACATCACCATGGCCGTCGGCGCCACCCGGTTGATCCAGCAGGCGTCGTGGCCCGCGCCGCTCACGATGTCGCGGTGCGAATAGCCCAGCCGATCGGCCGCCGCCCGCACCGCGCCCACGCAGCCCGCGTCGAAGGTCACCGGGTCGAAGTGCCCGACCGGCTCGATCTCGAGGCCGAGGCCGAGCTCCCCGGCGATCTGCGCGGCGTCCGCCTCCAGCCGCTCGCGCATGGAGGTCAGCTTGTCGAGGTCGGGCGAGCGGAAATCGATGGTGAACACCGCCCTGCCCGGAATCACGTTGCGCGAATTGGGATAGACGTTGGCCTGCCCCACCGCGCCCACCGCGTCGGGCTGATGGTCCATCGCGATGCGGTGGACGGCCTCGGTGATCCGCGCCATGCCGAGGCCGGCGTTGACGCGCATGGTCATTGGCGTCGAGCCGGTATGCGCGTCCTTGCCCGTCAGCGTCACCTGCAGCCACCACAGGCCCTGCCCGTGGGTGACCACGCCGATCTCCTTGCCCTCGGCCTCGAGGATCGGGCCCTGTTCGATATGCAGCTCGAAGAAGGCGTGCATTTTCCGGTCGCCCACCTTTTCGTCACCCTTCCAGCCGATCCGCTCCAGCTCGTCGCCGAGGCGCTTTCCGTCGGCATCCTCGCGCGCAAAGGCCCAGTCGAGCTCGTGCATCCCCGCGAAGGCCCCGCTCGCCAGCATCGCGGGGGCGAAGCGCGTGCCCTCCTCGTTGGTCCAGTTGGTGACGACGATGGGGTGCTTCGTGCGGATGCCGAGGTCGTTGAGCGTGCGCACGATCTCGAGGCCCCCGAGCACGCCCAGCACCCCGTCATATTTTCCGCCCGTGGGCTGCGTGTCGAGGTGCGAGCCCACATAGACCGGCAGCGCGTCGGGGTCGGCGCCCTCGCGGCGGGCGAACATCGTGCCCAGCTCGTCGAGGCCCATCGTGCAGCCCGCCGCCTCGCACCAGCGCTGGAACAGCGCGCGCCCCTCGGCGTCGGCGTCGGTCAGCGTCTGGCGGTTGTTGCCGCCCGCCACGCCGGGGCCGATCCTGGCCATCTCCATCAGGCTGTCCCACAGCCGGGCGCCGTCGATCTTCAGGTTCTCTCCTGGGGCGGGCATCGTCTCTCCGCTCTGCTTCGCGTCGGTCGTGCCACGTTGTGCCGCGGCCCCGGTCTAGTCAACCTCGGGCCGGCGGGCTCTTGCCCGTGCGACGGGCGGTGCCTATCGATGCGGCACCGACGAGTGGAGGACGCGCGCCCCGATGGCCGCCCCAGCGATCCCGTGGCCGCTGCGCCGCCTGGCGGCCCGGCCGCGGGGCCGGCTCACACGCCCCCTGCATGCGCGCCTCTACGGGCGCCCCTTCGCCCCGGGCGCCGGGCGGCGGCTGCTCGTCCTGTTCGAGCCGGAGCGCATCTCTTATGCCTCGGCCTATCCCTTCCTGCTGCATGCCCGCGCTTTCGCCGAACGCCACGGCGCCCAGATCCGCCTGCTGGAGACCGGGGCGGCGCTCGCGCACGGGCTGCCGGCCGGGCTCGCGCGGCCGACCCACGTCATCGCGCAGTCGTGGCTGCTCGACCCGCCGGAGCGTCACGACGCCCTCGCGCGCCTGCTCGCCGGGATGCCGGAGGGCACCGTCACCGCCTATCTCGACACCTCGGCCAATACCGACATCCGGCTCGCGCGGCCCTTCGCCGGGGTCGATTTCTACTTCAAGAAGGTGCTCTTTGCCGATCGGGCCGCACATCTGCGCCCGACCGAGGGCGACACGAACCTCGCCGAGCATTACGGGCGCCTCTTCGGGAAGCCGGAGGCGACGGTCGACTGGGCGGTTCCCGGGAGCATTCTCGCGGCGCTCCGCCTCGCGCCGAACTTCCTGACGGCGCCGGGGCTGGCCGAGGGCTTTCTCGCGCGGACGGCCGCACCCGACGGCCCCCGAGAGATCGACCTGCACGCCCGCCTCGGCGGCACGCGCGCCGGGGGCTGGTACGGCGCGATGCGCCGCGCCGCCGAGGCAGCGGCCCAGGCAGTGCCGGGCCTCGCCACGGTCACCGGCACCGGGGTGGCGCGGGGCCGCTTCATGGCCGAACTGCGCGCCTCGAAGATGTGCTTCAGCCCCTTCGGCTACGGCGAGCTGTGCTGGCGCGACATCGAGGCGATCCTCGCCGGCGCCGTCCTGCTCAAGCCCGACATGAGCCATCTCGACACGGCGCCCGACCTTTACCGCGACGGCGAGACCTACGTGGCCCTGCGGTGGGACTTTTCCGACCTCGCGGAAAAGGCGACCGCGCTCGCGGCCGACCCGGAGCGGCGCGCAAGGATCGCGCGCGCGGCCCACTCGATCGCACGAAACTACCTGAAAAGTGATGGTCCGGCAGAGACCTACGCGCCACTTTTCACGTAACGCACGAAGCAGGGCTCAGGCCGTGCGCTGCAGCACCTCGCGCAGCGTGCCGAACAGCTGGTCGATATGCGCCTTCTCGATGATCAGCGGCGGCGACAGCGCGATGATGTCGCCCGTGGTGCGGATCAGGATGCCGCTTTCGTAGGCATCGAGGAAAGCCGAGAAGGCGCGGTGCGTCGGCTCGCCCGCGATGGGCTCGAGCTCGATGGCGCCGATCAGACCCATGTTGCGGATGTCGATCACGTTTGGGCAGTCGCGCAGGCTGTGCAGCCCCTCCTCCCAGTAGCCGGCGAGATCGGCCGCGCGCTGGAACAGGCCTTCCTCGCGGTAGGTCTCGAGCGTGGCGAGGCCGGCGGCCGAGGCGATGGGATTGCCCGAATAGGTGTAGCCGTGGAACAGCTCGATCAGGTGCTCGGGCCCCTGCATGAACGCGTCGTGGATCTCGGAGGTCGCCAGCACCGCGCCCATCGGGATCACCCCGTTGGTCAGGCCCTTGGCGCAGGTGATGAGGTCGGGCATCACGCCGAAATGCTCGGCCGCGAAGGACGATCCGAGCCGCCCGAAGCCGGTGATCACCTCGTCGAAGATCAAGAGGATGCCGTGCTTCGTACAGATCTCGCGCAGCCGCTCCAGATATCCCTTGGGTGGCAGGAGCACGCCGGTCGACCCCGCCATCGGCTCGACGATCACCGCGGCGATGGTCTCCGCCCCGTGCAGCGCCACGATCCGCTCCAGTTCTTCGGCGAGACGGCCGCCGTGGTCGGGCTGGCCGCGCGAGAAGGCGTTCATGTCGGGCAGGTGGGTATGCGGCAGGTGGTCGACGCCCGCCAGCAGCGTGCCGAACATCCGGCGGTTGTTGACGATGCCGCCCACCGAGATGCCGCCGATGTTCACCCCGTGATAGCCGCGCTCGCGCCCGATCAGCCGGGTGCGGCTGCCCTCGCCCCGCGCCCGATGATAGGCCAGCGCGATCTTCAGCGCCGATTCGACGCTTTCGGAGCCGGAGTTCGTGAAAAAGACGTGCTCGAACGGCTCCGGCGCCATGTCGCGCAGGGCGCTCGCCAGTTCGAATGCCTTGGGGTGGCCCATCTGGAAGGCGGGCGCATAGTCGAGCTCGGCCGCCTGGGCCTGGATCGCCTCGACGATCTTCGGCCGCTTGTGGCCGGCGTTGCAGCACCACAGGCCCGCAGTTCCGTCGAGCACCTGCCTTCCGTCGGCGGTGGTGTAGAACATTCCCTCGGCGGCGACCATCATCCGCGGCTTGGCCTTGAACTGGCGGTTCGCGGTGAACGGCATCCAGAAGGCGGACAGGTCATTCGGGGCGGGGCGGCGGTCGAGGGCCATGGGAGGTCTCCGGGAAGGGGCCGCGACGAGGCGCGGCCGGTGGCGCTGGCATGGCCCGCACGCTAGCATGGCGCCCGACGCACCCACAAGCGAGGCCCGGGAGAGGCGGCCGAGCATGACCGAGCACGCCCGACCCGCGACGCGCATCCAGGCGAAGAACCGCGCCGCGATCATCGAGGCGGCGCTGACCGTGTTCTCGGAGAAGGGCTACGGCGGCGCGACGGTGCAGGAGATCGCCCGCGCCGCCAACCTGTCCAAGGCCAACCTGCTCTACTACTTCCCCTCCAAGGCCGCGATCTACCGGGCCCTGCTCGACAGTCTGCTCGAGACCTGGCTCGCGCCGCTGCGGGCGCTCGACCCGGCCGGCGAGCCGCGCGAAGAGATCCTGCGCTACGTCCGCCGCAAGCTGGAGATGAGCCGCGCCCTGCCGCGCGAGAGCCGCCTTTTCGCCGGCGAGATGCTGGCCGGCGCGCCGGTGATGGGCGACACCCTGTCGGGCGACCTCAGGGCGCTGGTCGACGAGAAGGCGGCGGTGATCGGGGCCTGGGCGGAGGCGGGGCGCATCGCGCCGGTCGACCCGCATCACCTGATCTTCGCGATCTGGGCGCTGACCCAGCACTACGCGGATTTCGACGTGCAGGTGCGCGCGGTGCTCGGCGGCGGGCGGAGGCCCTTCGACGAGGCGGATGCGTTCCTGTCAGACCTGTTCACCCGTCTGCTGCGGCGCTGATCGCGCGGCCCCCTGCCCCCTGCCCCGTCCCGCCCCCGGGACACGCCGAAGATCCTCGCGGGGCCTTCCGCCGCAGCCCCGCCCGGACGGCGACGATGCCGCCCGGTCTGCCCGGCAGCACCGGCACGCGCTGCGGCGGCGCTGCCGCCGCGCTCAGCCGGACGGGCGACGGTCGACGACGCGGACGGGCTTCACCGCCCGCAACGGGTCGAACAACTCGTCGCGCGCCGCCCATTCGACGCCAGGGCGCAGGTGCAGGCGGGCCGCGGCGGCCTCGGCGAAGGCGGCGGCCAGCGCCTCGGAGGGCGGCTCGGAGGGGGCGATGCGCAGAACGAGGGCGTCCATGGAGAACGGGTCGTCCGGATCCTCGGGGCGGATCACGATCTGGTATTCCTCGGCCTGCGGGTGCGCTTCGAGCCAGTCCTTCAGCGCGCGCAGATTCACCAGCATCCCCCGCACCTTCACCAGATCGCCGGTGCGCGTCAGGTTCGACGCCACCCGCGGCGAGGTGCGGCCGCAATGGGGGCACGGCGCGTGGTCGATGGCCACATGATCGCCGATGAGGTAGCGCAGCAGCACCGTTCCGCGCTTGATCAGGTGGGTAAAGGCGAGCTGCCCCGCCTCGCCGTCGGGCAGGCGCGCGCCTGTATCGGGGTCGACCACCTCGTGAAACACCTGGTCGGGCGCGAGCGCGTGGAAGCCCGAGCCCTCGGCGCACTCCACCATGCTCGATCCCTGCTCGGTCGAGCCGTAGCGGTTGCAGATCAGGTCGCCCGCGCAGCCGATCTCGCGCATCCGCCGGCGCATGTCGGCCCGCATGGCAGGCGATGTCGCCTCGCCGGTGATCATCGCCATCCGGACCGAACCGAAATCGGCGCCGAGCTCGCCCGCGCGGATCAGCACGCGGCGGATGAACGAGGCGACGCCCCACAGGATCGTGGCGCGGTGGCGGGCGACATGGGCCACCGCCGCGTCGAGCGCGTGATGGACGTCGAACACGTCGCCCGCTCGCCCGGTCAGGCCGAAGACGACGCCGGCCCCGCAGGCCGCCGCCTCGTCGGGCGCGCGGGCATAGGCACCCATAGGGAACTTCGTCAGCGGAAAGAGCGAGGCGATCACGTCGCCCGGCACCACCGGCACCAGATCCTCGCGGCGGCGGCAGGCCCAGAGGTAAGAATAGTGGTCGCGCGTGGTGATGCGGATGGGTGCGGGCAGGCCGGTGGTGGTGCCCGAGGTATAGATCACCTTCCAGAGCGTGCGCTCGTCCTGCTCGAGATCTGGGTGGTCGAGCACGAAGGCATCGGGGTCGTTCAGGAAATCCTCCTTCGAGGTCGGCGGCAGGCGGGTGAGATCCTCGACGGAGCGGATGTGGCGCGGCTCCAGCCCCTCGGCGCGCATGATGCGGGCATAGTAGGGGTGACCGTCGTAGCAGAGCTCGACGGTGCGGGCGAGCAGCCGGTCCTGCAGGGCGCGCACCTCTGCCTGCGGGCGGCGCAGAAGGTCGGGCAGCGTCCAGCCCTCGGGCAGGGGTGCGGCCTCCCACGCGGCCGCGAGAGGCGCGGCGGGGCTCACTCCGCCGCCTCGGCCAGATCGACCTTCGGCAGGGGCAGCTTGTAGAGGTCGATCACGTTGTTGCGCAGGAAGGCGCGGGCCGAGGCCGGGCGCAGGCCCAGACCCTCGATCTCCTCCCGCGCGCGCTCGAGGTCGATCACCGGGAAGTCGGTGCCGAAGATCACCTTCTTGCGGCCCCACGAGTTGATGAAGTGCACGAACGAGGCCGGCCAGTGCTTGGGCGCGTAGGCGTCCGAGCCGATGTAGACGTTGGGGTGCTTGTAGGCGACCGAGATCATCTCTTCCGTCCACGGCCAGCCGATGTGGATGCCGACGAGCTTCAGCTCGGGAAAATCGCAGGCGATGGTGTCGAGCGTGATCGGCCGGCCGACCGACTTGAGCGGCCGCTCGACCGAGTAGCGCAGGCAGTGGCCCACCTGCATCTGGATCGGCACGTCGAGCTCGCAGCACTTGGCGTAGAACGGGTAGTAGCGCGCGTGGTCCGGCGCCATGTCGAACCAGTGCGGGTAGAGATGGGCGCCGACGAAGCCGTAGTCGCGGATGCCCCTCTCCATCTCGCGCAGGCCCTCCATGCCCATCGTCGGGTCGATGCCGGCGAGACCCGAGAACTTGTCGGGCCGCCGCGCGCAGACCTCGGCGACGAGCTCGTAGGAGATGTGTCGGTGGATCTTCTGGCTGGCCGAGCCGGCCTTCACGGCGATCAGGAAGACATGGTCGATGCCGGCGCGGTCCATCTTCTCGATGAAGCCGTCGACGCTGTAGCCGTTGATGACATCGCCATGCATGCCGATCTTTTCGGTGATGAAGGTCTTCGACCATTCCGGGCGGACGATGCCCGGCATGTCGAACTCGAAGTTGCAGACGGCGTCGATGGCGCCGAACTCGTATCCCATCTGGCTCTCCTGTCAGGCCGCGCCCCCCGGCGCGAAGTGGATCGCGTCGCTCGGCACGGCGTGGCCGAGCAGCAGGTCGACGATGTCGAAGGCGGCGCGGTCGAGATCGCCCCGCCAGCTCGCCACCATGTCGGTGAGGAACACCACGTCGAGATCGCGGTCGAAGGCGGCGAAGGCCGAGGCGAGCACGCAGGCATAGGTGGTAACGCCGGTGAAGAGCAGCGTCTTGACCCCCGTTTGCGCGAGGTGCGCCTCGAGGTCGGTGTCGTGGAAGGCGGAATAGCCCGGCTTGTCGATGACGATCTCGCCCGGCCGGGGGGCGAGCGCGTCCACCACCTCCACTCCCGGCGTGCCGGGCATCAGGCGGTCGCCCGAGGTGGTCCATGTCTTGGGCCTCAGGTCGTGGCGCGCCTCCATCGGCCCGCGCGCGGCGTCGTGCACGAGCCGGGTAAAGACGATGCGTGCGCCCGCCGCGCGCGCCCGCTCCAGCAGGGCGCCGATGGGCCCGATCACCGCGTTGAGCGCGGCGATGTCGCGGCCCGCGCGGGCGTAGAAGCCGTCGAGCGCGCAGAAGTCGTTCTGCATGTCGATCAACACCAGCGCGGTGCTGGCCGGGTCGAGCGCGATGCGGTCCATGCGGGTCTCCGTGCTGCAGGCGGGGCCGGGCGCGCGGGGCGCCCGGCCGGCCGGTCTCACTCGCTCAGCGTGGCGTCGCCGAAGAGCAGGCGTTCGTCGGGCCGCGGCTCCCAGTTCAGGTTCGAGGCGACGCCGTAGGCCTGGACCTCGTTGTAGAGCATCGAATAGGGCACGTTGTCCTTCACCATGCCCCAGATCTCGCTGATGATCGCCTGCCGCGCGTCCGGGTCGGCCTCGGCCAGCTGCGCGGCGATCAGCCCGTCGACCTCGGGGTCGGACCAGTAGCCGCGCGAGTCGGACGCGAGGAGCGAGCCGAGCGGCAGCTGCGCGTCCATGATCGACGGCCCGAAGCCGAACATGTGGATCGAGTTCAGCTCCTTGCCCAGCCAGAGCGGAAAGTAGGCCGAATACTCCATCCCCTCGAGGCGCACGTTCACGCCGATGTCGTCGAGGAAACCGCCGATGGCCTGCGCCACCTCGGTGCCGAAGGCGTAGCGGTTGTTGGGGTAGAGGAAGGTCAGTTCCTCGCCGTCGTAGGTCGACTCCGCCAGAAGCTCGCGGGCGCGGTCGGGGTCGTAGGGCGTGGGCTCGATCGCCGGGTCATAGCCGAAGGTGACGGGCGCCACGAGCTGGCCCATCGGCTCGCCGAGGCCCCGCAGCAGCCGCTCGGTGATGGCCTCGCGGTTGATCGCGTGGTCGATGGCGCGGCGCAGGTTCACGTCGTCGTAGGGCGGCGTGGTGGTGTCGAAGCCGATGTAGAGCACCCGGTTCGAGGCGACGGTCTTGACCTCCACCCCGTCGGCGGCGGCGATCCGCTCGACCAGCGCGGGCGGCAGCAGCGGCACCACGTCGAGCTCGCCCGAGAGCAGGCCGGCCGCGCGGGCGCTGTCGGAGGGCACGGGGCGCCAGATCACCCGGTCGATGGCGGGGCGGCCGCCCCAGTAATCGTCGAACGCCTCCATCGTCACCGCCTCGTCCTTGGCCCACGAGACGATGCGGAACGGGCCGGAGCCGACGGGATCGGTGTTGAACGCCTCGGCGCCCCGCTCCTGGTAGGTATCGGACGGCAGGATCGAGACGAGCGTCAACTGCCGCGGCCACGGCGCGAAGGGCGCCGACAGCGTGAAGGTCACCTCGTACTCGCCCGTCGCCTCGACCGTGTCGACGCGGGACAGGTAGGCGCGCACGGGCGAGCCCTCATCGGCCATGATCTTTTCGTAGGTCCACACCACGTCTTCGGCAGTCAGGGGCGTGCCGTCGTGGAAGGTGACGCCCTCGCGGATGGAAAAGGTCCACTCTGTCGAATCCGCGTTCGACGTCCACTCGGTCGCGAGCTTGGGCTGCACCGAGCCGTCGGCGGCGATCTCGGTCAGCGCGTCGTAGACGTTCTGGAAGACGTTGAGCGAGATCGGCGAGGTATCGACGGACGGGTCGAGCGTGCGGACGTCGGAGCTCTGCGCCACGGTGATCTCGCTCTGGGCGAGGGCGCCCGTGGTGCCGAGCGCGAGGGCGAACGCCGAAAGGGCGGCCCCCGTGCGAAGGGTGCGGGTCATGGATGGTCCTCCTTGCTGGCGGTCTTTTCCTCGGGTCGGTCGGCGGGGGCGAGCCTGGCCAGCCGGTCGCGCGGCGTGGGCTCGGCAAAGTGGCAGGCGGCGCGGTGGTCGCCGTCGAGCGCGGCGAGGGCGGGCGCTTCGGTGGCGCAGCGGGGCGCGGCCTTGAAGCAGCGGGAGCGGAAGACGCAGCCCTCGGGCCGGTCGAGCGGGTTCGGCAGGTCGCCCTCGAGCACGATGCGGCTGGTGCGGTCGCGGCGGTGGACGGACGGCACCGCCGAGAGCAGCGCCTGCGTGTAGGGATGGGCCGGCGCGCCGAACACCGCGGCGCGCGGGCCGCTCTCGACGATCCGGCCGAGATACATGACGGCCACCTCGTCGCTGATGTGGCGCACCACCGACAGGTCGTGACTGATGAACAGGTAGGACAGGCCGAGATCGCGCTGGAGCCGGCGCAGCAGGTTGACGATCTGCGCCTGGATCGAGACGTCGAGCGCGCTCACCGCCTCGTCGAGGATCAGCACCCGCGGGTCGAGGGCGAGCGCGCGGGCGATGGCGATGCGCTGCCGCTGCCCGCCGGAGAACTGGGCGGGGCGGCGCTGGCCGGCATCGGGCGACAGGCCCACCTGCGTCAGCAGCCGGTCGACCTTGCCCGCCGAATAGAGGCCGTTGATGCGCAGCGGCTCGGCCACGACCTCGTGGATCGTCATGCGCGGATCGAGCGAGGCGTAGGGGTCCTGGAAGACCATCTGGATGCCGCGCCGCTCGGCCGCGCTGCGAGACGCGCGCACCGTCTCGCCGCCCAGCCGGATCGTGCCGCCGGTGGGCGGGATCAGCCCGACGATCATGCGCCCCAGTGTCGACTTCCCGCAGCCCGACTCGCCCACGAGGCCCAGCGTGCGGCCAGGCGGAATGGCGAAGGACACGTCGTCGACCGCGCGCAGCGCCCGCCGGCCCCACCCCGAGGAATTGCGGACGTGGAACTCCTTGGAGAGCCCCGCCACCTCGAGCGCCGCCGCCCTCATTGCGCGGCCTCCCGGGGCGGGGCGTCGCCCGCCGCCTCTTCGGCGTAGTGGCAGGCGGCGGCGTGGCGGATGCCGACCGTGCGAAGATCGGGCCGCTCGCTCGAACAGGCGGGCCGCCCCTGCCCAAGCGTGCAGCGGGGGTGAAAGGCACAGCCGGGGGGCCGCGCGGCCATGTCGGGCGGCTGGCCGGGGATCGAGCGCAGCTCGTCGTGCTCGGCGTCGAGCGTGGGCAGGCTGTCGAGCAGGCCGCGCGTGTAGGGGTGAGAGGGGCGCGCGAAGAGGGCGTCGGTCGGCGCGGTCTCGGCGATACGCCCCGAATACATCACGGCGATGCGGTCGGCCGTCTCGGCCACCAGCCCGAGGTCGTGGGTGACGAGGATCATCGAGGCGTGGTTGTCCTGGCAGACGCCCTCGAGCACGTCCATTACCTGCGCCTGGATCGTGACGTCGAGGGCGGTGGTCGGCTCGTCGGCGATCAGCAGCTTCGGGCCGTTGGCGATGGCCATGGCGATCATCGCCCGCTGGCGCATTCCGCCCGAGAACTCGTGCGGGAACTGGCGGGCGCGGGTGGCCGGGTCGGGCACGCCGACGCTCGCCAGCAGCGCCTCGACCCGCTCGCGCAGCTCGGCCTTCGGCGTCTGCGGCGCATGCAGCCGGATCGCCTCGCCGATCTGCGTGCCGATCCGCAGCACCGGGTTGAGCGATGTCATCGGGTCCTGGAAGATCATCGAGATGGCGCCGCCGCGCAGTGCACGCATCCGGGCCTCCGGCGCGTCGTCGATGCGCTGCCCGTCGAACCGGATTTCCCCCGCGGCCACCCGAGCGCTGGCCGGCAGGAGGCCCATGACCGCGAGCAGGCTGACGCTCTTTCCCGAGCCGCTTTCGCCGACGATCCCCAGCACCTCGCGCGCGCCCACGTCGAACGACACCTCGTCGACCACGCGCACGGGGCCGTGCGGCCCGTCGAACTCCACGACGAGGTCGCGGACGGAGAGGAGGGACGCGCTCATCGCCGGCGCCTCATGGCGGCGAGGTCGGCATCGGGCGCACCCTCGGGCGTGAACCGCTGCGAGAGGAACTGCGCGCCGGCGACCAGCATGAAAATGGCCAGCCCCGGCAGGAGCGAGAGATACGGCTCCACCTCGAGGAACTGCTGGCCCTCGGAGATCATCAGCCCCCAGCTCGGCACCGGGGGCTGCACGCCGAGGCCGAGATAGGACAGGGCCGCCTCGATCACGATGATCTGGCCCAGCTCGTAGGAGGAGAGGATCAGCATCTGCGGCATGACGTTGGGAAGAACGTGGCGGCGCAGGTTCCACCCCGTCCCCGCCCCCTGCGTGGTGGCCGACAGCACGAACTCGCGCTCGCGCAAGCTCAGCGCCATCGCGCGGGCGACCCGGCCGTAGGAGACCCAGCTCGTCAGGCCGAGCAGGATCGTCAGCGTGATGAGGTCGGGGCCGAGCACGGCAGTCACCGCGATCACGACGAGAATGCGCGGCACCGCCAGCTGCAGGTCGGCGAGGCCCATAACGAGGTTTTCCACCGGCCCGCGGAACCACCCCGCGAGCAGGCCCAGCAGGACGCCGATCACCAGGCTGATCGCCACCGCCGAGAGCGCGATCATCAGCGACACGCGCCCGGCCAGCGCGATCCGGCTGAGCATGTCGCGGCCGAGAAAGTCGGTGCCGAGCACGTAGAATCGCCCGTCCTGCTCGGTGCCGGGACGCAACAGGCCCGACATGATGTCCTGCTCAAAGGGGTCGTAGAACGGCAGAAACGGCACGACCACGATGACGGCGAGGATCGTGCCGAGCATCAGGGCGGCAAAGGACATCGACCAGGAGCCCAGCGGCGCAGGCATCATGAATACCTCACACGCGGGTCGAGCACGGCATAGAGCAGGTCGACCAGAAGGTTGATGACGACGAACACCAGGGAGATCACGAAGACGCCCGCGAGGATCACCGGGTAGTCGCGCTGGCTGACCGACTGCACGATTAGCCGCCCCACGCCGGGCCAGCTGAACACTGTCTCGGTCACGATGGCACCGCCCAGCAGCACGCCGAGATTGATCCCGGCGATCGTCACGATGGGCAGCAGCGCGTTCGGCAGGACGTGGCGCACCAGAACGTAGGCCCGCCCGCCCCCCTTGGCATAGGCGGTGCGCACGTAGTCCTGCGATTGTTCCTGCAGGAAGGCCGAGTTGAGCAGCCGCAGGTAGAGGGCCAGCTCGAACGTGGCGAGGCTGAAGGCGGGCAGGATCAGGTGGTCGAGCCCACCGCGCCCGAGCGAGGGCAGCCACCCCAGCCAGACCGAGAAGACGAGGATCAGGATCAGCCCGAAGAAGAACGTCGGGATCGCCTGAAAGGTGAAGGCGACCCACAGAAGCCCCGTGCGCAGCCGCTCCGACCGGGTGAGCCGCACCGCAAGCGAGGCGGCGAAGGCCATGCCGATGCCCAGCAGGAAGGCCGAGAGCGCGAGTTCGATCGTGGCCGGCAGACGCTCGAGCACCAGTGGCAGGGCCGGCACGCGCTGACGGAAGCTGTCGCCGAAATCGCCCTGCACCGCGTTGCCGAGAAAGGCGAGGTATCTGACCAGCAGCGGCTCGTCGAGGCCGAGCGATTCGCGCAGGCGGGCGAGGTCTTCCGGCGACGCCTCTGTGGGCAGGAGCAGCGCCGCGGGGTCGCCCGACAGTTCCACCAGAAAGAAGACTGCCGTCACGACGCCGAAGACCGTCAGCGCCGCCTGCACGAGGCGTCTGGCGAGGTAGCGCGTCATCCCTCTCCGTCCGCCGCCGGCGGGCCGCCGGACAGGCACGCCTCGGCATCGGCCGCCATGGCGCGCACCACCTCGACGGCCGAGCGCTCGGCCTGCACCAGCACGGCGCCCTGCCCCGTCGGCCAGTTGCCGATCTCCATCGAGCCCTTCTGCTTGGCGGGCAGGACGAGGGGGGCCACCATCTCCCATTGTGCGGGCATGGGCAGCACCTCGTGCTCGTGGCCCTTCCATGCCTCGGTGTAGCGATTGCGGATCACGCGCGAGGGCTTGCCGGTATAGGTGCGCGAGACGACCGTGTCGTCGTCGGCCATCGCCACCACCGCCGCCTTGTGGCTCTGGGCCGTCTGCGCCTCGGGCGTGGCGAGCAGGGCGGTGCCGACCAGCCCGCCCTCGGCGCCGAGCATCAGCGCGGCGGCCAGCGTGCGCCCGTCGACGATGCCGCCGGCCGCGATCACCGGCACGCGCACCGCGTCGACGACCTGCGGCACCAGCACCAGCGTCGAGGTGCGGCCCGTGTGCCCGCCCGCCTCGTGGCCCTGCGCCACGATGGCGTCGACACCGCGCGCCTCGGCCGCCCGCGCCGCCTTGAGGCTGCCGACCAGCGATACGACCACCATGCCGCCGCGATGCGCCCGCTCGACCACCGCCTCGGGCACGCCAAGGCCGCAGGTCAGCACCGGCACCCCCTCTTCGATGGCGATCTCGAGCCGCTCGGCGGCCATCTCGTGATCGTAGGTGCGCTCGCCCACGACAGAGACTCGCGGATCCGGGTCGCCGAGTTCGCGCAGGAAGTCGGGCAGAGGCGGCGGCGTGGTGGCAGGGTCTCGCTCGGGCGGCGCGCCGGAGGGAAACAGAAGGCCGATGCCGAAGGGACGATCGGTAAGCTCCCTCGTGCGTCGGATCTCGTCGCGCACGCGATCCGGGGCGAGGTTGGCGTGGCCGAGAATACCGAGCCCGCCCGCCTTCGACACCGCCGCCACGAGGTCGGGCCCCGCCACGCCGCCCATCGGGGCCCCGAGGATGGGCAGGTCGACCCCCAGCAGCGCGCTGAGGCGCCCCGAGCGGCTCGCCAGGCCCCAAGGCGCGGTTTGCGTCGATGTCATGCCAGTCACGCTCCCTGTTTGCGCCAAGGCTACCGGCGATGTGTCAACTGTCAACAGTCACTGCTCCCTTCTATGACCCGCATCCGCCGCCAGGGAACATCTGACGTGCGTTCGGGACGGGGTCTGGCCCATCGCAGCCGCCAAAGAAGAGGGACGACCGGCGGCCGGGGTGTCGTGGGTACCGGCGGGCGCTCGTGACGGCAGCCTGCCCGCAGCGACGTCTGCCGGCCACGCCGAACAGGAAAGCCGGGATGAGGCAGGAACTGGCATTTCGAGCGCGATCACACGGGAGGATACAGACGCCTCTCGATGCCGTCCCGGCCCGACTCGGGCCGGGACTTTTCCCGATCGGCCCGATAGGGTGGCCGTATCGAACCGAAGGTGAGCGGTGCCCGACGTCGTCAAGAACCCGTTCCGCGGCAGCGGGATGCCCGGCTCAACGCCGATGCCGGCGGCCAATCCCGCGCCGGTGACGGACTTGCTCGCGCGCTGCCCGGCCCATGCGCGCACCCCGCTGCTCGATCTCGCCGACCTCGCCGGGCGGGCCAGCGTGGCGCGTCTCTGCCTCAAGGACGAGCGGGGACGCATGGGCCTCGGCAGCTTCAAGGCGCTCGGCGCCGCCTATGCCATCGCCCGCGAGGCGGCCGACGCGGGCGGCCGGTGGGAGACGGCCTTGTCCGGGCGCACCTTCGTCACGGCGAGCGCGGGGAACCACGGCCTTTCCGTTGCGGCGGGCNNCCCGCCTGTTCGGCGCACGGGCGCGGATCTTTCTGGCGCGGACCGTGCCGGAGGGCTTCGCCGCGCGCCTCGCGGACAAGGGCGCCGAAGTCGTTCGGGCCGGCGCGACCTACGAGGAGAGCATGGCGGCGGCCGAGCGGGCGGCCGAAGAGGGCGGCGGCACGCTGCTGTCCGACAGTTCGTGGCCCGGCTACACCGAGCTGCCCTGGCGGGTGATGGAGGGCTACCTGCAGCTCGCCGCCGAAGCGGCCGAGCAGATCGGCCGGCCGCCCACGCATATCCTGTTGCAGGCAGGCGTGGGCGGAATGGCCGCCGCCGTGGCGGCCCATGCCAGGGCGGTCTGGGGCGAGGCGCCGACCGTCGTGGTGGTGGAACCCGAGGCGGCGCCCTCGCTGATCGAGAGCGTCCGCGCCGGGCGGCTCGTCACCGCCCGTGGGCCGGTCTCGGCCATGGGGCGGCTCGACTGCAAGACGCCCTCGATGATCGCGCTGGCGGGCCTGGCTCGCGACGCCGACCTCTTCGCGACCGTCACCGAGGAGCAGGCGCAGGCGGCCGTCGCGGCGCTGGCGGAGGAGGGGCTGGCCACGACGCCCTCGGGCGCGGCGGGGGTCGCGGCACTGCTCGCCGGCCTTCCCGGCATCGGGGCGGGGTCGCGGGTCCTCGCCATCCTGAGCGAGGGCGTCGAGGATGGCTGAGCGCTCGCTCGTCTTCCCCGCGGCGGAATACCGGGGGCGCGTCGCGGCCCTGCAGGAGGGCATGGCGGCAGCGGGCCTCGACGCGTTGTTGCTTACAACGCCGCCGGACGTCTTCTATGTCACGGGCTTTCTCACCCGGTTCTGGGAAAGCCCGGCGCGGCCCTGGTTCGTCGTGGTGCCCGCCGCCGGCGCGCCCGTCGCCGTCATCCCTGCCATCGGGGCGGAGCTCATGGCCCGCACCTGGGTGACCGACATCCGCACGTGGCAGGCCCCCGACCCGCGGGACGACGGCGTGAGCCTGCTTGTCGACGCGCTGGCGCAGGCCGTGCCGGAGCGGGGGCGCATCGGCCTGCCCATGGGGCCGGAAACGCATCTGCGCATGCCGCTCGCCGATCACACGCGGGTGGCCGAGGCCCTCGCGCCGCGCACCTTCGCAGACGCGACCGACGTGGTGCGGCGCGTGCGCGAGGTGAAGTCGGAGGCCGAGATCGACCGGATCCGCGCAGCCTGCGGCGTGGCCGACCGCGCCTTCGGCCGGATGCCGGACATCGCCGGCGCGGGGCGCACGCTGGCCGAAGTCTTCCGCCGCTTCCAGGCCGCGCTGCTCGAGGAAGGCGCCGACTGGGTCTCCTACGTCGCGGGCGGAGCGGGGCCGGACGGCTACGCCGACGTGATCTCGCCCGCCGACGACAGGCCGCTGCGCGCCGGGGACGTGCTGATGCTCGATACCGGGGCGGTGCGCGATGGCCATTTCTGCGATTTCGACCGCAACTTCGCCATCGGCCATGCCGGCGACGCCGCCCGGCGCACCCATGCCGCGCTGCACGCGGCGACCGAGGCGGTGCTCGGCGCGGTGCGGCCGGGGATGCGCGCCTGCGACGTGCACCGCCTGCTGGTGCAGGCGCTGGAGGCGCGCGGCGCCATGCCCTCCGCGGGGCGGCTGGGTCACGGGCTGGGGCTGTCGCTGACCGAGTGGCCCTCGTTCACCCCGCTCGACGAGACGGTCCTGCGCGAGGGCATGGTGCTGACGCTTGAGCCCGGGGCGGAGGTGTCGCCCGGCCGCATCCTCGTGCACGAGGAGAACGTCGTGCTCCGCGCCGAGGGGCCGGAGCTTCTGTCGGCGCGCGCTCCGGCCGAGCTTCCGGTGATCGGCGCATGACCCGGCTGCCCTACAGCCTGACGGAGGCGACCGGCACCTCGGCCACGCTCGGGCTGATCGTGCTGCAGGTGGACCAGACGATCGAGCAGGATTTCCGCCGCCTGCTGCCCGCGGAGGTCGCGCTCCATGTCAGCCGCATCCCGTCGGGCGCGGACCTCAACCCGGACACGATCGCGGCGATGGAACGCACGCTGCCGCAGGCCGCGGCGCTGTTGCCGCCTGCGGCCGAGTTCGGCGCGGTGGGCTATGCCTGCACGTCCGGCAGCACGCTCATCGGCGCGGCACGGGTGGCCGAGCTTGTCCGGGGTGCGAGCGGGGCGGCGGCCGTCACCGACCCGCTCACGGCCGCCGTCGCGGCGCTCGGCGCTCTGGGGGCGGGATCGGTCTCGATCGTCTCGCCCTACATCGACAGCGTGGCGCTGCCGATCCGCCGCGCCTTCGAGGGGGCGGGCTTCGACGTAGCAGCGGCGCTGTCCTTCGGAGAGGAGGTCGAGGCGCGCGTGGCCCGGATCGACCCCGGCTCGGTGCGCGATGCCGCGCGCAGGGCCGCTGCCTCGGGTGGCGAGGCCATCTTTCTCTCCTGCACCAATCTGCGCACGCTTGAGGTCATCGACGGCCTCGAGGCCGAACTCGGCCGCCCGGTGCTGAGCAGCAACCAGGTTCTGGCGTGGCACATGGCATGTCTCGGCGGGGCGCATCTGTCGGCCGATGCGCCGGGGTGCCTGACAAGACGGGTACCGCCACGATCACCGGAGCGCGGCGCCGCACGCCCCGTTTCATGAGGGCGGAGCGACAATGACGTGACCGAGACCCGCTCTTGCTGCGGGAGCCGGTGGAAGGCTCGCCTGCCCGTCGACCTCCGGGCGCATTGCCGGCACGGCGCAGGCCCCGACAGTCTGCGCGGGCGTGCTGCCCCTCCGGTGCGACGGGTCACTCCGGGCGGCCCCGGCGGGCGCGCCGGGCCGGGCCGGCGGGAGCGATCGGTCGTTGGCCGCACATCGGAAGGTGACGGGGAGGCGCGCGGCGCTTCTGCGCGCGGGAAGGCCGCCGTGCCTGCACGGTCTGTGCCTGCGCGGTCTGGCGCTCACCGACCCGGTCTCGCCGGGCAGGCCACGGCGGGAAGCCCGCCCCCCGGCCTGTGGGGAGTGCACCGCGGTCGCGCCCGCCGCGTGCGACTCACATAGCGTTCGCGTTGCGCAAGCCGCCGAGCGCCGCGGCGCACAGG
>LJNT01000024.1 GCA_001314685.1 Rhodobacteraceae bacterium HLUCCA09
GCGTTGATACAGCGGATCAGCGTCGACTTGCCCGAGCCGGAGGGCCCGCAGATCACGATCCGCTCGCCGCGATAGACCGTCAGGTTGATGTCGCGCAGCACGTGAAAGGCGCCGAACCACTTGTTCATGCCCGCGATCTCGATGGCCACCTCGTCGGACACGGTCATCTGCGAGGTGGGGGCCGAGACCTCCGTCATGTTCGGGGCTTCGCTCATGGGACGTCCTCCTTGCTCAGCGGCGATCGGTCTGGAGCTGCCGCTCCAGCCACTGCGAGTATTGCGAGATTCCGTAGCAGACGACGAAGAACAACAGCGCGGCGAAGCCGAAGAGCTCCCAGTAGACGCCGTTCCAGTCGGTCGAGGCGAGGATCGGCCCGCGGATCATGCCGACGAGATCGAACATCGAGATGACCGAGACCAGCGTGGTGTCCTTGAACAGGCCCACCGCCACGTTGACGATTCCGGGGATCGAGATCTTGAGCGCCTGCGGCAGGATGATCAGCCGCATCGCCTGCGCGTAGTCCAGCCCGAGGCTGTCGGCCGCCTCGTACTGGCCCCGCGGCAGGGCGGCGAGGCCGCCGCGCACCACCTCGGCGATGTAGGCCGAGGCGAACATGGTGATCATGATGACCACCCTCAGGATCAGGTCGAGATTGGTCTGCGGCGGCAGGAAGTAGGCAAGCACCACGTTGGCGACGAAGAGCAGCGTGATCAGCGGCACGCCGCGGATGAACTCGATGAAGATCACGCTGATCCACTTGATGATCGGCAACGAGCTCTGCCGGCCCAGCGCCAGGGCGATGCCGATGGGCAGCGACAGCGAGATGCAGACGGTGCCGAGGATGATGTTGAGCATGAAGCCGCCCATGTTGCGGCTCGGCACCGCCTCGAGCGCGATCGGCGCCACCGCCGAGAGCGGCGGAATCAGGTAGCCCTGCAGCAACCAGAAGACGAGCGCCGCCACCACGCCGCCGAAAAAGCCCATGGCGAAACTCTGGGTGACGAGCCGGGAATACACCGCATAGCCCACCATGAAGCCCACCGCCGTCAGCACCGGCGTCCAGATCGAGCCGCCCCAGATCAGGAAGTAGGCCACGAACGGGTAGAACGCGGTAAGGATCAGCATGCGGCGCGGCAGCGCCGGGAAAAGCACGGGCGCGGCGCATACGAGCAGCAGCAGGAAGGCAAGCGAAGGCCGCCAGTAAAGCCTGGAGGGGTAGGTGAAGCCGAACAGGAGCTGGTTCCATCGCTCGGTGAGCACCGCCCAGCAGGCGCCCGACGTCCCGGCCAGGATCTCTCGGCATTCGGCGAGGCTGCCCGCGTTCCACACGCCGTTGAGGATCCATGGCAGGCTTTGCGCGAGCACCCAGTAGATCGCGTAGAGCGAGGCCAGCGTCAGGGCCGCGTTGAACCAGTTAGAGAAGAGGTTGTCGCGCAGCCACTTGACCGCGCCGCCCACCGCCTCGGGCGGCGGCGCCGGCGGGATCTCGGACTCGCGGACAAAGGCGACGGTGCGGGCGTGAACGTCGCTCATGCGCGGCCCTCCCTCGGTGCAGTCTTCGCCGGGCGCTCCTTCGGTGCGACCATCTCAGCGCTCCTTCAGGCGGACGGCGTTGTTGAACGTGTTCATCACCGCCGAGATGCTCAGCGAGATGATGAGGTAGAACAGCATCAGCATCAGGATCGACTCGATGGCGCGGCCCGTCTGGTTGAGCGTGATGCCCCCCAGCGTGCCGGTCACGTCCATGTAGCCGACGGCGATGGCGAGCGAGCTGTTCTTGGTCAGGTTCAGGTATTGCGAGATGACCGGCGGAATGATGATCCGCAGCGCCTGCGGCAGGATGATGAGGCTCATGATCCGGCCCGGGCGCAGGCCGAGCGAGGCCGCGGCCTCGGTCTGGCCGCGTGGGATCGCCTGGATGCCGGCGCGCACGTTCTCGGCGATGAACGCGCCGGTATAGATCGCCAGCGCGAACCACAGCGCGATGAGCGAGCCGCGCACCTGAACCCCGTCGGAAAAGTTGAAACCCGAGAGGAAGGGCTTGTCCCACTCGATGGGACGCCCCTCGCGCAGTTCCGTCTCGAGCACCGCGCCCACCGAAAGGTCGGCCGCGGCGGCCTGCGGGAGGGCGAGCAGGGTGCACTGCCCCTCCTCGAAGGCGGCGACGGCGGCCTCGCGGCTCTCCACCCGATTGGTGCGGATGTTCAGGTTGACACGGTCGTCCACCGGGCCTGAGCGTGCGGCGTCCTGCAGGCGCAGGAGCGCGGTCTTGGCCACGGTGCTGGAGGATGCGCCGTCGACGAGGCAGAGCGTCGCCCCGCCCTCGGCCATCACATACTCTTCCAGCGTCTGCCCGCCCGCGCCCTCCGGCACCAGAAGCGCGTTCGGCGTCGAGCCCGCGGTGAGCGAGAAGGCGAGCCAGACCACGAGCGAGGGCACCACGAGGATGCCCAGCGAGGGCCAGCCGCGCGGCAGATCGCGGCCCGTGTCGTAGAGCATCTTGGTGGCGAAGCGGCGATAGGCGAAAACGCCAGCGACCGAGGCGATCAGGACGGCGACGAACAGCCAGCCGCCCGGCCCCAGGACCGGCTCGGGCACGTAGACGCCGCGGTTGGTCGCCGCCATCGCCCCGAACAGCATGCTCTGCTCCGGGTCGACGCCGCGAAAGGCCGCGGGGCCGGGCAGCGCCGCCGTCATGATGAAGAAGATGATCAGGATCCAGATCAGCACCGGCACGTTGCGGAACGCCTCGACATAGGCCGCCATGAGCTTGGCCACGAGCCAGTTGTTCGATAGCCGCAGGATGCCCGCGAGGGTGCCGAGGATCGTCGCCGTGACGCAGCCGAGGAAGGCGACGATCAGCGTGTTCAGCACGCCGACGAAGGCCGCGCGCAGGTGCGAATCCTGGTTGTCGTAGGAAATCGGGCGCTGGTTGATGTCGTAGCCCGCGGGCTCACCGAGGAAGGCGAACGAGATGTTCTGACCGAGATCGGCGAGGTTCCTCACGAGGTTCATGCCGAGGAACGCCATGAAAAGGATCAGGAGAACGAGCGCGATGGCCTGGAAGGTATACGACCGGTAGCGCGTATCGTTCAGCAGCATCGAGAGCCGGAACTGCTCCCGCGGCGGCTCGACCGTCGAGGACATGGCGATATCCCTGCTTGAGGCCGGTTCGCCGGGTGGGCCCGTGCCCGCCTCTTCCGACCTGTCTTGTCCGTTCGTCGGATACGAGAAGGGCGCGGAGTGCCCGCGCCCTTCCCGAATTCGTGCGATCAGCGGAACGGCGGCGAGTACATCAGGCCGCCCTCGGTCCACTGCGCGTTCAGGCCGCGCGCGAGGCCGATGGGGGTGTTCTCACCGATGTGGCGCTCGAAGATCTCGCCGTAGTTACCGCCAGCCTTCAGCGCGTTCACCAGCCAGTCGGACTCCAGCCCCAGGAGCTCGCCGAAGTTGCCCTCGGTGCCGAGCATCCGGTTGATCTCGGGGTTGTTGGTGCCCTGGGCCAGCTCTTCGATGTTGGTCGAGGTGATGCCGTACTCTTCAGCCGCGATCAGGCCGTTGAGCGTCCAGCGCACGATGTCGGCCCATTCCGGGTCGCCGTTCCGCACCAGCGGGCCCAGCGGCTCTTTCGAGATGATCTCGGGCAGGATCACATGGTCGCCCGGCGTCTCGAAGGCGGCGCGGGTGGCGGCGAGGCCCGAAGCGTCGGTGGTGTACACGTCGCAGGCGCCGGCGAGGTATTGCTGCTGCGCCTCGGCGTTGGTCTCGATCGGCACCGGGTCGTAGTCCATGTTGTTGGAACGGAAGTAGTCCGCGAGGTTCAACTCGGTCGTGGTGCCGGTCTGGATGCAGATCGTCGCGCCGTCGAGCTCGGTCGCCGAACTCACGCCCAGCCCCTTGGGGACCATGAAGCCCTGACCGTCGTAGTAGTTGATGCCGACGAACTCGTTCTTGAGATCGACATCGCGCGTGAACGTCCAGGTCGTGTTGCGCGAGACCATGTCGACCTCTCCCGAGGCCAGCGCGGTAAAGCGCGTCTTGCCGGTGGTCGACACGAATTCCACAGACGACGCATCGCCGAGCACGGCGGCGGCCACGGCACGGCACACCGCGACATCGAAGCCCTCCCATTCGCCCTCCGCGTCGGGGGCGGCGAAGCCCACGAGGCCGGTATTCACGCCGCAGTTGAGAACGCCGCGATCCTTCACCTCTTCGAGCGTCTGGGCGGACGCCATGCCGGCGGCAGCGATGGCAGTCACGGCCACGGCGCTCGCGAGAACGTATTTCTGCATGTTAACCTCTTCCTGATGGTTCGCCCAGCGAGCGGGCGTTTCGTTATGAAGGATATCCACCCGCTTGCGCAGCGGCAGGCGAGCGCAACCCCCTTCCCTCAACGCCGCAACATTGGGCAAAACACCGCATCAAGGTCAAGGCTGGTCTGGCCTCGCGCAACGACAGATCGCTGGAATGCCTGCCCGAGTCGGACCGTGCCCAGCACTTGTGCGGGATGTTGGCCGCCCGCCGACTTAAAGGGCAGGCTTGTCGGTAGCGCCCTGTCTGGCGGGCCGGCGCGAGAGGGCATGAAACTCCGATGCAACGAGAAAATCGGCGCGTCTGGCCTCTTCCATGCGGGCGGCTTCGGCGTCACGGCCCCACTGGCGCTCCTGCCAGTGCTCGTCGACGCGCGAGCGGGTCCACAGCTCCTCGGCTGGCAGAACGCCCTTCTGCGCGGCGAGCCCGATCACGAGCGAGCCCGACAGCGTCACCAGATCGTGCAGCGCCGTGAGCGCGAAGGCGTCCTGCCCCGCGACCGCTGCCCTCAGGCCGGCGCGGGCGCGCTCCGGCTGGTCGACATGAATGACGCCGGCCGTCGCCACCAGCGGGGCCCCCAGCGCCGAGCGCGCCCAGTCGAGCAGGGGATCCCACGCCTCGGCCTGCGCGGCGGCCAGCTCCTCCGGCGTCTCGGCGCGGTAGCACAGAAGGTCGGTGTCGCCGTACTCGATCAGCATGTCGGCCACCGCCCCCGCCTGCGGCACGACCTTGTCGAGCGCGGAGTTGGCCGCGCGCGTGAAGGGCATCAGGCCCGGCTGCACCTCGCCTTCCTGCGCCTGCCACTCGGCCGCCACGGCCTCGGCCAGCGCCTCGGTGGGCAGGAGCAGGGGCGCACGGGCGGGCGTGTGCACGGGGCGGCCGTCGAGCAGGACAGCCCAGCCGCCCTCGCCCGGTTCGGCGTGTGCTTCCGTCCAGAACCGCTTGAGGGCCCATTCGGTCATCGCGTCGTCTCTCGATCGTCGAGGAAGGGGTCGGCAGGAACGTCGGCCGGCCGCCAGTCGAGCACCTCCCAGGTGCGGGCCATGTGCTCGGGCAACGGCGCCGTGACGTGCAGGCGCGCACCCGTGACCGGGTGCGTGAGTGCGAGCGAGCGGGCGTGCAGGTGCAGCTTGCGCGAGAGCGCCCCGCCTGCGCCCGCGCCCCAGCCATCGCCCGCATTCTCCTGCGCGGAACCGCCATACTTGCCGTCGCCGAGCATCGGGTGGCCGATCTCGGCCATGTGCGCGCGCAGCTGATGGGTGCGCCCGGTCACCGGCACCAGCGCCACCCACGAGAGCCGCCCGCCGGCGTTCTCGAGCACGGCGTAGTCGGTGGTCGCCCGCCTGGCGTCGGTCGTGCGCTCCACCTCTTCGGGGTGGATGCACCGCATCTTCTCGCGGTCGCCGCCCGCGCCCCCCCCGGCCTTGACCAGCCCATAGCGGATCGTGCCCATCCGGGGCGAGGGCACGCCGGCGCAGGCCGCCCAGTAGATCTTGCGCGTCTCCCTGGCACGAAACGCCTTCGCCAGCGCATCGGCCGCCGCGCGCGACCGGGCGAGCAGCAGCACGCCCGATGTGTCCTTGTCGAGCCGATGCACGAGGCGCGGCTTGTCGTCGGCACCGAAGCGTAGCGCCTCGGACAGCCCGTCGACGTGGCGCGCGCCCTGCCCCGAGCCCCCCTGGCTGGGCAGGCCCGGCGGCTTGTTCAGCGCGATCAGGTGCTCGTCGCGGTAGAGCACCGAATCGCGGATCATCGCCGCGTCGGCCTCGCTCATGCGCGCGCGGCGATCGTCGGGGCGGTCGGACGGCGGCGCCTCGGTGTCGGGCAGGGGCGGGACGCGCACCGACTGGCCCTCGGCGAGCCGCGTCGCGGGCTTCACCCGGCCGCCATCGACCCGGATCTCGCCCTTGCGGCACAACTTCTCGATACGCCCCTGCGGGACGTGCGGAAAGCGGCGGCGAAACCACCGGTCGAGCCGCTGATCGCCTTCGCCCGCGCCCACGGTGACCGTCTGCACCCCGCTCATGCCATCCACCCCCGCATCAGCCACATCGCGGCGAAGAGCGCACCGACCGACAGCGCGACCGAGCCGAGGGCGTAACCCATCGCCTGCACCACCTCTCCCCGCTCCCAAAGCGTGGCGACATCGAGCGAATAGGCCGAGAAGGTGGTGAACCCGCCGAGGATGCCCGTCGCAAGGAACGGCGCGAGCTGCTGCCCGCCCTTCTTCGCCAGCCACACCACAAGCACACCCATCAGGAACGAGCCTGCCACGTTGACCGCCAGCGTCGCCCAGGGAAAGCCCGGGCCGAGCGCGCGCATGACAGCGGTGTTGACGAGGTAGCGGGCCGAGGCGCCGAGCGCGCCGCCCAAGGCCACCTGGAGGAGCGAGCCGAGCATGGCCGCGCCAATGGCTCAGCCGTCTTCCCCTGTCAACTTGCCCTGCCGCCGCGCGCGCAGCTTCTCGAAATACTCCACCCGCTTGCGCAGGTCGCGCTCGAAGCCGCGGTCGACCGGGTCGTAGTAGCTCTCGCGCGCCATGCTCTCGGGGAAATAGTCCTGTCCCGAGAAGGCATCCTCGGCGTCGTGGTCGTAGGCGTAGCCCTGCCCGTATCCCTGCTCCTTCATCAGCTTCGTCGGCGCGTTCAGGATGTGGCTGGGCGGCGGCTCCGAGCCGGTCTTGCCGGCGGCCGACATGGCGGCCTTGTAGGCGGCATAGGCCGCGTTCGATTTCGGCGCGAGGGCGAGGTAGAGCACCGCCTCGGCCAGTGCCAGCTCGCCCTCGGGCGAGCCGAGCCGCTCGTAGGTGGCCCAGGCGTCGAGGCAGTGGCGCTGCGCGGCCGGGTCGGCCAGCCCGATATCCTCGACCGCCATGCGGGTGATCCGCCGGGCGAGGTAACGCGGGTCTTCGCCGCCCTTCAGCATCCGCGCCAGCCAGTAGAGTGCCGCGTCGGGGTCGGAGCCGCGGACGGATTTGTGCAGCGCCGAGATGAGGTTGTAATGCGCGTCGCCCGTCTTGTCGTACTGCGCCGCGCGGCGGGTCAGCCGGGCGGCGAGCGCACCCGCGTCGAGCGCCGCGCCCGCATGGCCCGCCACCTGCTCGACGAGGTTCAACAGCGCCCGTCCGTCGCCATCGGCCATGCCAAGGAGCGCGGCGCGGGCCTCGCCCGTCAGCGGCAGGGGGCGCCCCAGCTCCGCCTCGGCGCGGGCCAGCAGCGCCGCGAGCGCCTCGGCGTCGAGCCGGTGCAGCACCAGCACCTGCGCCCGGCTCAGAACGGCCGCGTTCAGCTCGAAGCTCGGGTTCTCGGTGGTGGCGCCCACCAGCACGATCGTCCCGTCCTCCATGTGGGGAAGGAAGCCGTCCTGCTGGGCCTTGTTGAAGCGGTGGATCTCGTCGACGAACAGCAGCGTGCCGCGCCCGTTCGCGCGCCGGTGCTTCGCCGCCTCGAACACCTTGCGCAGGTCCGGAACGCCGGTGAAGATCGCCGAGATCTGCACGAAGGCGAGATCGGTCTCGTCGGCCAGGAGCCGCGCGATCGTGGTCTTTCCCACCCCCGGCGGCCCCCACAGGATCAGCGACGACAGCCGCCCCGCCGCCAGCATCGCGCCGAGCGGGGCCTCGGGCCCAAGCAGGTGCCCCTGCCCGATCACCTCCGAGAGCCGTGTCGGCCGCAAGCGGTCGGCCAGCGGCCGGGTTGCGGCCTCCATGGCGCTATCGGGCGCGGGCTGTTGCGGCGATGGGTCGAAAAGGTCCTGCATCGGCCCCACTCTAGGCCCCCGGCAGGTCGGTTGAAAGCGGCGGGCCGCCCGCCCTGTGCCGGGCGGCCCCCGTGGCGCTGTCCCCCCCTCGCGCGGGCGTCAGTGGAGCTTTGCGGTCAGGTCGATCGACACGCACTGGTTGGCGATGCCGTCGATCTCCATCACCCGACCGGCCGCCGAGGCGTTGAGCCCGCAGCGCGGGGCCCAGCGCGGCCAGTTGGCCGGGATCAGGCCGAGAAGCTGGGCCGCGCCGAGGTCTCGCGCCGCACGGCTCATCTCGTGCATGAGACTGAGGTGCACGCGCCGCCGATCCTTCGCCGGGCAGGCCGAGCTGACGAAGACGCGGCTCGACTCCCACACATGATCGGCAACCGGCGCCTCGAAATAGAGCAGATCCTGGGGGATCGAGTCGAGCAGGCCGCGCTGCGCATCGCGGATCATGTAGGTGTAGATGCCGCAGCGCGCCGTGGTGGGCGTCAGGCGGATGCCCGCCAGAACGGTGCCGGCGTGGTCGTGCACGGCAACCCAGCGCGAGGCAGGCGTGTCGTACTGGTCGTACTCCATGCCGAGCGCCTCGGGCAGGTCCCACTTGTTCTTCTCGATGAAGGACTGCCGCCTTGCGCGAAGCAGATTGGCGAAAAGCTCGCCATGGTTGTGAAGGTTCTCGAACGAAAGGGTCGTGGCTTCCATTGTCACTCTCCTGCTGGTTGGTGGTGGGTAAAACCGAGCCAGCGCGAGAGCAGTCAGTGGACCTTCACCTACAACAGACGGTACTCTTGTGCGCGTTGAAGCGCCTCGGCCGTCGTGCGCGCCATCAGGCGCTGACGAGCCGAGGAAAGCCGTGCCTTCAACGCGCTTTCCGAAATCCCGAGTTTGGCCGCCGCGGCCGCGTGACGATCCCCTGCTGCGATCAGGCGCAAGGCATCCTTCTGGGCCTGGGTCAGGCTCTCGGGCGGTTCGGTGATGGCATGCAGACGGCGCACGATCTCCTGCAGCTCTGCGATCTCGTCGTCGGTGAACTCGCGGTCTGCACGGGCGAACCCGCAGATCGAGCGCGACGCGATCGGGCCGCAGGCGACACAGGCCCCGTAGGGCATGCCGTATTCAGCCGCTTCCTTCAGTATGCCGAACGGATCGGGAACGCCCAGCGTCGACCAACGCGTGGCGCCCTCCTCCGTAAACCCCCAGGCAACCATCGGGTCGCGCAGCTGGTAGGCCTGCGCGGTGTAATGGTCGATCCAGTCCTGTCTGTACGTCTGGAACTTCACGAGGGGGGCAGCGAACCGGATGTGCAGCGCCAGAAGGTAGCCGGCGGGGGCCAGCTCCTTCAGCTTGTCCAGTTCCACCTCGATCGCGTTCCTCGGAGACATGACCTTTTAGACTAGTTGCCTGACAACCGGTCAACCGTAAATTGAACAGACCTGAACGAGCTATACTTGGAGAGGTTTTCCGTGCGTCCCATCCGACCGGAGCAGTTTGCGCGCATCATGACATTGCCGCAAGCGGCCCGCATGGATCTGCTGGAGTTCCTCGGCGGCACGCCCGTCAGCGCCCGCCAGGTCGACATGCTGATTCTGACCGCGCAGCAGAAGTACAAGCGCGCCGCGGTCGAGGCCCGCCGGGCCGCGACCGAGCCCGAACACGCATGAAAAAGGGGGCCTCTCGGCCCCCTTCCCCCGTTCTTCACACATCGCGCTGCGACGTGGTCACTCTTCGGCTCCCTCTGCTTCGGCCTCGCGGGCGCGGTCGGCTGCGCCCTTCGCGTCGGGGTCGCGGTCGACAAGCTCGACGATGGCCATCGGGGCCATGTCGCCGTAGCGGAAGCCGGCCTTGAGCACGCGGACATAGCCGCCCTGACGTTCGGCGTAGCGGGGGCCGAGCACGTCGAACAGCTTGGCCACGTGCGCGTCCTGCTTGAGGCGCGCGGCGGCCTGCCGGCGCGCGTGCAGGTCGCCCCGCTTGCCCAGCGTGATCAGCTTGTCGGCGATGCGCTTGAGCTCCTTGGCCTTTGGCAAGGTGGTCTTGATCTGCTCATGCTCGATCAGCGATCCGGCAATGTTGGCAAAGAGCGCCTTGCGGTGCTCGTGGGTGCGGTTGAGGCGGCGGTATCCGCGGGCGTGACGCATTGTGTGTCTCCAATTCTATGCTTTGTCCGGGGGGCCATGCGCGCGGCCCCCTCACCTTGGTGGGGCAGGATCGCCCGGGGCGGGGGAACGGGCCTCGACAGGCCCTTGTCAGGACGCGCGAAGGCGCCCTGCCCCCTCGATCAGAACTGCTCCTCGAACTTCTTGGCGAGGTCCTCGATGTTCTCGGGCGGCCATTCCTCGACATCCATGCCGAGATGCAGGCCCATCCCCGAGAGCACCTCCTTGATCTCGTTCAGCGACTTGCGGCCGAAGTTCGGGGTGCGCAGCATCTCGGCCTCGGTCTTCTGGATCAGGTCGCCGATATAGACGATGTTGTCGTTCTTCAGGCAGTTTGCCGAGCGCACCGAAAGTTCGAGCTCGTCCACCTTCTTCAGGAGCAGCGGGTTGAACTCGAGATCGCCGTCGTCCTCGGTCCGCGTGGCGCTCTCCGGCTCATCGAAGTTCACGAAGATCGACAGCTGATCCTGCAGGATGCGCGCTGCGTAGGCCACCGCGTCCTCGGGGCTGACCGAACCGTCGGTCTCCACCTTCATCGTCAGCTTGTCGTAGTCGAGCACCTGGCCTTCGCGGGTCGGCTGGACGTCGTAGCTGACCTTCTTGACCGGCGAGTAGATCGCGTCGATCGGGATAAGGCCGATCGGCGCGTCCTCGGGGCGATTCCTGTCGGCTGCAACGTACCCCTTGCCGATGTTGACCGTCAGTTCCATGTAAACGTCCGCGCCCTCGTCGAGGTGGCAGATGACATGGTCACGGTTCAGCACCTCGATGCCGGCGGATTCCGAGATCGAGCCGGCCGTGACGGCGCCCGGCCCCTTGGCCGAGATCGACAGCCGCTTCGGCCCGTCGACCTCCATCCGCAGGGCGACCTGCTTGAGGTTGAGCACGATGTCGGTCACATCCTCGCGGACCCCGGGCACCGAGCTGAACTCGTGGAGCACGTTGTCGATCTGGACCGACGTCACCGCTGCGCCCTGCAGCGAGGACAGGAGAACCCGCCGAACGGCGTTGCCGAGGGTCAGGCCGAAGCCCCGCTCGAGCGGCTCGGCGATCACGGTCGCCTGCCGCGCCGGATCGTGCCCCGGCTTGACCACGAGCTGCGTGGGCTTGATCAGTTCCTGCCAGTTCTTGTGGATCATGTAGGTGCCTCCATTCCAGTCCGGCGCCCATGTCCATGAAGCGCCGAACACCCGAGGATCGAAAAGCGGTGCGCCGCGCCCGGGGTGGGCACGGCGCCGAAGTGGCAATCCCTCGCGGTCAGACCCGGCGTCGTTTCGGCGGGCGGCAACCGTTATGGGCGATGGGGGTCACGTCGCGGATCGCGGTGATGTTGAAGCCGACGGCCGCTAGCGCCCGCAGCGCGCTCTCCCGGCCCGAGCCCGGCCCCTGAACCTCGACCTCGAGCGTCTTCATCCCGTGCTCCTGCGCCTTGCGCCCGGCATCCTCGGCGGCGAGCTGGGCGGCGTAGGGCGTCGACTTGCGCGACCCCTTGAAGCCCATCGTGCCGGCCGACGACCACGCGATCGCGTTGCCCTGAACGTCGGAAATCAGGATCTTGGTATTGTTGAACGACGAATTCACATGCGCCACGCCGGCGGCAATGTTCTTGGAGACCTTGCGGGCCGGGCGGCGGCGGGTATCACGAGCCATGACGACCTCTCCTTATTTCTTCTTGCCGGCGATGGGCTTGGCGGGGCCCTTGCGGGTGCGCGCGTTGGTATGCGTGCGCTGGCCGCGAACGGGCAGGTTGCGGCGGTGGCGCAGCCCGCGGTAGCAGCCGAGATCCATCAGCCGCTTGATGTTCATCTGCACCTCGCGGCGCAGGTCGCCCTCGACGGTGAAATTCTGGTCGATGTGCTCGCGGATCGACAGCACCTCGGCGTCAGACAGCTCGTTGACGCGCTTGGCCGGGTCGACGCCGACCGTCTCGCAAATGGTGTGGGCGGCGCTCTGCCCGATGCCGTGGATGTAGGTCAACGCGATGGGAACGCGTTTTGCCGTAGGGATGTTGACGCCAGCGATTCGTGCCAAGAGTGGGTTCCTTCGGTTGCGGTTCCGTAATTCCAGAACCTTTTTTCACAACGCAGGCCCGGCAGCGGGGGCGCCACCGGGGCCGGTGCGCACCCTCGCCCGGGCGCGGGTCAAGGGGAGGGATCGATTCTTTCCAGAGGCGGTGTGCTACGGGGGATCACACGCGCGGTCAAGGGGTGGTCACACCTTGTCAAGCACTTTCGCGATGGCCCCGCTGACGGCGTCGATCTCGGCGAGGCCGTCGATCCGTTCGAGTTGCCCCTTGGCGTGGTAGTAACCGACGAGCGGCGAGGTCTTCTTGTAGTATTCCATCAGCCGCTGACGCAGGCTTTCGGCGTTGTCGTCGGCTCGCCGCTTGAATTCGGTGCCGCCGCACACAGCGCACTTCCCGTCATCGGGGATGGGGCGCAGCGTGTCGTTGTAGACCTCGCCGCAGCCCGCACAGGTGGCGCGGCCGGCGATACGGGTGACGAGGGCCTCGTCGTCGACCTGCATCTCGATCACCGCGTCGACCTGCTGGCCGTGCTTGTCCAGCAGCTCGCCAAGCGCGTCGGCCTGGGCCAGCGTGCGCGGGAAGCCGTCGAAGATGAAGCCGCCCGGCGCGTCGGTCGTCGTCAGTTTTTCCTCGATCAGGCCGATGACGATCTCGTCGGTGACGAGCTCGCCCCGGGCCATCACCTCGGCCACGCGCTTGCCCATCTCGGTGCCGCTGTCCTTCGCCTCGCGCAGCATGTCGCCCGTCGAGAGCTGCACCATCCCGCGCGCCTCCACGAGCCGTCGCGCCTGCGTGCCCTTGCCCGCCCCCGGCGGGCCGAGAAGAATGATGTTCATCGCCGTGCCGGCCCCTTCCTTGCGCCGGGTTTCGCGGCGCCTCCCCTCTTCTTGCCGCGCAGCTGGGACTTCTCGATGAGCCCTTCGTACTGATGCGCAAGCAGGTGCGACTGGATCTGCTGCACCGTGTCCATGCCGACCGACACGATGATCAGGATCGACGTGCCCCCGAAATACGCGGTGATGGCGAGCTCGGCGCGGATCATCTCGGGGATCAGGCAGACGAGCGCCAGATAGCCCGAGCCGAGCACGAGGATTCGCGTGGTGACGTATTCGAGGTATTCCGCCGTCTTCTTGCCCGGACGGATGCCGGGGATGAAGCCGCTCTGGTTCTTCAGGTTGTCGGCGACGTCGTCGACCTTGAAGCTCACGTTGAGCGTGTAGAAGTAGGTGAAGAACACGATCATGCCGCCGAAGAACAGCAGGTAGAGCGGCTGTCCGGGCCCGAAATAGGCCATGATCGTCGACATTACCGGCCCCGACTGCCCGCCCGAAAACGTGCTGAGCGTGGTCGGCAGCAGCAGCAGCGACGAGGCGAAGATCGCCGGGATCACGCCTGCCGGGTTGACCTTGATCGGCAGGTGGCTCGAGCCGCCGTCATAGACCTTCATCCCCACCTGCCGGCGCGGATACTGGATGTGGATCTTGCGCAGGGATCGCTCCATGAACACCACGAAGGTCAGCGTCGCCAGCAGCATGACGATGACGGCGACCGTCGCCGCGGGCGACAGCGCACCGGTGCGGCCCTGCTCGAAGAACTGCGCAAGCGCGGCCGGAAGCTCGGCGATGATGCCCACGAAGATGATCAGCGAGATGCCGTTGCCGATGCCGCGCGCGGTGATCTGCTCGCCCAGCCACATCAGGAACATCGTGCCGCCGACCAGCGTGATGACGCAGGCCGCCCGGAAGAACCAGCCCGGGTCGGAGACGAGACCGCCCGCCTCGAGGCTCACCGCGAGGCCGTAGGCCTGGAACGTGGCCAGCAGCACCGTGCCGTAGCGCGTGTACTGGTTGATCTTCTTTCGGCCCTGCTCGCCCTCCTTCTTGAGCTGCTCCAGCTTGGGCACCATGGCCGTCATCAGCTGCACGATGATCGAGGCCGAGATGTAGGGCATGATGCCGAGGGCGAAGATGCCCATGCGTCCCAGCGCGCCGCCCGTGAACATCGACAGCACGCCGCCGAGGCCCGCCGCCGCCTGGTCCATGAACTCACGCAGAGCGTCGCCGTCGATCCCCGGCACCGGGATGTAGGTGCCGAGCCGGTACACGATGAGGAGGCCGAGAGTGTAGAGAATGCGCTGGCGGAGCTCGGTGGCGCGCCCCAGCGCGCCCCAGCTGAGGTTGGCCGCCATCTGCTCTGCTGCGGATGCCATGTGAGCGGTCTCTCTTCATGGGTGCGCCGCCGAACCGGTCCCCGGTCGGCGGCGCGAAGACATGGGCGATGTAAGCCGGGCGCGCGCCCGGCACAACCTGTCAGCCGGCCGCCGGCGCCGTCTTGACCGTGATCGCGCCGCCGGCGCCCTCGACCGCCTTGACGGCCGAGTGCGAGGCACCCGTAACGTCAAGCGTCACCTTCGCGCTGAACTCGCCCTTGGCGAGCACGCGCACGCCGTCGCGCTTGCGACGGACAAGGCCCGAGGCCACGAGCGCCTCCTCGGTGATGGGCTGACCCGCGTCGATCTTGCCGGCGTCGATGAATTTCTGGATCAGGCCGAGGTTCACGACGGCATACTTCTTGCGATTCGGCTTGTTGAAGCCGCGCTTGGGCAGCCTCTGGTAGAGCGGCATCTGGCCGCCCTCGTAGCCGTTGATCGCCACGCCCGAGCGGCTCTTCTGGCCCTTGATGCCGCGCCCGGCGGTCTTGCCCTTGCCCGAGCCGGGGCCGCGCGCGATGCGCTTCTTCCTGGGGGAGGAGCCCGGGGCGGGCGCCAGTTCGTTCAGTTTCATGTCGCTTCTCCTCTCGCCGGATGCGGGGGCTGAAGCGAAGGCGCCCCGAACACGGCTTATTCTTCCCGGAAATGACCAATAGATGGGCCACTGGCGGCGTATATCGACGCTCCATGCGCCACGCAAGACCACAATGGAACGCAGGAAGCGTACATCCATGCCCCGCGACTGCACGGGACCCACCGAGCGAGTAACGCCAAACGACTGGCGCGCGCTGCCACGGGGGGCAGCGCGCGCCAGATTCGATTGACAACATCCATCGGTGAACCTGTGTCGAGGGCCTAAGGCAGCTGTCAGCCGCGCTCCTCGACGATCTCGACGAGGTGGGGGATCTTGCGGATCATACCGCGCACCGAGGGCGTGTCCTCGAGCTCGCGGGTGCGGTGCATCTTGTTCAGGCCCAGCCCGATCAGCGTCTGGCGCTGGTCGGCCGGGCGGCGGATCGGCGAGCCGATCTGCTTGACGACGAGGGTCTTGGCCATGGCTCGCTCTCCTTACGCCTCGGCGCCGGCCGTCTCGGCCTCGGCCTTGGGCTGGTCGTCCTTGCGGAGGATGTCAGCCACCTTCTTGCCGCGCCGCTGCGCGACCTGGCGGGGGCTCGACTGGTTGCGCAGCCCGTCGAGGGTGGCGCGGATCATGTTGTAGGGGTTCTGGCTGCCGTTCGACTTCGCCACAACGTCCTGCACCCCGAGCATCTCGAAGACGGCGCGCATCGGGCCGCCGGCGATGATGCCCGTGCCCTGGGGCGCGGTGCGCATGATGACCTTGCCGGCGCCGTGATGGCCCTCGATATCGTGGTGCAGCGTGCGGCCCTCGCGCAGGGGCACCCGCATCATGCCGCGCTTGGCCTGCTCGGTGGCCTTGCGGATCGCCTCGGGCACCTCCTTGGCCTTGCCCTTGCCGAAGCCGACGCGGCCCTTCTGGTCGCCCACGACGACGAGCGCGGCGAAGCCGAAGCGCTTGCCGCCCTTGACGGTCTTCGACACACGGTTGATGGCGACCAGGCGGTCAGCGAATTCGGGGGCCTCGTCGCGGTCGCGGCCGCGCCCGCGGCCCCCCCTGTCGTGCGGGTCTCGTGCCATGAACGGCAATCCTCTCGGTGTGGCGCCGGGCGCCTTGTCTGTTCAACCGAAGTGGGCGCGTTCGCCCCCCGGTCATCGAGACGGCGCCGGGGCGCCGCCTGCCCTGTTCATCCAGCCGCGGTCAGAGCCGCAGACCGCCCTCGCGCGCGGCGTCGGCGAGCGCCTTGACCGTGCCGTGGTAACGGAAGCCGCCGCGATCGAGGTAGCACTCTTCCACGCCCGCCTTCTTGGCGCGCTCGGCGATGGTCTGACCGATCTTGGTGGCCGCATCGGCGTTGTTCTTGCCGAGGAACCCCAGATCCTTCTCCATCGTCGAGGCGGCGGCCAGCGTGCGGCCCTCCACGTCGTCGATCAGCTGCACGCTGATATTCTTGTTGCTGCGATGGATCGAGAGGCGCGGACGCCCTGCATTGACCTTGCGCAGCTTGTTCCGGACGCGCAGACGGCGCTTCTGGAACAACTTTCTCTTGCTCAGACCCATCTGATACGCCCTTACTTCTTCTTGCCTTCCTTGCGGAAGATGAACTCGCCCTTGTAGCGGATGCCCTTGCCCTTGTAGGGCTCAGGCCGCCGCCAGTCGCGGATATTGGCTGCGACCTGGCCGACATGCTGCTCGTTGGCACCCTCGATCACGATCTCGGTCGGCTTGGGGCAGGTGATCGTCACCCCCTCCGGCACCGGGAAATCGACCTCGTGCGACAGGCCGAGGTTCAGCTTCAGCGTGTTGCCCTGCATCTGGGCGCGGTAGCCGACACCCTGGATCTCGAGCTCCTTCTTGAAGCCGTCCGTCACGCCCTGCACGAGGTTGGCGATGTTGGTGCGCGACATGCCCCATTGCTGACGGGCGCGCTTGCTCTCGCCCCGCGGCTTGACCGTGATGGCGCCCTCGTCCATCGTGATCGTCACGTCGTCGGTCGCCGTCCAGGAGCGGGCGCCCTTCGGCCCCTTCACCTCGACGGTCTGACCCTGCACCTCGGCCGTCACGCCGGAGGGCAGCTCGACCGGTCTCTTTCCGATACGGCTCATCTCGTCCCTCCTCAGAATACCTGGCAGAGCACTTCGCCGCCGACATTCGCCTGGCGTGCGGCGGCATCCGACATCACGCCCTTCGAAGTCGACACGATCGACACGCCGAGGCCCTGCCGGACGGCGGGAATCTCGGTCGCGCCGGTATAGACACGGCGCCCGGGCTTCGACACGCGGCGCAGCTCGCGGATCACGGGCTGGCCCTCGTAGTATTTCAGCGCGATCTCGAGTTCGGGGTGACCGTCGGCGCCGGTCGCCTTCTCGTAGCCGCGGATATAGCCTTCGGCCGCGAGCACATCGAGCACCCAAGCCCTGACCTTTGACGCCGGCGTGCGGACGGTGGACTTGCCCCGCATCTGCGCGTTGCGGATCCGGGTGAGCATGTCTCCGAGAGGATCGTTCATGTCCTGTCCTCCCTCACCAGCTCGACTTGACCATGCCGGGGATCTGGCCCTCGGACGCAAGGTCTCGCAGGGCGATCCGGCTGATCTTCAGTTTGCGGTAATACGCCTTCGGCCGCCCACTGATCTGGCAGCGGTTGTGCAGGCGCGTGGGCGACGAGTTGCGCGGAAGCTGCGCGAGCTTGAGCCGCGCCTTGAAACGCTCTTCCATCGGGCGGCTGTCGTCGTTTGCGATGTCCTTGAGCGCCTGTCGCTTTGCGGCGTAGCGCTGCACGAGCTTCTGCCGTTTCCGCTCGCGCTCGACCATTGCTTTCTTTGCCATGATCCTGTTCCCCGGCTCAGCTGTTGAACGGCATGTTGAAGTGCTTCAACAGCGCCTTGGCTTCCGCATCCGTCTTGGCTGTGGTGCAGATGATGATGTCCATTCCCCAGACCTCGTCGACCTTGTCGTAGTCGATCTCGGGGAAGACGATGTGCTCCTTGATGCCCATCGCGTAATTGCCGCGGCCGTCGAAGGCCGAGCCCTTCACGCCGCGAAAGTCGCGGACGCGCGGCAGCGCGACGGTAACGAGGCGGTCGAAGAACTCGTACATGCGGTCGCTGCGCAGGGTGACCTTGGCGCCGAGCGGCATGTCCTCGCGCACGCGAAAGCCGGCGATCGACTTCTTGGCGCGGGTGATCACGGCCTGCTGGCCGGCGATCTTCGTCAGGTCTTCCTGCGCGCTCTTGGCCTTCTTGCTGTCGCGCACGGCCTCGGCGCCGGCGCCGATGTTGAGCACGATCTTGTCGAGCCGCGGGATCATGAGGTCGTTGGCGTAGCCGAACTCCTCCTTCATCGCGGGCCTGATCGTCTCGCGGTAGAGCGTCCGCAAGCGGGGGGCGTAATTGGCGGCGTCAAGCATCGATCACGTCCCCCGTCGTCTTGGCGTAGCGGACCTTCTTGCCCTCGTCGGTCGTCTTGAAGCCGACGCGCGTCGGCTTGCCGTTCGAATCGACGAAAGCGAGGTTCGAGAGGTCGATCGGCATGGCCTTGGGCACGCGGCCGCCCTGGCTGTTCTGCGTCTGGCGCTGGTGACGGACGGCCATGTTGACGCCTTCGACCACAGCGCGGCCGGCCTTGGGGTCGACCGAGACGATCTCGCCGGTCTTTCCCTTGTCCTTGCCGGTCAGCACGAGCACCTTGTCGCCCTTCTTGAGTTTCGCGGCCATCAGAGCACCTCCGGGGCGAGCGAAATGATCTTCATGAAGTTCTTGGCGCGCAGCTCGCGCACGACCGGCCCGAAGATGCGGGTGCCGATGGGCTCGTTGTTGTTGTTGAGGATGACGGCTGCGTTCCGGTCGAAGCGGATCGCGGTGCCGTCCTCGCGGCGCACCTCCTTGGCGGTGCGCACGACGACGGCCTTTCGCACGTCGCCCTTCTTCACGCGGCCACGCGGGATCGCCTCCTTGACCGACACCACGATGATGTCGCCCACCGAGGCGTACTTCCGCTTGGAGCCGCCGAGAACCTTGATGCACTGCACCCGGCGCGCGCCGGAATTGTCAGCGACATCCAGATTCGTCTGCATCTGGATCATGGGGTTTCTCCCGACCTTTGGGGACGCCCGATCCGCGGTGCCCCAGGGTTTCGATCAAACCGGAATGCTATACGGCTCCCGCCGCTTCCGCGTCAGCGGCATGGCCCTGCGCCGGCACCCACTCCATCGAGGCGCTGCGCGAGGCAATAACTTCCCAGCGTTTCGTTTTCGACTTCGGTGCGCATTCGATGATGCGGACGACGTCGCCGACCTTGTATTCGTCTGCCCCGTCATGGGCGCGATACTTCTTCGACTTCCGGATCGTCTTCTTCAGAATCGGATGCGTGAAGCGGCGCTCGACCGAGACGGTCACGGTCTGTGCGTTCTGCGTCGAGGTGACGGTGCCCTGAAGAATTCTCTTTGGCATGGTCTCAGGCCTCCGGCGCTTCAGGCGCGCCGCCGCGCGCCTTCTCGTTCAGAACGGTCAGCACGCGCGCGGTGTCGCGACGCACCTGGCGCATCCGCGCGGTGTTCTCCATCTGGCCTGTGGCCTTCTGGAAGCGCAGGTTGAAGCTTTCCTTCTTGAGCTGGGTGAGCTGCTCGCGCAGTTCGTCCGGCGTCTTGTCTCGCAATTCGGTGGCGGTCATCGCCTTGTTCCCTTGTCGAACACCGGAGGGCCCCTGCCCGTTGGTGCGGGGTCACCCTGATTCCGGTGGAGCGGTGAGTGAGCAGCCCCACTAGACGCTCATGCCCAAGTTGGCAAGCCCGTATCGGGGCGCTGCCGCGGGCCGGAGATACGAGGTCGGCCACTATAAGTAGCCCCCGACCCTGTCTGCAGGCCGGGGGCGCCGATCCACGGGCCTTGGGGCAGCCTTACCAGTCTTCCCGCACCACGACGCGCGACTTGATCGGCAGCTTCATCGCGGCCAGGCGCAGGGCCTCCTGCGCGATGGCCTCCGACACGCCGTCGATCTCGAACATGATCCGGCCGGGCTTGACCCGCGCCGCCCAGAAATCGACCGAGCCCTTGCCCTTGCCCATCCGCACCTCGGTGGGCTTTGACGTCACCGGCACGTCGGGAAAGATGCGGATCCACACCCGGCCCTGACGCTTCATGTGGCGCGTCATGGCACGGCGCGCGGCCTCGATCTGGCGCGCGGTGACCCGTTCGGGCGTCGTGGCCTTCAGCCCGTAGGTGCCGAAATTCAGTTCGGTGCCGCCCTTGGCCTCGCCCTTGATCCGGCCCTTGTGCTGTTTGCGAAACTTCGTGCGCTTGGGTTGCAGCATCTTTTCTACTCCTTAGCGGTCGCGTCGGCCGCCGCCGCCACCGCGCGGGGCCGGACCGTCCTGGATCTCCTGCGCGCGGCGGTCACGCGCCGAGGGATCGTGCTCCATGATCTCGCCCTTGAAGATCCAGACCTTGATCCCGATGATCCCGTAAGGCGTCGAGGCCTCCTTGAGCGCATAGTCGATATCGGCGCGCAGCGTGTGCAGGGGCACCCGGCCCTCGCGATACCACTCCGTCCGGGCGATCTCGGCGCCGCCGAGGCGGCCCGCGACGTTCACCCGGATGCCGAGCGCGCCCATGCGCATGGCGTTCTGCACCGACCGCTTCATCGCGCGGCGGAAGCTGACGCGCCGCTCGAGCTGCTGGGCGATCGACTCTGCCACCAGC